>NZ_JBFAQJ010000055.1:0-42512 GCF_040677225.1 Saccharopolyspora sp. NPDC049357 | reverse complement strand
AGAGTAAGACACCGCCGACACAATCCTTATGTGGGGTGGGCAGGAGAAGAAATTCTTCTGCCCACCCCATTTTTCATGCCCGAAAAACCCGCGGGAGAACGCAATCCCGGGCTAATCGACCGACGGACACCGCAGTAGTCGCAACGGCGAGAACTGCGGTGCCCGTCCCGAGCGGGTCAGCTGAGGCTGCGGCGGCGGAGTTCGAAGCAGAGGACCGCAGCCGCGCTGGCGACGTTGAGGGATTCGACCTCGTTGGCCATCGGGATCGACAGCGGCTGGGCGATGCGCTCCTCCACCTCTGTGGAGAGACCGGCGGTTTCACTGCCGAGCACGAACACGGCGCGGTCACCGAAGTCGGTGTTGTAGAGGCTGTGCTCCGAGTCGGCGTCGAGCGCGTAGAGCGGGTAGCCGGCCTCGGTGAGCATCTCGGCCGCTTCGGCCGCGGTGCGGCTGCGCAGCACGGGAGCGTGGAAGGCGACTCCGGCGGAAGCCTTGATGACCAGCGGGTCCAGTCCGGCCACGCCGCGGTGCGGCACGACGATGCCGTCGATGCCGGAGGCGGTGGCGGTTCGCAGGATCATGCCGACGTTGGCAGGAGTGGTCAGGCCGTCCAGCAGGAGGATGGTGCGCGGGGCGGTGGCGTGGTCGGCGAGCGCGTCCGCGAGCGGCCGCATCTTGCGGGCGACGACGTCGGCCACGACGCCCTGGTCGTGACGTCCGTTGCCGGCCAGCACCTTCACCCGATGAGCGCTCGCGCGCTGCACCTTCACGGCGCGGTCCGCGGCCGCCTCCTCGATTTCCGCGATGGCCCCACCGCGGAGTCCTTCCGCGACGATCACCTTGTCGACCCGCAGGTCGTAGTCGGCCAACGCCTCCAACACGGGCTTGCGGCCGTAGACGGTGACGAATCGGTCCTTCGGGGAAACTTCGCTGGTCACACCATCAAGTGTCACATGCCCGCGTTGCGGCCCGGCGGGTGAACCCCTCGGTCCGGCCGGGATGTGTGCCAGGATCTCCGCATGCCCGATCGCCTTTCCGCCGTCGACGCCTCCTTCCTCTACCTGGAGGACTACACGACACCGATGCACGTCGGCGGTGTCGCGGTTTTCCGCCGGCCTCGCAGCGATTTCGACTACGAGCACCTGTTGTCGATGGTGGATCGGCGGCTCGGTCTGGTGCCCCGCTACCGGCAGCGGGTGATGGAGGTTCCGGGCAGCCTGGCGCGTCCGGTGTGGGTGGACGATCAGGACTTCGACCTCACCTACCACGTTCGCCGGTCGGCGCTGCCGAAACCGGGCAACGACGATCAGCTGCACGACCTCGTGGCGCGACTGATGTCCCGCAAGCTCGACCACACCCGGCCGCTGTGGGAGCTGTACCTCGTCGAAGGCCTGTCGAAGAACCGTGTCGCGATCATCACCAAGACCCATCAGGCGATGATCGACGGCATCGGTGCGATCGACATCGGGCAGGTCATCTTCGACCTGCAGCGCAACCGCGAGATCGAGGACGTGGACGCGCTGTGGATGCCGCGACCGGCTCCGACCGTGGCTCAGTTGCTGGTGGAGGCGGCGACGGACGCGGTGCAGCGGCCGGGCGAGGTGGTGGAGAACGTCCGGGCGGCCATGGTCGACGCCTCGGCGACGGTGCAGAAGGTGACGCGCGCTCTCGGCGGCGTCGCTTCGGCCGTCCGGGCGGCAGTGGTGCCCGCACCCAGCGGCCCGCTGAACGCGCCGACGTCGACGCAGCGGCGGTTCGCCGTGGCGAAGGCGAAGCTGGACGATCTGCGGGCGGTGCGGCAGGCGCACGGCAGCACGGTCAACGACGTGGTGCTGGCGGTGGTCGCCGGCGCCCTGCGGAACTGGTTGCTCTCGCGAGGCGAGGTGGTCACCCCGTCGACGACGTTGCGGGCCATGGTGCCGGTGTCGGTCCGCGACGACGACGCGGAGGCGGACGCCGCCTACCAGGACACGGCGAGCCTGCCGGTCGGCACCGCGGGCAACAAGGTGTCGGCGTACCTCGTGGACCTGCCGGTGGGCGAGGGCAACCCCACGATGCGGTTGCACCAGGTCAGCCATGCCATGCGGGCGCACGCCGAGTCCGGCCAGTCGGTGGCCGCGGACGCCCTGGTGAAGGTCAGCGGTTTCGCTCCGCCGACGTTGCACGCGCTGGGCGCGCGGGTGGCCAACGAGTTCTCGGACCGGTTGTTCAACGTGCTGGTCACCAACGTCCCGGGGCCGCAGGTGCCGCTGTACGCGGCTGGGGCGAGGATGATGGAGATGTTCCCGGTGGTGCCGCTGGCCAAGAACCAGTCGCTGTCGGTCGGTGTCACCTCGTACAACGGCGCGGTGTACTTCGGGCTGAACGCGGATCGGGATGCGATGCCCGACGTCGGCGTGCTGGCGGCGATGATCGGTGAAGCTGTAGACGAGATGATCGGGACGGTCGACGCATGAGGATTTACCTGCCTGCCACGCTGCCGATGCTGCAGCAACTGGTGGCGGACAAGCAGATGCAGCCGCTGGGCGGGACGGCGTTCGCGCTGACTCCGGCGCTTCGCGAGTCCTACGCGACCGGCGACACCGAAGAGCTGGAGTACGCCGCGATGCGGGAGGCCGCTCGTGCCTCGTTGCGGCTCCTGGCCGCTGACGAGGAAGGCAAGATCGAGCAGCGGCGGGTGGTGATCTCCGCCGACGTGGACGACGTGACGCTGCGGCCGGACCTCGACCACGCGGTGGTGAAGGTGTCAGGCCCGGTGATCTGGAAGCAGCTCGCGGCCGTGCACGTGGACACCACCGAGGCCGAGGACGCGGTCCGGTCGGCGGCCGAGGTCATCGACGCCGCCGACCTGGGAGATCCGGACGCGGAGTTCGCCCTCGGCGACGCCGAGGATCACGAACTCGCCTGGTACGCGCCGCAGGAAGTCCCGTTCCTGCTCGAACTCATGTGATCAGCGCGGCGGCTGCGCCATCGGCGGGAGGTCGTCGAAGACTCCGACCTGGGCGGCCGGGGGCAGCTGGATGTCCACCGGGGTTCCCCAGTCGCGGTAGGTGGAGGTGAGCGAGACCTCGCCTGCCTGGGCGATGTTGGTGGTGGAGGCGAACTTGGCGGGAAGGCCCTGCTCGTCGAGCCACAGCTGGAAGCCGAGCTCGCGCTCGCCGTCGTCGGCGGCCCGCTGGAAGCGTTCGCGCTGCTGCTCGTCGGGGGCCGTCCTGGCGGCTTCCTCGGTGAGGATCCGCAGGTCGTAGCGGGTGGTGGGGCGGCCTTCGACGGTGTCGGGCGCCGACCCCTGGATGCGGGTGGCCTGCTCGACGCCGCTGAACGTGGCGCGCGGGTCGACGGATTCGTGCAGCTGGTCCAGGGCGGGGCTGAGCAGCTTCGAGCCGAAGTCCGAGCCGTCCTGGGAGATCTTCAGCCACGGCTTGGTCGCGTCCGGCCGGGCCAGCGGGGTGTTGAGGTAGCCGACCTCGTCCACGATGGACACGGCGAGCTTCTCGGTGCGCGCGTTGCGGGTCTTGCCGTCGAGCGCGAGGTCGGCCTGCGGGCCCCGGTACCGGACGGCTCCGTCGGCGTTGAGCTGTCCGACCACGCCGAGGCTTCCGGTCATGGTGGCGTGCGCGGTGCCGCGCGCGTTGATCTTGTTGATCGTGTCGGCGAGAAGGGCTTCGGCGACCGGACGCGGATCGGGACGGGCCATCGGCAGTGCCGCGTGTGGTTGGGGTGGCGCGCTGGTGCAGGCGTTGAGGGTTGCGGCAAGGGCGAGACCAGCGGACAGCACCGCAGTCCTGGTGCGGGCACGGGGCATCGGACGTGCTCCTCGGCGGGTGGCGGATGGCTTGGACGTCGTCGCTGGCCAACGCTAGCAACGAAGTTCCAAACCCACCGGGAACGCGATTCCCCATTAGAGGGATGGATTGAGCGCCGCGGTTGCCCCGCTCAGGGGGCCGCGCGCCGCACCGTCAAGCCTCGTCGAGACCGGCTCGGGAGCGCAGGAGGCGGCGGAGCGAGGCGAGCTGGTCGGAGCTGCCGCCTTCCTGCTCGGCGTAGGTGTCGAGGTAGCAGTCGGGGTCGTCGGCCCCACCGAGGTGGCCGCAGTTCGGCGGGCACTCCTCGGCGGCTTCGGCGAAACCCTCGAACGGGGCGATCACGTCGTCGGCGGTGACGTGGGCCAGGCCGAAGGAGCGGATGCCGGGTGTGTCGACGACCCAACCGTCGCCGGGCAGGGCGAGTGCGACCGCGGAGGTCGAGGTGTGGCGGCCCTTGCCGACGCCGCTGACCTCGCCCGTGGCTCGTTCGGCGGCCGGGACCAGCTTGTTGACCAGCGTGGACTTGCCGACGCCGGAGTGGCCGACGAGCGCGGAGACCCGGCCGGCGAGCATGTCGCGCAGCTCGTCGGGTTCGGCGTCGAGGCTGGTGATGGTGATCGGCATGTCCAGCGACGAGTAGCTGGCGATCCACTCGCCGGGGTCGGCCAGGTCGGCCTTGGTCAGGCACAGCACCGGCGCCAAGCCGCCCGCGTAGGCGGCGACCAGGCAGCGGTCGATGAATCCGGGGCGCGGTGGCGGGTCCGCGAGGGCGGTGACGATGATCAGCTGCTCCGCGTTGGCGACGACCACTCGTTCGTAGGGGTCGGTGTCGTCGGCGGTGCGGCGCAGCACGCTGGCGCGGTCGGCGACGCGGACGATGCGCGCGAGCGTGTCGGGCTTGCCGGAGACGTCGCCGACGACGCCCACCAGGTCGCCGACGACGACCGGGGTGCGTCCGAGCTCGCGGGCTCGCATGGCGGTGACGACGCGGCCCGGGTCGCTGTCGAGGGCGACGGTCCACCGGCCTCGGTCGACGGCGATGACCATGGCTTCGGCGGCGTCGGAGTGCTTGGGCCGCTGCTTGCTGCGCGGCCTGCTGCCCCTCCCGGGGCGCACCCGCACGTCGGACTCGTCGAGGTTCCGCCAGCCGCGCTTGCTCATCTGCGGGCCCCCGGGATCATGCGGGCTCCCCGAGCATCGCGGTCCACATCCCGGGGAAGTCCGGGATGGTCTTGCTGGTGGTGGCGATGTCCTCGACCAGCACGCCGGGCACCTTGAGGCCGAGAATCGCGCCCGCGGTGGCCATCCGGTGGTCGGCGTAGGAGTGCCATTCGGCGCCGGTCAGCGGGCGGGCGTCGATGATCAGGCCGTCCTCCGTCTGCTGGGCGTTGCCGCCGAGGTTGTTCAGCTCGGTCTCCAGGGCGGCGAGCCGGTCGGTCTCGTGGCCGCGCAGGTGCGCGATGCCGCGCAGGTGGGACCGGCCGGTTGCCAGCGCTGCCAGCGCTGCGACGGTGGGGGTGAGTTCGCCGACGGCGCGCAGGTCGATGTCGACCGGTGCCAGCTCGTCGGGGCCGGTGACGGTCAGGCCGTCGGAGTCGAGGCGGACGTCGGCGCCCATCTTGGTGAGGATGTCGCGGATCGCGTCGCCGGGCTGGGTGGTCCGGGCCGGCCAGCCCGGCACGGTGACGGTGCCGCCGGTGACGGCCGCGGCGGCCAGGAACGGGGTCGCGTTGGACAGGTCCGGTTCGACGTCCGCGTCGAGCGGGCTGATCGGGCCGGGTTCGACGCGCCAGGTGTTGCGCTGGGAGGCGTCGACGATGACTCCGGCGTCGCGCAGCATCGCTACGGTCATCTCGATGTGCGGCAGCGACGGCAGCGGAGGGCCGGAGTGCCGGACGGTGACGCCCTTGTCGAAGCGCGGGCCGGACAGCAGCAGGCCGGAGACGAACTGCGACGACGCCGAGGCGTCGATGGTGACCGTGCCGCCGGTCAGGTTGCCGCTGCCGCGCACCTCGAACGGCAGGGAGTCGCCGGTGATGTCGGCACCGAGCTCGCGCAGCGCGTCGAGCACGGTGCCCAGCGGTCGTGCGCGGGCCTGCGGGTCGCCGTCGAAGGAGATCCGGTCGGTGGCCAGTGCGGCGACCGGGGGCAGGAAGCGCATCACGGTTCCGGCCAGGCCGCAGTCGACCTCGGCTGGTCCGCGCAGGTCGGCCGGGGTGACCTGCCACGATCCGTCCGGGCCGTCGGCGATCGTGGCGCCCAGCGAGCGCAGCGCTGAGGCCATCAGCTCGGTGTCCCGGCTGCGCAGCGGCGCGCGCAGCGCGGAGGGCCCGTCCGCGAGCGCCGCGAGCACCAGAGCCCGGTTGGTGATCGACTTGGATCCGGGCAGCGGGACGGTCGCGCGCACCGCGCCGGTGGCGGCGGGAGCAGGCCAGAGCTGGGTCATGCACCAATGATCCCGCATTCCACCCGGGTATTTCAGCGCCGGGGCGGTCAGGACGCTCGCCTGGGATGAACGGGACTGCCAGGATGAAGTGGACACGCCGTCGATTCGCGGGAGGTTGGACTCCGGATGTGCGGCCGATATGCCTCCAGCAAGGATCCCGGCAAGCTCGCGGCGGAGTTCGCGGCCTTGGACGCCACCGGCGGTGCGGCGCCGGGCGCGGACTTCAACGTCGCCCCCACCAAGCGGGTGCTGACGGTCGTCCAGCGGCATCCGCAGGACGAGACCGGGGAAGCCGATCTGGAGCGGACCGAGCGGTCGATCCGGGTGATGCGGTGGGGTCTGGTGCCGTTCTGGGCGAAGGACAAGTCCATCGGCAGCCGGATGATCAACGCCAAGTCGGAGACGGTGACCAGCAAGCCGGCGTTCCGGAGCTCGATCAAGCGCTACCGCTGCCTGGTCCCGGCGGACGGTTGGTACGAGTGGAAGCGCGAGGGTGCTGCGAAGCAGCCGTACTTCATGACCCCGCCGGACGGTTCGAGCCTGGCGATGGCGGGCATCTACTCGACCTGGCGGGAGAACGACGAGGCCGAGCCGCTGGTGACCTGCTCGGTGCTGACGGCGGCGGCGGTCGGCCCGCTGACCGACGTGCACGACCGGATGCCGCTGCTGCTGCCGCAGCGGGCGTGGTCGCAGTGGCTGGATCCCGATCAGCCGGACGTGTCGGACCTGCTCGCGCCGCCGTCGCTGGAGATCGCCGAATCGCTGGAGGTCAGGCCGGTTTCCACGGCTGTCAACAGCGTCCGCAACAACGGTGTGGAACTGCTCGATCGCGTGTCTCTCGACGCGGGGGAGAAGGCGGTAGGTTTGGACCGGGAGAAGTAGTCGAGTCGAGGTGAGAGCGGATGTGTGGTCGCTACGCCGTGCGGCGGGACCCGGCGGCGTTGGCCGAGGAGTTCGCGGCCGCTGATCGCACGGAGGGCGCGACCGTCGCGGACTTCAACATCACGCCCACCAAAACGGTTCCGATCGTGGTGCAGCGCGGTGACGAGCGCAGCGTGCGGCCGGTGCGCTGGGGCCTGGTGCCGACCTGGGCCAAGGAGGCCGACGGCGGGCCGCCGATGATCAACGCGCGGGCGGAGACGATCACCGCCAAACCGGCTTACGCGGAATCCGCGCGGCGGCGCCGCTGCCTGATGCCGGCGACGGGTTGGTACGAGTGGAAGCCCGGTGACAAGCGGCGTCAGCCCTACCTGTGCCGGCGTCGAGACGGCGCGAGCATGGCGATGGCCGCGGTGTTCTCCGCGTGGTGGGACCCGAGAACTGCCGGTGAGCCGCTGGTGACGTGCGCGGTGGTCACCACCGACGCGGTCGGCGAGCTCGCCGACGTCCACCACCGGATGCCGCTGGTGCTGCCCGAGGAGCGCTGGGCGGACTGGCTGGATCCCACGCGCAGCGAGATCGACGAGTTGCTGCGTCCTGATCCCGGCGTGCTCGGCGAGTTGGCGCTCCACACCGTGTCGACCGAGGTGAACAGCATGCGCAACAACCATCCTGACCTGCTGGAACCTGCCGATCCGGTGCCCGAGCCGGCTGAGCAAGCGGCGTTGTTCGAGTCATGACCAGCATCGAGGTCGACACCCCGCACGGCCCGGCACGGGCCGAGCTGCACTGCGCTGAGGAAGGTCGTGCCGCGCTGCTGCTGGGGCACGGCGCGGGTGGCGGGATCAACGCGCCCGATCTGGTGGCGGCGACTCGCGCGGCCACCGATGCCGGGGTGCACGTGGCGCTGGTCGAGCAGCCCTACCGGGTGGCCGGCCGCAGGGCTCCGGCACCGGCCAAGCAGCTGGACGCGGCGTGGCTGGCGGTGGTCGAAGACCTCGGCGAGCGCTGGTTCGCCGATCTGCCGCTGATCTTCGGCGGGCGTTCCTCCGGGGCGAGGGTGGCCTGCCGCACCGCGGATGAGGGTGAGGCGGAGGCGGTGCTGTGCCTGGCGTTCCCGCTGCACCCACCGGGCAAGCCGGAGAAGTCTCGGGCGTCGGAGATCGACGCGGTGGAGAACCCGGTGCTGGTCGTGCAGGGTGAGCGCGACGCGTTCGGCAGGCCCGAGCCGGCGCACAACCGCGAGGTCGTGCTCGTGGCGGGGGATCACTCGCTCAAGGCTGACGTCGATGCCGTGCACCGGGCGACGTCGGAGTGGCTGACGCGGGTGCTGCGGCTGATCGACTGACCTCGCTCGGGCGAGTGATTTCGGTTGTGGAGCCGTGCGCTGCGATTTCTTCCTGCGCAGGTGGGAGGCCTGGCGCCGGGGCGTGATCACCATCTGAAATTCGCGGCCTTGCTCTTCCGCGTCCGGAGTCCTCAACATCGGTCGGCGCTGGGCCCCCGAGCTCGTGCAACCGGACAGGGCGATTACCCGATCTTGTCCGGCGCGGGGTGCGGCTGTTGCGCGGCAGCGGCACCAGGTGCCGAGGGGAGCGGTCCTCCGGGGTCGCTCCCCTCGGGCCCGCTCAGGCCGAGATCTCGGCGAAGGTCGCGCTCAGCAGGTCCGCCAGTTCGTTCGGGGACAGCTCGATCTCCAGTCCCCGGCGTCCCGCGCTGCAGAAGATCGTGTCGAAGCCCTGAGCGGAGGTGTCGATGACGACCGGCAGGCGCTTCTTCTGGCCCAGCGGGGAGATGCCGCCTGCGACGTAGCCGGTGGCTCGTTCCGCCGCGGCGATCTCGGCCATCTTGGCCTTCTTGCCGCCGGCGGCAGCGGCCAGGGCTTTCAGGTCGAGTTGCCCGGTGACGGGAACAACACCGACGGTGAGGTTGCCGTCGACGTCCGCGACCAGCGTCTTGAACACTCGATCGGGTGATTGGCCGAGTGCTTCGGCGGCTTCGAGTCCGAACGACTCGGCACGCGGGTCGTGGTCGTAGGCGTGCACGCGGTGCGTCACGCCCTTCTTGGTCAACAGCGCCGTCGCCTGGGTTCCCTTGCCTGCCACGCACGTCACTCTAGAGCCCGGAATAGCGCCTCCGGAGGTGGTGTTGAACCCAGCGTGACGATGGATTCGACGAACACCTGCGTGCTGGACCGCCCACCGCGCCCGCAGCTGTCGCCGCCAGGAAATGGCAGGACAGCGCGGGTATCCTCGAACACGGACCATGCGAAGGAGTGCATGGGTTCGTCGTCTGCCGCCACGTCGTCCGGGCGGCGGGAAAGGAGCCTGGTGCCGAGCACCCCAGAGGACTCTGCCAACACCGCGCGCACCGACGCTGTCACCACGCAGGACGTCGAGCGGGCGGAGGAGACCGACGCGCAGCGCGCGGCCCGCTTCGAGCGGGACGCGATGCCGCTGCTGGACCAGCTCTACGGTGCGGCGCTGCGGATGACCCGCAACGCCCAGGACGCCGAAGACCTCGTTCAGGAGACCTACCTGAAGGCGTTCTCGGCGTTCAAGTCCTTCACCCAGGGCACGAACCTGAAGGCCTGGCTGTACCGGATCCTCACCAACACCTACATCAACGGCTACCGCAAGCGGCAGCGACAGCCGCAGCAGCAGCCGACCGATGAGATCGCCGACTGGCAGCTCGCGCAGGCCGAGAACCACACGTCGACGGGACTGCGCTCGGCCGAGGTCGAGGCGCTGGACCGGCTGCCCGACACCGACGTGAAGGCCGCGCTGCAGCTGCTGGCCGAGGAGTTCCGCATGGTCGTGTACCTCGCGGACGTGGAAGGTTTTGCGTACAAGGAGATCGCCGAGATCATGGGCACTCCCATCGGCACCGTCATGTCGAGGTTGCACCGTGGTCGCAGGCAGCTGCGTGAGATGCTCACCGACGTCGCCCGTGATCGAGGCTTCATGCGGGAGACCCAGCAGGAGGTGAGCACTTCATGAATTGCGGTGAGCCGGACGAGGCATCCTGCCAGGACGCGCTCGCCGAGGTGTGGCTGTTCCTGGACAACGAGTGCGACCAGGCGCGGCGCGAAGCCGTGCAGCGTCACCTCGATGGTTGCGGAACGTGCCTGGAGCACTTCGGCATCGAGGAACACCTGAAGGCGTTGTTGCAGCGCAAGTGCAGCGGTGAGCACGCTCCGACGGAGCTCAAGGACCGCCTGCGCTCGTCGATCCGCGAAGCGGTCCTGAGCAAGGCCGAGATCACCGTCGAGCACGGGCCAGAAGGAACCTCGGTAGAGGTCCGAGCGAAGAAGGCTTAGATCTCTTCGGGAATTTTGCGTGACGGTGCGGGTGGCGGAGCCTGACACGCCGCCTGGACTCCGGGCGCCACTCCTCATGCATGCCAATACACGTCGTCGCGGCGTCCTCGCCAGGCGACGTGTCAGAACCCGCGGCCGTGCCGGCTGCTCGGGTGGGGCAAGGAGAAAGCGCCTACGGCGCTTGCCCGCTGTTTCCTCAGGTCTTCTCCCTGCGGGCTACCCAGGCCGCTGCTTGGGTTCTGCGTTCCATGCCGAGCTTGGCCAGTACTGAGGTCACGTAGTTCTTGACGGTCTTCTCCGCCAGGAACAGGCGCTCTGCGATCTGGCGGTTGGTCAGGCCCTCGCCGATCAGCTCCAGCACCTTGCGCTCGCGCTCGGTGAGGGCGGCGAGCTCGTCCGGTTCCGGGCTGCTGGACTGGCGCAGGTGGTCGAGCACCCGCCCGGTGGTGACCGGGTCCAGCAGCGAGCGGCCGGCGGCGACCTCGCGGACGGCGTTGACCAGGTCTTGGCCGCGCACCTGCTTGAGCAGGTAGCCCGACGCGCCCGCGTTGATCGCGCCGACCAGCGCCTGCTCGTCGTCGAAGGCCGTCAGGACCAGGCAGTACGGCGCGTCGTCCAAGGCCCGCAGCTTGCGGCACAGTTCCAGTCCGTCGCCGTCGGGCAACCGCATGTCGATGACCGCGACGTCCGGCGCGGTGGCCTGAGCGCGCGTCAGCGCCTCGTTGACGCCACCGGCCTCGGCGACGATCTCGACGTCGGGTTCGGTGTCCAGCAGGTCTCGCAGACCTCGCCGGACGACCTCGTGATCATCGACCAACAGCACCCTGACCGCCACGACGCCCACGCTAATGGGCGCCGGTGGCGGTCCGCGCAGCAGTGCCGCGTTTCGGGCTACTTCTTCTTCGCACCCGTCTTCTTCGCGTTCTTCGCGCCGGTCTTCTTCGCGGTCTTCTTGGCGATGCGGGCGCTCTTGCGGGCCCGGTAGCCGACGCTGGGCTTGCCGCCGGTGTCGACCGCCGCCAGCAGCACGCCGCCGAGCAGACCCAGGTTCTTCAGGAAGTGGATCTGCTGCTCTGAGCGCAGCTGCGGGTCGTGCTCCTCCCAGAAGCGGTGCGCGGCCAGCGTGGTCGGGACGATGCTGCCCGCCAGCAGCAGCGATGCCATTCGCGGGAACTTGCCCAGCGCCAGCAGCGCACCCGCGCCGATCTTCACGGCGGCGTCGATGCGCACCAGGGTCTCGGGGTCGGTCGGCACCTGCTCGGGCAGCACGTGGCGCACGGGGCCGGTCGCCTTCTCCAGCAGCGGCGCAGCGCCCTTGGCGTGGTTCGGGGTGTCCTTGAGGGCACCGATCCCACCCATGATGAAGATCGAAGCCAGCATCGGACGAGCCAGACGGCGGATCAGCATCGGGGGAACCTCCTAGATGGGTCGTCTTGAGCCTGACCGTACTTTTCAGGGCCCCGTTCCGCCTGGCAGCGGGCGTCAGTGCAGATCGACCTGGGCGAACACTTCGTCCCATGCGGCCGCGACCTGGCGGGCGCACAACTGCGGGGCCGCGCCGCCGATCCCCGTGCCCAGGCCGGGCATCGCGATCGAGTGCACCACCTGGTGCACCGGGGCGCCGTTGTCGAGCACCGCGCTCGCCCACAGCCGCAGCATCGCGCGGGCCGCGAGGTAGGGGTGCACGGTGTCGGCGGGCAGCGTCTCGCCGGGCTCGCGCATGGTCGGTGCGCTGATCAGCCAGATCGGGTTGGGGACACCGGTGGGGACCAGCAGCGCCTCGCCCACCGGCAGCTCGCCGCCGTGGTAGGCGAGCACGGCGCTGCGCACCTGCTCCTCGACCTCTGGGAAGGCGCGGGCGTACACCGCGTCGATGCCACCGCGCATCCAGCCGTAGGAGTTGGCGGGGCTGACGACGGCGTCCACCTGAACGTCGAGAACCGAGCCTTGATGAACGGAAATGCCGGGCCGGCTTTCCGCGATCTCCTGCCATGCAGCGGCCAGCGGCTCGTCCAACGCGCACAGGACGAGCTGCAGCTCCGGCTCCGCTCCTTCTGCCGATGAGCGCCCCGAATCTGCGGTCACGCCCCACAGCATCGCAGGAATGCACCGCGTAGTGGCATTGGGTAGGTCACATCCGCGACGACGTGGCGTTTAGCCCCGCGGAGCGGGGCCGGAACGGTCACGGAGCGTGGAAACCCCTCAGTAGCCGTTGAAAAAACGTTCATGTGGCCCAATCCGGGCGGCCTTGCGCGGCCCGTAACCTGGGCGGGTGCCAGAAATCGCCTACCTCGGTCCGCCGGGAACCTTCACCGAGCAAGCGACTCGGCTGCTGACCGCCGACTTCGACGCCGAACTCGTGCCCTGCGAAACCGTGCCGGTGGCGCTGGCCGCGGTGCGCTCGGGGGAGGTGCTGGCCGCCGGGGTCCCGGTGGAGAACTCAGTGGAGGGGTCCGTTCCGGCCACGCTCGACGCGCTGACCGTGGACGATCCGCTGGTCGCGGTCAAGGAGGCCGTGATCCCGGTCCAGTTCGACGTGTTCGCTCAGCCGGGCATGACGCTGGGGGAGGTCGCGACCGTGGCCAGCCATCCGCACGCGCTGGCGCAGGTGCGCGGCTGGCTGGCCGAGGCGCTGCCGAAGGCCGACGTCCGCGCGGTCAGCTCGACCGCCGCTGCGGCCGCCGCCGTCGCCGACGGCGAGTACGACGCGGCGATCTCCGCGCCGGTGGCCGGTGAGCACTACTCGTCGCTCGACCGCCTGGCGACCGGCATCGCCGACGTCCGCGACGCGGTCACCCGGTTCCTGCTGCTCCGCAGGCCGGGGACGCTGCCGGAGCCGACCGGCGCGGACCGGACGTCGATCTGCGCGGTGATCGGCGACGAGGTCGGCACGCTGTCGGACATGCTGGCCGAGCTGTCGCTGCGCGGCATCAACCTGAGCCGGATCGAGTCCCGGCCGGTCAAGGACCACTTCGGGCACTACCGCTTCTACCTGGACTTCGACGGGCACGTGGCCGACGCGCGGATCGGCGAGGCGATGGCGGCGCTGCAGCGCCGCTGCGACTCGGTGCGCTTCCTCGGCTCGTACCCGAAGGCGGACCGGAAGCCCGCGTCGGTGCGGCCGGCTTCGTCGGAGCAAGCGTTCCGGAACGCGGCCGAGTGGTTGGCCGCCGTGCGTGCGGGGAGGCTCGCGTGAGTGATTTCGAGTTGGCGGCGCCGGAGGGCGTGCGGCTGGTGCTGGCCCGCCACGGGCAGACCCCGGCGAACGTCGCCAAGCTGCTCGACACCCTTCCGCCCGGCCCGGGGCTGACCGAGCTCGGGCAGCAGCAGGCCGAGGAGCTCGCCGAGCGGTTGGCCGCGCGCGAGGACAAGATCGTCGCGGTGCACGCCAGCGGGGCGCGTCGCGCGCAGGAGACCGCCGAGCCGGTCGCGCGGCGGCTGGGCCTGCCGTTGCAGCTGGCGGAGGGCACGCACGAGGTGTTCGTGGGTGAGCTGGAGGGGCTGGGCGGTCCGGCGCTGGAGGTCTTCGACGACGTCTACGCCCAGTGGCACGGCCACGACCTGGACGTGCCGATGCCCGGTGGCGGGGAATCCGGCCGCGACGCGATCACCCGGTTCCTCATCGGTGCCCGCACCGCCCTGGAGGGCGTGTCCGAGGGCACGGTGGTGATGGTCAGCCACGGCGCGATGCTGCGGCTGGTCGCGGGCGTGCTGGTCGAGGAGGTCACGAGTGCCGAGGCCGACTCGCTGCACCTGCCCAACACCGGCCTGATCGTGATCGAGTCCGACCCGACGACCGGCACCGGCTGGCGCTGCCTCACCTGGGACGGCCTGCTCTAGACCGGTCAGCGGGCGGGTGTCGGTGGTGAGCCCTACGGTGCCGCTCATGGTCGACGCGAATGCGCAGATCGGCGTGCTGGCCGCCGAATCCCTGGAGTTCTTCGTCGGAGCGGTGCAGCGGGTTCCGGCCGATCGCTGGGACGAGCCCTCCAACCTCGACGGCTGGAGCGTGCGCGACCTCGTCGGGCACGTCACCGGCAGCGCGACGAAGATCGCGACGCTGCTGGAGGACGGGGAGGTCTGGAACACCCCGTCCGAGCCGGCCGACTGGGTGTGCGCGGACCCCGCCGCGGAGCTCCGCGAGATCGCCGAGCGGATCCGCCGCGCGCTGCCCGGAGCCGATCTGGAGGCGCCGCGGCCCTCACCGGCCGGGGAGGTGCCGCTGCGTCAGGCGCTGGCGTTCCCGGTCGCGGACCTCGCCATGCACGGCTGGGACCTGCACCGCAGCTGCGGGCGCTCGGTCGAGCTGCCCGCGGACCTAGAGGCCTTCTGCCGGGCGTTGATCGAGTCCGTGCCGGAGCAGGCCATGCGGCGGCCGGGTGGCTTCGCCGCCGCCAAGACCGCGCCCGAGCGGGCGACCTCGACCGAGCGGCTCATGGCCCACCTCGGCCGCTCCGTGGACTAGGAGTTGCTCAGGGATCCGTTGCTCGGCGGTGCGAGCTGAAGTCCCACACCTGCAGTTCTCGAACGGGGTTCAGCCCCAGCCGAGTTCGTGGAGCTTGTCGTCGTCGATGCCGAAGTGGTGGGCGATCTCGTGGACGACGGTGATGGCCACCTCGTCGACCACCTCCTCCTCGTCCTCGCACATCGCCAGCAGCGGATCGCGGAAGATCGTGATCGTGTCCGGCAGGACGCCGCTGTAGGTGTGGTCGCGTTCGGTCAGCGCGATGCCCTCGTAGAGGCCCAACAGCTCGGGGTCCTCGGGGTGGGCGTCCTCGACCAGCACCACCACGTTGTTCATCGCGGTCGCGAACTCCGGCGGGAGCCGGTCCAGGGCGTCGCCCACCAGCTCGTCGAAGCGGGCGCGGGTCATCTCCACCGGCATGTCAGCGCGGCTGCTCGGTGGCGGGGGCGCCAGGCTCGGTGGGTGCCGTGTCGCCGGCCGGGGCCGTGCCGACCTGCACCCGGCCCTTGATGCTGCCGCTCACGGGCGCGAGCCCGCTGCCATCGGGCAGCTGCGCGCTCAGCTTGCAGTTGACCTGCCGCGAACCGGCCGCCCAGCTCTCCTCGGACAGGGTGTCCCAGTAGACGATCAGGCCCTTGTCCTTGGCCGCCGTCGGTCCGCCCGCGTAGGCCGCGGTCAGGTCCAAGCACCTGGTGGCCAGGAAGCCGTCCTGGTCGTTCTCCGACGGGAAGTCGCCCTGGAACTGATCGGCCAGGTTGATCACGGCGCTGAGCTCCACCGCGTGCGGCCGTGCGCAGTCGACAGGGTCCCAGACCTGGGTGCCGTTGATGCCCAGGCAGCGGCCCGCCGGGTAGACGTTCGACTGGTCCATCTTCGAGGCCTCGCCGGTGATCGGGAACAACTTCCCGGATGGTCCCGGCTGCTGCAGGCCGCAGTGCAGCGTGCGGTCGCCGTCGGCCCAGCCCTCCTGGCTGGGGGTGAAGGCGCCGACGGTGAAGCGGCCCTCCTTGTCGAACCTGCCGCCCAGGTACTGGTCGGAGACCTCGATGCAGCGCTGCTGCTTGACCTCCTGCCACTGCTGGGTGCTCGGGAACGGCGCGGTCGGGCCGAACTCCCGCAGGTCGTACGGGCCGGTGACCTCGAACAGGTGCGGTTCGGCGCAGGTGACCTTGCGGATGTCCGCGGCGTCCGGCTCGGTCCAGTTCAGGCACTCACCGGCGCGCGTCTCGAAGACGACCTCGGGCGCGGGCGCCTCACCGATCCCCGCCGGGCCGCCGACCTTGCCGGACTCCATCGGCCAGTTCAGCAGGATGCTGACCGTCAGGATCAGCAGTGCACCGATCGCGGCCGCGACCATCACCAGCTTGGCGTTGGGCGGCTTGCGGCGGGATTCGGGTGTGCGCTCGGGCTGGACCATCGAACCCATCATGCCTGGCGCAGATGTGGGCTGGCAGCCATCCGCGCCGGAAGTGGAGAGGAAAGGAACTCATTCGTTGCCGTGAGCGTCCATTCATTGAGTAGTGTGGCGCTTGGGAGTGGGGCAATGACGGAGAATGGCAAGCCAGTGTCAGACAACGAGCGGCCGCAGGGGGGCTCCTCCCCGGACGAGCCGACCCAGCAGATGCCGGCGGACGCCCAGGGGCGGATCCGCTACCAGGACCCGCAGAGCACGACGCCGCGCGAGCCCACGCTCGCCGAGCAGAAGGCCAGGCAGATGGCCGAGCAGCGTCGTGCCGAGGCCGAACGCGCCGAGCAGGCGGCGGCCGCTGCGAAGACGGCCAAGCGCCGGAAGATGCTGATCGGCGGCGGTGCGACCGTCGGTGTCGTCGCGCTCGTCGCGGCGATGTACTCGGCGTCCGAGGTCAGCGCTCAGGCCAACGCCTCGACCGAGTACTGCGCGACGGACCAGAACGGTCAGCCCGGTGTTCGCGACCAAGACGACTACTGCGACGAGAACTACGTCAACAGCCACGGCGGGTACACCCACGGTGGCATGTTCTTCATGCCGATCATCCTGCCCGGGGGCGGCTTCGGCGGTCACCACTCGTACCGGTACGCCTACACCCCGGCGGGCACGGCCCCGCCTGCGATCGGTTCGCCGGCGGCCGGATCGACGTTCAACAAGCCGTCCGGTAGCACCGTGAAGAACACCAAGGGCTCGACCGTCCAGCGCGGTGGGTTCGGGATCTCCAGCAAGTCCGGTAGCAGCGGGAGCTGACGAGTGAAGCGCAAGACCGGGGCCCGGCGCCCGGACTGGCAGTCGAAGGTCGAAGAGCTCGGGCTCGTCTTCGGGACCCCGGCGCGCGCCGCCGACGGCAGCAACCGGCCCTACTGGGACGAGGGCGTGCACTACGAGTTCAGCCTCGACGAGGTCCTCTCGCTGGAGGCCGACGTCGAACTGCTGCACTCGATGTGCCTGGACGCCGTCGATCACGTGATCACCACCGAGCGGTACAAGGACTTCGGCATCCCCGAGTGGGTGTGGCCGCACATCGCCGAGTCCTGGCGCCGTCGCGACCCGCACCTCTACGGGCGCTTCGACCTGCGCTACGACGGCTCCGGTCCCGCCAAGCTGCTGGAGTACAACGCCGACACGCCGACCTCGCTGCTGGAAGCCGCGGTCGTGCAGTGGCACTGGCTCACCGAGGTCCACGACGGCGACGACCAGTGGAACTCCATCCACGAGAAGCTCGTGGAGCGCTGGGGCGAGATCAAGCCGCAGCTGGCGACCAACGAGGTGCACTTCACCTGGTCCGCCCAGGAGCACACCGGTGAGGACAACCTCACCGCCGCCTACCTGCAGGAGACCGCCGCCGAGGCGGGCCTGAACACCGTCGGCCTGGCCATCGAGGAGATCGGCTGGGACAGCCTGCTGGAGCGCTTCGTCGACCTCGAAGAGGCGCCGATGAACTCCGTCGCCAAGATCTACCCCTGGGAGTGGATGGTCGACGACGAGTTCGGCAAGCACGCGATCACCACGCTGCCGGCCACCCAGTGGGTCGAGCCGCTGTGGAAGATGCTGCTGTCCAACAAGGCGCTGCTGGCGATCCTCTGGGAGATGCACCCCGGGCACCCCAACCTGCTGCCCACCTACCTGGACCAGCCCGGACTGCTGACCGAGTACGTGCGCAAGCCGCGGCTCGGGCGCGAGGGCAACAACATCACCATCGCCGCGCCCGGCTGGGAGACCGAGACCGGCGGGTTCTACGGCGAAGAGGGATTCGTCTACCAGGCGTTCGACCCGCTGCCCGAGTTCGACGGGATGCGGCCTGCGCTCGGGGCTTGGGTCGTCGGGGACGAGTCCGCCGGGTTGGGGATTCGGGAGACGGCTGGGTTGATCACCGATGATGGGGCGGCGTTCGTACCGCACCGGATTCCTCAGTGAGTTGGTTCTTGCTGCTCTGTGATTTTTTGGCTGGGCGCGGCGCGAGTGACGGGACCTGAGCGGTCTTCTGGCGTTCGAGACTTCTACTGCACACCAGAGAGCCGCTCAGAACCCGCGGCGGTGCCGGTTGCTTCGTGGGGGTAGTGAGAAAACGGCTTCGCCGGTTGCCTGACGGTGTTGCCTGGGGAAATTGGGGTCGCTTGGTTTGTGGGCACCCTGGGCACGCCGTGTTCCGGTGGGCCGACTACGCTGACCAGCTGTGATCGACCTGAAGACGCTACGCGATGATCCGGAAGCGGTGCGCGCGTCGCAGCGCGCACGTGGTGAGGACGCGTCCCTGGTGGACGCGCTGCTGTCCGCCGACGAGCGTCGCAGGTCCGCGGTGTCCCGGGCGGACAACCTGCGCGCCGAGCAGAAGCAGTTCGGCAAGCAGGTCGGCAAGGCCAAGGGCGAGGAGCGCGACGCGCTGCTGGCCCAGGCCAAGGAGCTGGCCGCGCAGGTCAAGGAGGCCGAGGGCGAGCAGTCCGAGACCGACGCCGAGCTGCTGCGGCTGCAGAAGGCCGTCTCGAACGTCGTCGAGCCCGACGTGCCGCCGGGCGGCGAGGACGACTTCGCGGTGCTCAAGCACGTGGGCGTCCCGCCGGAGTTCGACTTCGAGGTCTCCGACCACCTGGAGCTGGGCAACGCGCTGGGCGCGTTCGACATGGAGCGCGGGGCGAAGGTCTCCGGCGCTCGCTTCTACTTCCTCACCGGCATCGGCGCGCAGCTGGAGCTGGCGCTGCTGAACATGGCCGCCGCGCAGGCGACCGCCGCCGGGTTCACGCTGGTCGTGCCGCCGGTCCTGGTGCGTCCGGAGATCATGGACGGCACCGGGTTCCTCGGCGCCCACTCCAGCGAGGTGTACCGGCTGGAGGAGGACGACGCCTACCTGGTGGGCACCTCCGAGGTTCCGCTGGCGGGCTACCACTCGGGCGAGATCCTCGACTTCGCCGACGGTCCCGCGCGCTACGCGGGCTGGTCGACCTGCTTCCGCCGCGAGGCCGGCTCCTACGGCAAGGACACCCGCGGCATCATCCGCGTGCACCAGTTCAACAAGCTGGAGATGTTCGTCTACTGCCGGGAAGAGGACTCCCGCGACGAGCACCAGCGCCTGCTGGCCTGGGAAGAGGAGATGCTGGCCAAGATCGAGGTGCCCTACCGGGTGATCGACACCGCGGCCGGTGACCTCGGTTCGAGCGCGGCCCGCAAGTTCGACTGCGAGGCGTGGGTGCCCAGCCAGGGGACCTACCGCGAGTTGACGTCGACCTCGAACTGCACCACGTTCCAGGCGCGACGGCTCAACACCCGCTACCGCGACGCCGACGGCAAAACCCGCTTCGCGGCCACCCTCAACGGCACCCTGGCGACCACCCGCTGGATCGTGGCGATCCTGGAGAACCACCAGCAGGCCGACGGTTCCGTGCGGGTTCCCGAGGCGATGCGCCCGTTCCTGGGAGGCCTCGAGGTCCTCGAACCCAAGTGACCGCAGGCTGAAACGTCGACGAGACCCCGGTTCCGCCGGGGTCTCGTCTCTTTTCGGCTGAAGCCTCTCACCGCACGGCGGAGGCGAGGTTGCGGTCGAGGGTGCTGCGGACCAGGGCGGCGGCGAGCCTCGCGAGGTCGGGGCCCTCGACCAGGTCGGCGAGCTTGTCCGGGTCGGTGGGCAGGCCCAGCTTCTTCGCGCCGCTGAGGGCCTTGCCGTCGAAGTAGGGGCGCAGTTCGGGCCAGACGAGCTGAGCCTCGCGGCAGAAGATGTCGGCGCCGACCGGGCCCAGGCGCGGCAGATCCATCAGGAGCCTGCGCAGCTCCTCCGGATCGTCGTCGGACTTGGCCCGGAGTTTTCGCAGGTCACCGTGGTAGCGGTCGAGGAGCAGCTCGGCGCCTTCACCCAGGGCGGTGGACGTGCTCTCGTCGTAGCGCCGGTAGTGCGCGCGGCCGAGGGCGTCGACGCGCTGCTGCCAGGTGGCGTCGAACATCTTCTGCGGGCTGTTCCACTGCGCCAGCTCACGGGCGGCGTCCACCGCGATGCCCGCCTTGATCCGCGTCGACAGCAGCACCGAGAGCACCGCCAGCCGGTACAGCGGTGAGGGCTTGTTGGTCAGCGTGATCCCGGCTTCGCTGGCGAAGCTGGTCCCCGCCTCGTCGAGCAGGGTCTGCACCTTGGTCCGCACCGACATCGTCACCACCTCCTGCCGACGACGGATACCCACGTCGACGGGGTGGCACACCTACAGCTCGGGGAGGACCTCGGTGGCGATCTCCTCGACCGTGGACTCCTTGCCCGCGTACGGGCTGTCGGCTCGGGGCCAGTGGGTGATGACGTCGGTGAAGCCGAGTTCGTCGGCGCGGCCGACCACGTCGCGGAAGTGCTCCACACTGGACAGTGAGAACTCCGGTGCGGCGTCGACCTGCAGGTACCGGTGCACCTTCGCCGGGTCGCGGCCCTGCTGGTGGCAGATGTCGGTGAAGCGCAGCGACAGCTCCGCGACCGCGCGCCACCAGCTCTCCAGGTCGTCCCCGCCTCGACCGGTGGTCACCCAGCCCTGGCCGTGCTGCGCGGCCAGCTCCATCGAGCGGGTGCCGTTGGCGGCCACGACGAACGGGATGCGCGGCAGCTGCACGCAGCCGGGCGCGCGGCGCGCCTGCACCGCCGAGTAGTAGGTGCCGTCGTAGTCGGTGACGTCGAAGCGCAGCACGTGGTCGAGGAGTTCGAGGAACTCCGCGAAGCGGTCGGAGCGCTCCGGCGGCGTGAGCTCGGGCTGTCCCAGCACGTTCGCGTCGAACCCGGTTCCGCCCGCGCCGATGCCGAGGGTGATGCGGCCGTCCGCGATGTCGTCCAGGGCGGTCAGCTCGCGGGCGAAGTGCACCGGGTGCCGGAAGTTCGGGGAGGCGACCAGCGTGCCGAGCCGGATCGTCGAGGTGACGGTGGCGGCCGCGGTCAACGTGGGCACCGCGTCGTACCAGGCCTTGTCCACCAGGGAACGCCAGCCGAGGTGGTCGTAGGTCCAGGCGTGGGCGAAGCCGTACTCCTCGGCCATCCGCCACAGCGGCTCGGCAGCCCACCAACGGTGTTCGGGCAAGATCACGATCCCAACGCGCACGGGTAGACGGTACTGGTCTCGCTCAAGGGCGTTCGACCCGATCAGGTGACGAACGTCCCTTCGCCCTCTTACCAGCCACGACGCCCGCGAGCGGTGGTGCGGCGGGCATGATGGGGCGCGTGCGTGAACCTGGCCTGGTGGCATCAGACGTGGACGGAACCCTGCTCGATCCGATGGAGGAGGTGTCCGCCCGGACAGCGGCCACGGCCGGCCGGGTCGTCTCGTCGGGAACGCCGTTCGTGCTGGTCACCGGTCGTCCGCCGAGGTGGATGCCGCGCGTGGTCGCCGCTCTCGGGGTGTCCGGCATCGCGGTGTGCGCCAACGGCGCGGTCACCTACGACACCGCCGCCGACCGGGTGCTGCACAGCCACGACATCGATCCGGTGACGCTGCACGACGTTGTGCGGGAGCTGCGGCACGAGCTGACCGGCTGCGCGTTCGCGGTCGAGCGCGCGACCCGCACCGCCCACGACGACCTGCGCGAGCAGTTCCTCGCCGAGGCCGAGTTCCACCGCGGCTGGATGAACACCGACATCCGCGTCGCGCCCACCGACGAGGTGACCGGCAAGCCCGCGATGAAGCTTCTGGTGATGCACCCGGGGATGAACAGCGCCGAGCTGTCGGTGGCCGCCGCCGAGATCATCGGCGACCGGCTCCGGTCCACCTACTCGACGGAATCGGGCCTGATCGAGTTCTCCGCGCCGGGCGTGGACAAGGCGGCAGGACTGGCCGCCGTGGCGGCGGATCTCGGCATCGCGCGGTCGGAGGTGATCGCCTTCGGCGACATGCCCAACGACGTCCCGATGCTCACCTGGGCCGGTCACGGCGTGGCCATGCGCAACGCCCACCCGGACGCCCTCGCGGCGGCCGACGAGGTCACCACGACCAACGCGGAGGACGGCGTCGCCCAGGTCCTCGAACGCTGGTGGTGAACACTCCAGGGGCGCCTCCCCGGCCCGGGCAGGCGCCGCTCAGCGGTAGGTGGTCCCGGATTTCAGTGGAAATCGGGCCCCGGGTTTCAGTGGAAGTCGGGGACCGGACTTCAGTGGAAATCCGGGTCTTCCGGGTGGGTTCAGGGCTGGGTGGAGCGTTGGGCCTCGGACGCCTGGGACCGGATGGCTCCGAGCTGGTCGTAGCCGCGCTTGCCGGGGCAGGCCGTGTGGGCGGCGTCGCGGTGGCCGAAGATCGTGGGCAGCGTGACCTCCGTGCCCGCCGGGTACTTCGAGCCCTGGGGCGCTTTGGAGACCAGGCGGGTGGTGCCCTCGGCCGGAACGCCCTTGGTCTTGAGCTTCCAGGCCGCCACGTTCGCCACCGAGCGAATCATCTGCGACGCGGGCGTCACGCCGTCGTAGTTGCCCATCATCGAGATGCCGAAGGTGTGGTCGTTGAACCCGCGCACGTGACCGCCGATCGTCTCGCCCGCGAGACCGCCGGTGCGGCCCTCGAAGACGGTGCCGCACTTGTCGACCAGCGCGTGGTAGCCGATGTCGCCCCAGCCCAGCTCGACCGCGTGGTACTGGTAGATGCCGCGCACGATCTTGGCGGACTCGCCGCAGGTGTAGCCGTTGGTGCCCGCGGTGTGGTGCACGACGGCGGCCTTGGTGGTGGTCCGCTCGACCGGCCAGGTCATCTTCGACTCGTCAGCGCCCCACTGCGCGCGGGTGACCACCGGCGGAGCGCCCGCGACAGGCGTGCTCGCCTTGGGCGAGGCGGCCTGCTCGCCGGGGTCGATGCCGATGAACTGCAGCCGGTCGGTGACGTCCTGACCGTGCTCGTCCGCGCGGACCTGCACGTCGTTGCTGCGGCCGGTCCACATCGGCTCGCTGCCGCCCTCCTCGGCTTCCAGCGGAGTCCACGAGCTCCAGCCCTCCGAGGTGCGGGTGCGCACCTCGATGCGGTCCGGCGCGGGTCCTCGCCAGGTGAATCCGACCAGTTCGAAGGCCTTCTCGCTGTGCACCTCGCGGACCGCGGCCCGCGTGGTGGCCACGTCGTGCAGCGGGATTCGGACGGTCTGCGCCTCGGGCGGTTCCGGGGTCGGACCGGCGGCGCCGGGAGGCCCGGAGATCGGAAGAACGGCCATGGTCAGCAGGGCGGTGGCCGCCAGCCTCGGACGTGCGGACCGAAAACGCATGGGCGATACCTCGCTTCGACTGGAGGGCGAGCGTCCTTTTTCGACACACGCTTCCTGGCGAAGAACGAGTATGGGTCCGAAACAGATCACTCGCCTTCCGGAACTCCGTTATGCCCGAATCCGCGGGTCGGGATTCAGCGTCCCGGAATGAGAGAACCGTTCGGGAATTCCGGGGAATTCACCGGTCGCCGCCCGAATCGCACATAAGCCACCGCCGCGCACACCAGGAATCCGATCCCGATCAACGTGTAGGCGTTGCCGACGATCTGCTGCGAGAAAGTCCAGTCGAGTTCGCGATCACCGGTGTTGGGCAGGTACCACTGCGGCCCGGCCAGAACCGTGATCGCCGAGATCACGACCGCGATGGTCATCCCGTGCCAGCGGTTGCGCAGCGACATCATGAACACCAGCGCCAGCGCGGGACCGGCCCACACCCAGTGGTGCGACCAGGAGATCGGCGAGACCAGCAGGACCCACACCGCGTTGAGCACGAGCGCCAGCGGCACGTCGCGCACGCTCAGCGCGTAGCGGATGCCCATCACGGCCAGCGCGAGCAGCAGCAGCGATCCGGTGACCCACAGCGAGTCGAGCGCGAACCCGGTGAGCTCCTGCTTGGCCAGCAGGCTGCGCAGCGTCAGGTTGCCCGCGTAGACGGTGCCGAAGGAGTCACCGGTGGACAGCATCTTGTCCAGCCACCAGTCCGCCGAGTCGTGCGGCGCGGCCAGCAGTCCCAGGAACACGGTGGAGGCGAAGGTGACGCCGGTGATGGACATGGCCCGGTAGTCCCGGCGCAGCAGGAAGAACAGCAGGAAGCCCAGCGGGGTCAGCTTGATCGCGGCGGCGATGCCGACCAGCATCCCGCGCGGCCAGCGGGTGCGCGGCAGCAGGCAGTCGGCGGCGACCAGGCCCATGAGCACCAGGTTGATCTGGCCGTAGTTGAGGGTTTCGCGGGCCGGTTCGATCAGCGTCAGCCACGGCAGCAGCAGCGCGGTGGCCACGGCGACCCGGCCGGCGTGGGGCGCGAGGTATCGCGAGGAGCGGGCCAGCGAGTAGGCGGTCAGCAGGATCGCCAGGTGCGAGCACAGCGCCACGACCACGACGGCGGCCTTCTCGGACATCCAGGTCAGCGGGACGAACAACAGCGCGGCGAACGGCGGGTAGATGAAGGGCAACGTCGCGGAGTCCGGCGATTCGGGGGTCAGATCGTCGCCGTAGACCTGGTAACCGTTGAGCCACGCGCGCGCACCAAGCCGGTAAATCTCGGTGTCCATGTAGCCGCGGGTGTCGATCCAGTGCACGAACCAGACCGCCAGCACCTCGAGCACGATCGCCGCGATCAGCAAGTGACGCCCGTCACGGGCGCGGGTCGACCCCACAGCTCACCACCCAGTGTTGCGCGCCCGTCCCGGAGTCTCGGACCTGCGTGAAAGGGTTTCACCGGCGCGTCGATACGGCGCGATGGTAGCGCCCGCACGACTCGCCGGGCGGGTCGCCTAACGGGTATTAACAGCCACGAATAGTCGCCGCCGGTGTCGCGGCAGTCACCCCCGACGGGTGATGAAATGCCTGGACAACGAGGAATGGGCGGTCTTCGGGAGTGATATCGACACTCTTCGTGGTCATATGTAGCCAATAACGTCAACGCGGTTTCGGGGTGGCATCGCGCTACAGCTACCCTCGACGACTGTGAGCTTCGCAGGCTATGACCTGATCGTTGTTGGTTCCGGATTCTTCGGCCTCACGATCGCAGAGCGCGCCGCCACCCAGCTGGACAAGCGGGTGCTGGTGCTGGACCGACGTGACCACATCGGGGGCAACGCCTACTCGGAGGCGGAGCCTGAAACCGGTATCGAGGTGCATCGCTACGGCGCGCACCTTTTCCACACCTCGAACAAACGCGTGTGGGATTACGTAAACCAGTTCACCGAATTCACCAACTATCAGCACCGGGTGTTCACCAAGCACCAGGGGCAGATTTACTCGTTCCCGATGAACTTGGGGCTGCTGTCCCAGTTCTTCGGTCGTGCGTTCACCCCGGACGAGGCGAAGGCGCTGGTCGCCGAGCAGGCGGCCGAGATCGACACCGCGGACGCGCAGAACCTTGAGGAGAAGGCGATCTCCCTGATCGGCCGCCCGCTGTACGAGGCATTCGTGCGCGGTTACACGGCCAAGCAGTGGCAGACCGACCCCAAGGAACTGCCCGCGGCGATCATCAGCCGGCTGCCGGTTCGCTACAACCTCAACAACCGCTACTTCAACGACGACTTCGAGGGGCTGCCCGTCGAGGGCTACACCGCGTGGTTGGAGAAGATGGCGGAGAACCCGAACATCGAGGTCCGGTTGGCGACCGACTTCTTCGACGTTCGCGGTGAGCTGCCCACCGACGTCCCGGTCGTCTACACCGGTCCGCTGGACCAGTACTTCGACTACGCCGAGGGCGAGCTGGGCTGGCGCACCCTGGACTTCGAGACCGAGGTCGTCAACACCGGTGACTTCCAGGGCACGTCGGTGATGAACTACGCCGACGAGGAAGTCCCCTACACCCGGATCCACGAGTTCCGGCACTTCCACCCCGAGCGGGACTACTACCCGACGGACAAGACGGTGGTCGTGCGCGAGTACTCGCGGTCCGCGGAGAGCGGGGACGAGCCCTACTACCCGATCAACACCCCGGAGGACCGGCGCAAGCTGGAGGCCTACCGCGAACTGGCCAAGAACGAGGCCAAGGAGCGCAAGGTCATCTTCGGTGGTCGACTGGGCACCTACAAGTACCTGGACATGCACATGGCCATCGGCTCGGCGCTGAGCATGTTCGACAACAAGATCGCTCCATACTTCACCGAGGGCCGTTCGCTGGACGGCTCGCTGGAGGACTGACGTGACCGACCGGACCCCCCGAGAGCCCAACGCCGCTGGGGAGAGCAAGCTCAGCGACGTCACTTCGGTGCGCGCCGGGACCTCGGACGTGGCGCCCGAGCAGGTGCTGCAGCGGATCGTGTTCCCGCGCGGCGAGGACCCGCTGGACGTGCGTCCGCTCTACATCGACGAACCCGAGGCGCTGGCCAGCACGGCCACGGTGGTCTCCCGGCGCAACCTGCGCGTGCCCGCGCACAGCAAGATCTCGCTCGCGTCCTACTTCAACGCCTTCCCGGCCAGTTACTGGAAGCGTTGGACCAAGATCGAAGAGATCGTGCTGCGGCTGCAGGTCAAGGGGTCCGGTCGGCTCGACGTCTACCGCTCGAAGTCCAACGGCGACAGCGTTCACCTGCAGGGCTCCAAGGTCTCCAGCGAGGACTGGACGTCGCTGGAGTTCAAGGTGTCGCTGCAGCCGTTCGAGGACGGCGGCTGGATCTGGTTCGACCTGTTCACCAACGACGTCGCGCTGGAGATCAACGACGCCGCGTGGACCACCGACCAGCCGATGCCCAAGCAGCAGGTCGTGGTCGGCACCACCACCATCCGGCCATCGGAGTGCATCGAGGCGCTCAAGACCCTCGGTGAAGACCCGCAGGTCATGGCCGTGGTGGAGCGGGTCATCGTGGCCGATCAGGGCCCGCAGAAGATCCACGAGGTCGAGGGCTTCGACGAGGCCGCCAAGGCCATCGGCGACAAGCTGCACGTCATCGAGCAGGACAACCTCGGTGGGTCCGGCGGTTTCGGCCGGGTCATGTACGAGGGCATCCACAACTCCAACGCCGCCCAGGTGATGGTCATCGACGATGACATCGCCCTGGAGCCGGACGGTGTGCTGCGGGCCAACGCCTTCGCGCGCGCCGCCACCCACCCGGTCATCGTCGGTGGTCAGATGCTCAACCTGCAGGCCCGCTCGCGGCTGCACACCATGGGCGAGGTCGTCGACCTCGGCCAGGGCATCTGGCGCGCGGCGCCGGGCGCGGTCACCGACCACGACTTCGCCAAGAAGCCGCTGCGCAAGACCAAGAAGCTGCACCAGCGCGTCCACTCCACCTACAACGGCTGGTGGATGTGCCTGTTCCCCCGCGAGATCATCGAGCGCACCGGGCTGCCGCTGCCGCTGTTCATCAAGCACGACGACTCGGAGTACTCGCTGCGCGCGGGCGGGCACGGCTACCCGACGGTGACGCTGCCGGGTGCGGCGATCTGGCACATGCCGTGGACCGACAAGAACGACGCCACGGACTGGACCGCCTACTTCCACACCCGCAACCGGCTGATCCTGGCCGCGCTGCACAGCCCAGAAGAGGTCAAGAACAACATCGTCAAGCAGGGCCTCAAGCTCACGCTGCGGCACCTGCTGTCGATGGAGTACTCCACGGTCGCGGTCCAGCAGAAGGCCATCGAGGACTTCCTGAAGGGCCCGTCGGGCCTGTTCGACAGCCTGCGCACGGCGTTGCCCGAGGTGCGCGAGCTGCGCAAGGACTACGACGACGCCAAGACGCTCCCGTCGGCGCGGGAGTTCCCGCCGCCGACCGCGGACCCGATCATGGCCGAGGGCCTGCTCAACCCGCCGGTGAACCCGGCGGTGATCGCGGCGCGCGCGTCCAAGGCGCTGCTGCACAACCTCAAGGAGCCCGCGCACGACGCGTCGGACCGGCCGCAGCTCAACGTTCCGGCCGCCGCCGCCCGCTGGTTCCTGCTGGGCAACCTGGACAGCGCCACGGTGTCCAACGCCGACGGCAGCGGGGTGGCGTTCCGCCGCCGCGACCCGGAGACGTTCCGCCGGCTGGGCTTGGAGTCCTTGGCCAACTACAAGCGGCTCGGCCAGGAGTGGGCGCGGCTGCGCGAGGAGTACCGCGCCGCGCTGCCGGAGCTGACCAGCGCTGAGTCCTGGAAGCAAGTCTTTGATCCCAAATGACGCCGACTTTCCCGGAGACGAAGTGGCAGAGCTGACTACGCTGATCGCCCCCGAGGACGTGACCGACCTCAAGCAGGACGAGCAGGTCACGGCCGAGACCATCGCGCTGCGCAAGGTGCAGGGCGCGTTGGCCAAGCCCGCGGTCGTCAAGACGGCGCACGCGATGTCGCTGTTCGGTGAGCACGCCGCAGGGTGGCTGGCCATCGGCGCGGTCGGTGCGCTGGTCGACCGCAAGCGCCGCGGTGAGTGGGTCACCGCCGCGGCAGGGGTCGCCGCCGCGCACGCGGCGTCGATCGCGGTCAAGCGGGTGGTCCGCCGCCCGCGTCCGAAAGACCCCGAGATCCAGGTGCTGGTCGGTACGCCGAGCCAGCTGAGCTTCCCGTCCTCGCACGCGACGTCCACGACGGCCGCCGCGGTGCTCTACGGCGGGTTGACCGGCAAGAAGCTGACCCCGGCGATCGTGCCGCCCATGATGGTCAGCCGACTTGTCCTGGGGGTTCATTACCCGAGCGATGTGGTCGCCGGTTCGGTGCTCGGCGGTGCCGTTGCACTGGTCACCCGGCGGTTCATGAGACGGCGGAGGAACCGTGCCTGACAACAAGCAAGCTTCGACTGACACGGCCGAGGCCGCCGAGGCAGTCGACACCGCCGAGGCCTCCAACGGTTCGAAGAAGGCCGAGGTCGAGTCCGACGCGGAAGGCACCATCGGCGCCGAGTTCGGCGACGAGGTGCTGGAGCCGGAGGCGAAGAAGACCGACGACGAGAAGGACAAGTCGTCGGACGCCTACCACGCGAAGGTGACCGCCAAGGCGGGCACGCCTGCCGGTCTGGCGACCGGTCTGATCAAGGAGCTTCGCCCGAAGCAGTGGGTGAAGAACGTCCTGGTGCTGGCCGTGCCGTTCGCGGCGGGCGAGATCCTGGACCCGGCCATCCTGCTCGACGCGGTGATCGCGTTCGTGGTGTTCTCGATGGCCGCTTCGGGCATCTACTTCGTCAACGACGCGATCGACGTCGAGGCGGACCGGCAGCACCCGACCAAGCGCAACCGCCCGATCGCGGCCGGCCTGATCCCGGTGCCGATCGCCTACGTGGTGTGCGTGCTGCTGCTGGGCGGCTCGCTGCTGATCTCGGGTCTGACGAGCATGCAGCTGCTGGCGGTGATGGCGCTCTACATCGCGGTGCAGCTGGGCTACTGCTTCGGCCTCAAACACCAGCCGGTGATCGACCTGTGCATCGTGGCCTCCGGGTTCCTGCTGCGCGCCATCGCCGGTGGTGCGGCGGCGAACCTGGTGATCACCCAGTGGTTCTACCTGATCGTGGCGTTCGGCTCGCTGTTCATGGTGGCGGGCAAGCGCTACGCCGAGGTGAAGCTGGCCGCCGAGACCGGCGCGAAGATCCGCAAGTCGCTGAAGGCGTACTCGCCGTCCTACCTGCGGTTCGTGTGGGCGATTGCGGCCGCGATCACGATCATGACCTACTCGCTGTGGGCCTACGACATCCGCGAGTTCGAGATGTCGCGCTGGGGCCTGATCTCCATCGTGCCGATGGTGATCGCGATCCTGCGGTACGCGGTGGACATCGACAAGGGTGTCGCCGGTGAGCCGGAGGAAGTGGTCCTCAAGGACAAGGTCCTGATGGTGCTCGGCGTGATCCTCGCCGGCTGCCTGTTCCTGGCGTTCTACCTGTAAGCAGCGCCTTTCGTCGAAGCCCCCGGTCCGAGTGGCCGGGGGCTTCGACGTTCTGCACGGTTTGTTCATCGTCGATCACCGACGCGTTCACCCGGTCCGGTGAGAGTGGTCGGAGTTCCCGAATCGATGGAGGACCCGACGCTCATGGACAAGTCCGATTCGTTGCTCTCCCGCCGCAGCGTGCTGATCGGCGGTGCCGCCGGTGCCGCGGCGCTGACCGTCGCCGGGGCGCCGTCCGCGCTCTCGTTGCCGGGTGCCGGTGCGGCCCGCCGGGGCGAGGTCTTCAGCCTCGGGGTGGCCTCCGGCGATCCGCTGCCGGACGGTTTCGTGCTGTGGACGCGCCTGGCCGCCGACCCGCTCGCCGAGGACGGCATGGGCGGCATGCCGGCCAAGACGATCCCGGTGGAGTGGGAGGTCGCCGAGGACGAGCTCTTCACGCGCGTGGTGCGCCGGGGTGAGGCTCCGGCCGCTCCCGAGATGGGCCACGGCGTGCACGTCGAGCTGGAGGGCCTGCGGCCGGGCCGCGACTACTTCTACCGGTTCCGCGCGGAGGGCTCGGTCTCGCCCGCGGGGCGCACCCGGACGGCGCCGCTGCCGGGCACGATGGGCGAGCTGTCGATGGCCTTCGCCTCCTGCTCGCAGTACGAGCACGGTTACTTCACCGCTTACCGCCACCTCGGCGACGAGCGTCCGGACCTGATCCTGCACCTGGGCGACTACCAGTACGAGTACCAGGCGGGCGATTACGTGGCGCCGGGCGGCAACCCGCGCGATCACGCTGGCCCGGAGACCGAGACTCTGGCCAACTACCGGCAGCGGCACGCCCAGTACAAGGCCGACCTCGACCTGCAGCACGCGCACGCCGCGGCCCCGTGGGTCGTGGTCTGGGACGACCACGAGCTGGACAACAACTGGGCCGACGAGATCTACGAGCACCCCGACGAGCCGCAGCCGAACTTCCTGGAGCGCCGCAAGGCCGCCTTCCAGGCGTACTACGAGAACATGCCGCTGCGCCGCGCCCAGGTCCCGCAGGGCATCGACCTGCGGCTGTTCCGGCGGGTCGAGTGGGGTTCGCTGGCGACGTTCCACATGCTCGACACCCGCCAGTACCGCGACGACCAGGTCGGCAACGACGAGTTCCCGACCCAGGACCCGGCCCGGCTGGACCCCAAGCGCAGCCTCACCGGCGCCGAGCAGGAGCGCTGGCTGCTGCAGGGCCTGCGTTCGTCGCGTGCGCGCTGGGACGTCCTGGGCCAGCAGGTCATGTTCGCCGAGATCGACTACCTCAACGGCGAGGACCAGGCCTACAACCCCGACGCCTGGGACGGCTACGTCGGTTCCCGGCAGCGGGTCATCGAGGGCTGGAAGCAGGCCGGGACCCGCAACCCGGTGGTGCTGACCGGCGACGTCCACACCCACTGGGCGAACGAGATCCACGACGGTGAGGACGTGGTGGCCACCGAGCTGACGGCCACCTCGATCACCAGCGGCGGCGACGGCTCGGCCGAGCTGAAGGACAAGGAGAAGGCCTACCTGGCCGAGAACCCCCACGTCCGCCTCTACAACAACCAGCGCGGCTACATCTCCACCAAGATCACCGAGACGGAGATGACGGCGACCTACAAGGTCCTGCCCTACGTCTCCAAGCCCGGTGCCCCGGTCGAAGACCTCGCCACCTTCACCATCCAGGACGGCACCCCGGGCCTCAACGAGGCCTGACGCCCGAGTTTCAAATTTCGCGCGAAGTTCGACTCCGGAGTTCGGGGTTCGAATTTCGCGCGAAATTTGAATTCTTCACCCGGCCGCGTGGTTGGCCACCCGGGAGCAACACTCCGTGGTCGGCTTGGAGCGGGCGCCCCCGACTCCGGTGTGGCCCTGTGCTCAGCGGAGGCCGAGGCTCTCGGTGATCTCGTGCGCCATGCCGATGGCGTAGGACTGGCCTCGGTCCTGGGGGTAGATCTGGGACATCGTGGCCAGCGTGACGCCGGGCATGTGGGTCTTGTGCGGCGGGATCAGCGAGCGGTACGTCGGGGTGACGATGGGCTGGGCGAACCCGGCCTTGGAGAAGTGCCACTCCTTGATCCAGGACTCGTCGAACTCCGGGTTGAGCCGCTTGAGCCAGGGGATGTAGTTCCGCAGCAGCTCGGCCGGGTCGGTGGTGAAGCGCCAGTCGTCGCGCGGCACGTAGTTGCCCACGTAGACGACGTGGTTCCCGCCGTACTCCTGCCTGTCGACCATGTTGGTGTGCTCCACGACCGCCAGGAACGGGAACTCCGGGTCGTTGATGTTGAGCCAGTAGTACGGGATGACGCTGCGGTCGACCTCGAGGATGAAGCAGGTCGCGCCCAGGTACTGGTTCCGCCACAGCACGTCGTCGGATTCGATGTCGGCGGCCTTGGCGAACGCCGGCTGCGGGACCGTGACGATGAGGTGGTCGAACTCGTAGCTGCTGCCGTCCGAGGTCCGCACCTGCACCGCCTCCGACGGCTGGGTGATGGACGAGACCGGCTTGCTGAACTCGATCTTCCCGCCGCGTTCGGTCACCGCGTCGGTCAGCGCCCGGTAGACCTGGTCGAAACCGCCGTGCACGTAACCGAGTTCGAACGTGCGGCAGTGGATCCGCGCCCACAGCCACGCCATCGAGATCTCCTCGGCGCGGTCGCCGAACTTGCCCTTCAGCAGCGGTTCCCAGATGGTCGAGGTGACCTTCTTGCCCGCCCAGCGCCGCATCCAGTCCAGCGCGCGGACCCCGTTGAACCGGGAGCCGTTGCGGATCACCTTCAGCGCGGCCGAGGACGCGCCGAACCGGAACCGGTCCAGCATCGAGAACTCGGAGAACTTCAGCATCTCCACCGGTGTGCCGAAGTCGTGCAGCCGGCCCTTGAAGTACACGCCGGTGGTCGGCTTGTGGAACCGCAGCCGGTCGCTGAGCCCGAGGTCCTCGATGAGCTCGATCATCGCCTCGTCGCTGCGGAAGCTGTGGTGGTAGAAGCGCTCCAGCGGGGTGCCGCCGACCTCGATGGAGGCCGCGAGCCCGCCGAGCTCGGCGGAGGCTTCCAGCACCGTCACCTCGTGCCCGGCGCGCACCGCGTCGAAGGCCGCGGTCAGCCCGGTCGCACCGGCGCCGACGATCCCCACTCTCATCCGAAACTCCACCTCTTGTTGATCGTGTACTGGAACAGCAGGACCACCGGCAGGCTGGCGAGCTTGACCAGGTTCGCGTCGATCCCGAGCCACGTGGAGAACACCGCCAGCAGCAGGAACGTCAGCACGATCCCGGCGATGCCCACCGCGTAGAAGCGCAGGAACCGCACCAGGATCCGGTCGGTCTTGCGGAAGTTGAACAGCGAGTTGAGCACGAAGTTGTTGGTGATCCCCGCAGTCGTGCTCAGGGCGTTGGCCAGCTGGTGGTGCATCCCGAAGTGGTTGAACAGCACCAGGAAGAGCAGGTAGTCCAGCAGCACGCCGCTACCGCCGATCACGGCGTAGAGCAGCAGTTCCCGGCTGATCAGCCGGGAACGCGGCTCAAGCTTCGTCATGCCGGATCACATCCCGGACGATGTAGAGGGGGCGTTGTTGCACTTCGCTGTAGATGCGGCCGATGTAGCTGCCGATGACTCCCAGCGACAGCATCTGCAGCCCGCCCAGGAACAGCATCACGACCATCAGCATCGTCCACCCCGAGACGGTGACTTCGGGGAAGAAGAGCCGCAGCGTCACCGAGTAGATGATGCCCAGCAGCGCCAGGGCCAATGCCGCGAACCCCATCCGGGTGATCAGCTTGAGCGGGGCGGTGGAGAACCCGGTGACGCCGTCGGCGGCCAGCCGCAGCATCTTGCGCATCGGGTACTTGGTCTCGCCCGCGACCCGCTCGTCCCGGTCGAAGAGCAGTTCCTGCTGGTTGAACCCCATCGAGGCGACCATGCCCCGGATGAACCGGCTGCGTTCCCGGAACGTCCGCAGCTCCTCGGCGGCGCGCCGGTTGAGCAGCCGGAAATCGCCGGTGTCGACCGGGATGTCGACGTCGGAGCAGCTGCGCAGCAGCCGGTAGTAGGTGTGCGCGGTGGCCCGCTTGAACGGGCTGTCGCGCCGGGACCGCCGCCGCGCCTGCACGACCTCGGCGCCGGCCAGCCACGCGTCGATCATCTCCAGGCTGACCCGAGGCGGGTCCTGCAGGTCGGTGTCCATCACGATCACCGCCTCTCCGGCGGCGTAGTCCAGGCCCGCGGTGATGGCGATCTGGTGGCCGAAGTTGCGCGCGAAGTCGACGACCCGCACGCGGGAATCGTTCTTCGCGATGTCGTGCAGGACGCGCAGCGATCCGTCGGCGGAACCGTCGTTGACGTAGACGAACTCGTAGTCGAACTCGGGTCGCGTGGCGACGGCGTCGGTGAGCTCGGTGTGGAAGTGCTTGATCCCCTCGGCCTCGTTGTAGACCGGCAGCACGTACGAGATCAGTTGCGGTGATTCGGCCTCGGAGTTCCGCGCCTGCTTCGGAACCGGGATTCCGACCTCGTGGCGGATCGTGTCGGACATGGTCACTCCCCTCGCCAACCCCACCGTGGAGCTTCAACGCGTTGGACGTCGAATCGGTTGCCCGGGTAGGGGTATTGCACCTCGATGAGGTGGCCCCACTCGGAGTATTCGGGTGTTTTCTCGTAACCGTTGAGCCTTGTCGGGATCTCTTCTTGAACACCGACGTCCCGAACTCCGGCGAACGCCCCGCCGATTCCGCGTTCGAACGCTGCGGTGCCGCCGAACCCCATCGAGTTCGGCGGGGTGATCAGGTACGCGGGGGCTTGGACGAGACCGCTGCCGACCTGCGGCAGGTCCCGCAGGCACGGCACGTTCCAGGTCATCGACCAGTCCACGTACGTCGGGGCCTTGTCCTGCATGTACTCCGTCAGCGGGATGACCTGCCGGATCCGCGGTCCGCTGACCGCGACCCAACCCGCGGGGTCGGTGGTGCCGTCGCTCGCGGTGATGCGGACCCTGTCGGCGCCGGCCGGGATCTGCGCCGGGGACAGGTGCATGTCCCGCCAGCCGGGGTGGTCCTGCGCCTCGTCCTCGATGACGTGGTCGGTCGGGTAGGCCTCGCGCTCGTCGGAGTCCATCCAGGTGTCGTCGAGCACGACCTCGCGCGTCCCGCCGGGCCCGGAGAACTCCAGAGCGACCCGGTTGCCGTCGCCGCTGCGCCCGGCCACCCCGAAGGCGAGCTCCTGGTCGGGGGCCAGCGCCGGCAGCGGGAACCAGCCGCTGGTCAGCGTGCCGGTGTTGATCTGACCGCCGGTCAGGCTGCCCCACACCGGGACGTCGGCGGGCGGGGTGAAACCCGGTGCGAAGCCGGTGCCCTCGGTGAACCCGGCCATCTCGGCGCCGTCGCCGTCGCCGCCGCGCAGCCCCGCCACGTCCGGGGTGACGACGATCTTGTCGGCGATGCCGCAGCTGCCTCCGCGCGCGGCGGCGATGTTCTGCGCGCCGATCGAGTAGGCGTCGCCCTGCCTGATCGGCGCCGCCACGAAGGAGCCGAGCACGATCGTCACCGCCACCCCCATCGCCGTGACGCACACCAGAGAGGGTGTGCGGATCAACGCCCGCCGCACCCGGTCGTCACCTCTCCTGAACAGCGCGGATGCGGCCATCAGCAGACCGGCGACCAACAACCAGACCAGCGGGTTGTTCAGCGGCCGGACCGGACCTTCTCCCCAGGGCACCCCGTACTGCGAGTGCAGGAACCAGTTGTTCTTGCCGGAGAAGACGAGCGCGGCCGCGCCACCGGCGAGCACGGTTCCCACCAGACCGGCGACGAGCACCACCCGGTCCCGGCTCGCGGTGACCGCGGCGACGCCGACCAGCACGACGCCCGCGGTCACAGTAGCCGCTCCGACGCCGGCGAGCGCGCCGAAGTAGTGCGTCCACTTCGACGGCGTGAGGGTCATCAAGGCCATGCTGAGCAGCAGCGATGCCGCCGGGACGTGCGCCAGGCGCAGGCCGTCGGCACGACCGGCCCTCCGGTGGCGCAGCAGCACCACGACGCTGAACGCCGCGACGACGAGGGTGAGCAGGACGGCGGCGCGGCGCGCGACGTCGCCCTGCAGGTCGAAGCCGAGCAGGTACTGCCAGCGCATGACCTCCTGGAACCACGACACGTTCGGTCCGTAGTAGCTGTGCAGGTCGGTGGCCTTCGCGGCGCCGAACAGCGACTGGTCGGCGAACATCGCCACCACGCCGACCGAGGCGATCCCGGCCAGCAGCGCAGCCAGCCCCACCCCGGCCATCCGCCACAGGCGCGGCGCGAGCACCAGGAACGGGGCGATCGCGGTGATGCCCATCGGGTTGACCGCGATCGACAGCCCGGCCGCCAGCGCCGCCACGCCCAGCCACACCCGCCGCTCGGTGCGGGCGGCCTGCAGCACCGCCGCCAGCACGGCGGTCAGCCCCAGCGCCTCGAACGCCTCCGGTCGCACGCCCATCCCGAACGGCAGCCACCAGGACAGGAAGGCCACCGCGGCCAGGACCCGGACCAGCGGCCGGTGGTGCTGTCCGGGAACGGCCGCGCCGAGCACGCCCCGGCTGAGCACCAGCCAGGTGAGCACGGCGGCGAGGATGCTGGGTATGCGCATGGCCAGCGGGTTCTGGTTCCACTCGGCGACGTGCATCAGCAGCTGCTGGACCAGCGTGAACGGTGATTCGGAGGCGTTCTCCCAGCGGTAGTAGTTGCCGATGTCGCCGGTGCGCAGCCCGTTCTGCACGGTCACCGAGGCGAACGAGTCGTCCGGGCTGTTCGGGCCCAGCAGCCACCAGCCCGCGAGCACGGCCAGCAGCCCCAGGTCGATCACGTAGCCGGACAACCGGTGCGCCAACCGTGGGACCGGGCGTTCGACCGCTCCGCGGCGTCGGCGGTCCAGCGTCGCCAGGATCGCGAAACCGGCCGCCACCAGCAGCAGCTGGGCGGCGATGAGCAGCAGCTTGCCCTGTGTGGGGGACGTTTCGAACCAGTTGGCGGTGACCACCTGGACCTCGGTGCCGGTCGCCTCGGCGGGGGAGAGCTGGGTGGTGAACGCGACGATGTCGCGGATCCCGGAGGGCACCGAGGCGGTCTGGTCGCCGATGCGGGCGGTGGCTCCGGTCGGGCCACCGTCGATGGCGACGTCGCAGCCTTCCCCGATCGGCGCGCGCAACGCCTCCCGCCCCGCCACCAGGGCGATCACGTGGTCCTGGGCGGTGGTGACGGCGAAGCCCTCGGTGGGCTGACCGGGCGGGCGGGAGGACACCAGCGTCGTTGGCTCACGGTCCTGACCTGCGCGGACGACCTCGCACGGGACCCGCACGTGCACCTCGTCCGGGTGGTAGGGCACGACGAAGGCGAGCGTGCTCTCCGCCGGCTGCCCGGCCATCGGCCAGGTGACCGTGACCCGGTCGCCGACGACCGGCGCGAACGGCACGGCGACCGCGGCCAGCACCGCCAGGACGCCGACGACCAGGCCGAGGGCGTTCGCGAGACGGCGGCGCGGCGTGGGCGCGGCGGGCATCGGAGGAGAGGCGTCCGCGGTTCGCTCGATCCCGTCCAGCAACGTTCCCCCAGCTCAGCGGTGTTCAGCGGGTCAGCCGCAAATCGGTCCCGGGAAAGTCAGTTTCGGGCATCCGGCGGTGACTCGCACAAACGATCACTCCTGTTCGAAGGGGTAGGTCCCGTCGCCGTCGGCTCCGCGGACGCGTTCCCGCTGGCGAGTCGTGGTGTAGGAATCGCGTTCGCGTTCGTAGCGGACCACGAGCAGGTGACCCCAGTCGTAGCCCGGCGTTCCGCGCAACCGGGTGGGCAGCTCCATGCGCTGCGAGAGCATCGGCACCCCGGCGAACACGCCGCCGAGGTTCGGGTCGTAGGCCATCGAGCCCTCGCCCTCCGGGGGCGTGATCAGCATCCGGGGGCTCGCCGCGACACCGCGGCCGACCTGCGGGTAGTCGGTCCGGCAGGGGAACACGAAGCTCATCGGCCAGTCGATCAGCAGCGGCCCCTGCGCGTCCAGGGCCTGCCGCAGCCCGACGACGTCGCGCACCACCGGGCCGCCGAGGCTCAACCAGCCCTGCCGGTCGGTGCTGCGGTCGGTGGCCAGCACCCGGACCCGGTCCGCGCCCGCCGGGACGTCACCGGGTTCGACGGTCATCGAGCGCCACGCGGTGAAGTCCCGCCAGTCGTCGTCGCGGCCGTGCCGCGGGTCCTTGAACGGCAGGTCCACCGGCGGCGGATCGCGGAGCACCTCGCGTCCCAGCGGACGGTTCCCGGCGGCGAACTCCAAGGTCAGCGAGTTGCCCTGCTCGGGACGGCCGGACACCCACATCGACAGGACCTGCTGCGCGTTCACCTGCGGCAGGCCGAACCACGGGGTGATCAGCGTGCCGGTGTCCTGCGCACCGCCGTCCCGGCTGGTCCAGGCGAAATCGCTGGCCCGGCGCGCGGTGGGCTCGTCGGCGCGCGGATCGTCGGGATCGTCGGGCTCGGGGAGCCGCAGCGGCTCGCCGGGGTTCTCCAGGCGCAGGTCCGGCTCCTGCGGCAGACCTCCGCCGGTGGTGAACCCGTCCAGCTCGCCGGTGTCGTCGGGGTCGATCTGGGTGAGGGGCTCGGCGATGGGCATCGCCTGCACCTCGTCCTCCAGCCCGCAGCTGGACGCCTCGTGGCTGAGCCGGTTCATCCGGGCCACCGAGAAGCGGTCGCCCATCGTCTCCGGCACCGACAGGAACGAGCCCAGCAGCACCAGCGCCATCGCCAGCGCCGACCCGGTGAGCACCGAGACCGGAGCGACCGTCCACATCAGACCGCCGAGGGCGCGGGACCGCAGCCGCATCCGGATCAGCAGCCCGACGAGCGTCAGCAGCCCGGCGACGAGCCCGAGGAGCATCCACAGCACGGGGCTGTCCAGCGGCAGGTCCGGCCGGACCGGGGTGTCCGCCCACGGCATCGCCAGGTTCGACTGCCACGGCCAGGCGTTCGGGCCCATGAACGCCAGACCCGCCGCCACCGACGCCGCCACGGTGCCGAAAACGCCCAGCAGGCGGGCTTCCCGGTGCCCGTCGGCCAGCGCGCCGACCCGCACCAGCAGCACCACGGTCACCGCCACCAGCGCCGGACCGACACCGATCAGCGCACCGAAGTGGTGCGTCCACTTCGACGGCGTCAGCCACAGCGCGGCCAGCACCGCGGCCACCGAGCCCAGCAGCACCGGCAGATCGGGCACGGCCGTGGTGCGGTGCAGTCGGCGCATCGCGCACGCTGCGGCGATCAGCACGGCCGTGATCACCAGGAACACGACGAGCCGCTTGCCGGCGACGCCCCACATGCTGGTGCCGAGCAGCTTCGCGTAGCGGTCGATCTCCTGGTACCAGCCCAGGCTCGGCCCGAACTCGTCGTGCACCTCGGTCGCGTGGAGCACCCCGTTCCAGGACGAGTCGGCGAACATCGCCACCAGACCGACCGAGCCCAGGCACGCCAGCAGCACGACGCGGACCGGTACCACCGCCCAGCGCGGCAGCGCTCCGGGACGCATCAACAGCGACCAGATGCGCGGCGCGAACACCAGCACCATCAGCACCGCGCTGACCCCGGTCGGCGTGATCGCCAGCGTCAACCCGCACACCAGCGCGGCCACGCCCAGCCAGCCGAACGGCGCGCTGCTGCGCGAGGCCCGCAGCAACGACGCGACCAGGATCGACGTGCCCAGCGCCAGGAACGGCTCCGGGCGGATCCCCAGACCGTAGGGCAGCCAGCAGGCGAGGAAGAACACCGCTGTCACCAGGTGCAGCGGGAACCGCCTGCGGCCCCGGCAGATCGGGGCGACGATGCCGCGGCTGACCACCAGCCAGGTCAGCAGACCGGCTGCGGCGCTGGGCATCCGCAGCCAGAACGGCTCCAGGCCGTCGGCCGACCACCAGCGCATGAAGTGCTGCACCAGCGTGAACGGCGCCTCGGAGGCGTTGAACCAGCGGTAGTAGTTGCCGACGTCGCCGGTCTCGGCGTAGTTGCGGACGGTCATCATCGCGAAGCCGTCGTCGTCGGTGAGCGGCCCGACGAAGAGCCACCCCCAGATCACCGCGGCGACTCCTGCGTCCACCGGCCACAGCAGCGGGTTCGGGCGGAACCCGCGCAGCGCGGGCGGGGTGTGCGCGAACAGCAGCAGCAGCGAGCACAGTCCGAGCAGCAGCGCCGCCTCGATCAGGCTCCGCTTGGTCTCGGTGGGGGAGGTGTCGGCCCACGAGTAGGTGCGCGCGCTGACCGAAAGCCCGTGCAGCTGGTCGGGTTCCAACGAGGTCGCGAAGGTGAACACCTCGGGCGCGGGCACACCGGGAAGCGTGACCGGCGCACGTCCGGCGGGTTCGACGACCGAGCCCGCGCCATCACCGCGCACCGTCAGACCGCAGGACCCTACGGGAAGTTCCACCTCGCGCTCACCCAGCAGCAGCCGGGGACGTCCGTCCTGGGTGGACAGCACGAGCCCGTCGCGGTCGCTGCCCGCCGGAAGGGTGCTGAGCACCGTCGTCGAGCCGTTGCCCCCCAGCGCGGCGCGCATGGTCGCGCAGGGCACGGTCGCGCGGAACTCGGCGGGCCGGTAGGGCGTGATGAACGCCGTCGTCGTGGGGTTCTCGTCCGTCGCCGCCGGCCAGTGCACCTCGGTGCGGTCGAGCAGCACCGGCGCCAGCGGAAGCGCGATCGCGCAGCACAGTCCCGCGACTCCCAGGCACAGCGCGATCACGTGCGCCAGCCACTTGCCCCGGTGCGAACGCCGAGGGACGTCGTCGACCCGCGCTTCAGCGGGCGCTTCGACCGGTGCCGTGCTCGTCAGGTACTTCACCCTGCTCGTTCTCCCGGGGTGGTCGGGGCGATGCCGGTGAGGGAACCGCGTTGAGTTTCATGCAGTTTCACGACATCCACCGCGCTCCGGGTTGTCCGACACGCCGAACCTCCAGGGAAGAGTCAGTGGGACCTGCGTGCGACGGCCATGAGATGGGGGCTGGCCCCGAGCAGCTCGGGCGCCGACTCGACCTGGCGGATCGCCCGCAGCGTCGCGTCCCGGTACTCCGGTTCGCTCAGCCGGCGGGTGTCGGCGGCCCAGGCCGCCACGCTCTCCACCGCCACCAGCTCGATCGCCCGGAAACCCGCGTCTGCGACCTCGTCGCGCAGGTCGGCGGGCCGGTGGAAGTAGGTGAGGGTGAACCAGTGCGGGAACTCGTCGGGCCTGGTGTTGCGGTGCAGGCCGTCGCGCAGCGCGCCCTGGACGAGCTCCTGGAAGTCCGGGTTGACGATGTCGCCCATCGCCACGCCGTCGAAGGTCGACGCGTAGCGCGACACCGCCGCCGCGAGCAGCACGCCTCCCGGCTTGAGCACCCGCTGCGCTTCGCGCAGCGCGCGCAACCGGTCGGCGCGTTCCAGCAGGTGGTAGAGGGGACCGAGCAGCAGCACCGCGTCGGCGGTGCCGTCGGCGAAGGGGAGGTCCCGCGCGTCGCCGACGGTGCAGCCGGCCAGCGGCGCGGCGGGCTGGGCGGCGGACGCCTCGGCCGCGGCCGTCACGTGCGGAGCCCAGGCGTCGACCAGGTGCACCGCGTAGCCGTCGCGGGCCAGCGGAAGGGCGTAGGCTCCTTCGGCACCGCCGATGTCGTAGACGATGCCCGGCGCAGGCGGCAGGTGTCGACCCAGCAGTTCGGCGGTGCGCAGCGCCTCCAAGTAACCCCAGGTGCTGAGGCGATCCCGCTCCGGACCGAGCCGGTAGTACTCGGCGATGGCCGTCTCGAAGTCGTCCACGAATGATCAGGTTACTGGGGGCGTCCAGTCGTTCACACGCAGTCCTGAGAAGTTCTTCCTTGATAGGCCGAACGGGCGAAAAGTGCCTTTGCGCTTTCGATTCCGCGTGGGTGGAGAAACCTCGGAACCGCCCCGGGCGTCCAATGGAAGTCCGCTCGCGGACGTTCCGTGGGTCCCCCGGTTAGTGAGGGCAGGCGGAGGACCCACGGACGCGGATGCCTGGTGAACCCCACTTCTCCGGCCATCCGCGCTTCCCGATGCGCGCCGCGCGTCTGGAAGCTCGGCGGGCGTCGCGACGCCCGCACAGTTACAGATCGCTGCGAGAGGGCGAAACGTTGCCCGTTCGCGGCAAAATTGTCCCGATCGAGAATTCCGTTCCAGTGGTCTGGACAAACCGGGCGGCCGAGATCGAATTCTGGACCTCTCCGGGATCCGCGGTCAACCCGGGAAATGCGAAAGGGGCCGCCGGGATTCACCCGACGACCCCGTTCGGCCGAAGCGCTCGATCTCAGGGCCGGGGGGGCGGGGGGGGGCCCCCCCGCGGCCCCCCCCCCCCACAGGGGAAGCCACCGCATGAAAACAGACAAAAGGATTACCAAACGGTGGTGGGGGGGGTGGGTGTTTTGGA
>NZ_JBFAQJ010000054.1:0-42975 GCF_040677225.1 Saccharopolyspora sp. NPDC049357 | reverse complement strand
GACGACGGACAGGCCGAGCTCGGCCGCGCGGAAAGCGCAGGCGTAGCCGCCCGAACCGCCGCCGAGAATGACCAGATCGGCGGACGTGTCGGTCACTTCGCACTCCTCGACAGGGCGTCATTGACTTGCGGTTGGTCGCGTGACCTGGTGGTCATGCACACCACCAGCCATCTTGTCACCACCCGAGCGGCCGTTGCGCGGTGGGCTGGGTGATCTGTACTGCACTCACGACCCGGCGCCGCGCATTCTCAGCTCGTTTTCACACTCCGCACATGTTCGCGGTGGCAAAATCGAATGCAACCGGCCTGAATCGGGATTGGGGAGGGGAGTTCGGTGGGCTTATTCGACCGGTTCCGCAACCGCCGTCCCGGCACCGGACGACGCGCCACGTCCGCGGACACCGACCACCTCCGGAACTGGGCGGCGCAGCGCCGCGGTGTCGAGGGCTACCTCGAACCGCAGACGTTGGTCACCGAGACGACGCTGCTGCTCATCGCCCACGACGGGGAATGGACGCGTCGACGGATCGAGTCGCCTTCGGCGGCAGGGCGCTTCACCAGGCGGCTCGGCATCCCGCTCTACGAAGTCGCCAAGGTCGGATATCCGCAGCGGATGCGTGATCACCAGGCCCGGCAGCGCATTCTCCGCAGGCGCGCGCAGCGCGCCGCCGACGAACGGCCGTGAACGCGCGAGTCGCACTTCTCACCGATTCGCTGCGTGCACGGCCGCGCTGATGGCTGAATCGATTCGTCGGTGGATCAGTTCGCGACGCGCGTCGTCGGCGTGCACCGCACCGGGAACGTCACGGACTTGGCGATGTAGCAGAGCTCGTGGGCGCGCTCGTGGAGCGCCTCGGCGACGTCGACGGTCGCCAGGTCGCAGACGGTGACCTCCGGTGCCAGCTCGATCGCCTCGAACTGGCCGGTGCCGTCGGAGTTCTCGGCCAGGATGCCGCGCGCGTGGTCGTGGTAGCCGGTGACCACGACACCGGAGTCGGCGGCGAGGTGCAGGAACCAGAGCATGTGGCACTGCGACAGCGATGCGACCAGGAGTTCTTCCGGGTTGTAGCGGTCCGCGTCACCCAGGAACACCGGGTCGGCGGAAGCGTCGATGGAGTCCTTGCCGACGGCTCGCACCTCGTGGGTGCGCTCGTAGCTGTGGTAGGAGCTGGTGCCCTCGCCGGTGTTGCCGGTCCACACCACGTCGACCTGATAGCCGTGCCTGGTCGCGTTCAGCGTGGCCGGTTGCGATTCGGTCATAAACCCATCGTGACATCGGCGCACCCCGCAGTGGTGACCTTTTCGTGACTCGGATCACAAAGACGGTGTCCGGGTCACCCCGGGTTGAACTTCTGGTTCCGCATCGTGGGCGGTTCGCCGGTTCCGCCCGGAGCCGACCGGGGCTCCGAGCGGACCGGCGATGCGCGGGCTCAGCCGTTCTCGGCGATGTCGGCGAGCACCGCCGCGAGGGTCCGGACCGGGACACCGGTGCCGCCCTTGGGCGTGTAGCCCCACGGCGAGTTGGTGTTGTAGGCCGGGCCCGCGATGTCGATGTGCGCCCACTGCACGCCCTCGGCCACGAACTCCCGGAGGAAGATGCCCGCTGCGAGCATGCCGCCCCAGCGGTGGTTGGTGACGTTGGCCAGGTCGGCGAGCTTGGAGTCCAGGTCGGCGCGCAGCTCGTCCGGCAGCGGCATCGGCCAGCCGCCCTCGCCCACGGCCTGCGACAGCCTGGCGACCCGGTCGCGGAAGCCGTCCTCGCCCATCACGCCAGGGGTGCGGTTGCCCAGCGCGACGACCTGCGCGCCGGTCAGCGTGGAGGTCTCGATCAGGTAGTCGGGCTCGTCCTCGCAGGCGCGGACCATCGCGTCGACCAGGATCAGCCGACCCTCGGCATCGGTGTTGAGAACCTCGACGGTCTTGCCGCCGTACATCTTCAGCACGTCACCGGGGCGGTAGGCGGTGCCCGACGGCATGTTCTCGGCCATCGGCACGTTCGCGGTGATCTCCAGCGGGTAGTTCAGCTTCGCCGCCAGCACCATCGTCGCGATCACCGAAGCGGCACCGGACATGTCCGAGGTCATGTTCTCCATGCCGCCGCCCGGCTTCAGCGAGATGCCGCCGGTGTCGAAGGTGACGCCCTTGCCGACCAGCGCGACCTTCTTCGCCGCCTTCGGGCCCTTGTGGCGGAGGCGCACCAGGCGCGGCGGGCGCGATGAGCCCGCACCGACGCCGAGGATGCCGCCGAAGCCCTGCTTGCGCAGCGCAGCCTCGTCGAGGACCTCGACCTCCAGGCCGGCGGCCTTGGCCAGCTCGGCGGCGCGCTCGGCGAAGGAGGCCGGGAACAGGTCGTTCGGCGGGGTGTTGATCAGGTCGCGGGCGGTGTTGACCGCCTCGCCGATCGCGGAGCCGCCCTTGAGCGCGTGGGTGGCGGTGTCGGCCTTGGCGTCGGAGACCACGAAGTCCACCGCGGCCACCGGACCGTCACCGTTGCTCGACTTGTACTCGGTGAAGCCGTAGGCGCCCATGACCGTGCCCTGCACCGCGGCGGGCAGGTCGGCGGCGGGCAGCGTGGTCGCGGCGTGCTCCACGCCGGACAGCGCGCGGGCGGCGGCACCGGAGGCGCGGCGGACGGCCTCGGCGCTCGGGCCGTCCTCGCCGGTCTTGCCGAGACCGACGGCCAGCAGCACGGTCGCGGCCAAGCCGTGGGCGGGCAGCTTGACGACCTCATCGGCCTTCCCGCTCGCGCCCAGCGACGTCAGCACCTTGACCAGGTCGCCGTCGAAGGCGGTGGCGACCGGCTCTGCACCCGGTGCGAGCTGCAGGCCGTCGGCGCCGGAGACGGTGCCGATGACGAGCGCGTCCACGCTCAGCTTGGCCACCGCGGTGTCGGTGAGGGCGAGTTTCGGGGTCGTCACGTGGTCATCCTCCGGATCGGTGCCTTGGTTCTCCCAGAGCCTTCCCGCACTCTAGAACGCCGGGTCCACCGGTGATCGGCGTGTTCACCGTGGGCGTGGCGGGAGAGCAGTGGTCACATCCGTCATACGCTCACCGGCGGTCTCCCGCCATGACTCAGCCGACAGGAGGCTGAAGTGCCCGCACTCGTCTGCAAGGGTGGTTCGGTGACCCAACAGGTGGAAGCGGACAGCAGGTCGAGGACCGGCCGCGACGCGTTACCGCTCGCGCTCAGCGGCATGGTCGGCATCGGTGTGCTGCTCGGGCCCGCGCCCGCAGCGGCGGCGGCCGGACCGTGGGCGCCGCTGGGACTGCTGGTCGCGCTGCTGGCGGCGGTGTGCGCGGCCTCGGCCGTCGCCTACCAGTCCCGAGCCCGCAGCGGGCCCGGCGCGACCTACGCGTGCGTCCGCGAGCGGATGGGCCTGCTGCCCGCCCGCATCGGCGCCTCGGCCCACCTGGCCGCGCAGGTCGCCGCGATCGCCGCCATCGCCCGCGTGATCGGCGAGTTCTTCCTGCCTTCGGCCAGCGCGCTGGTGGCCGGGGCGGTGATCCTGCTCGTGGTGCTCTCGGCGACCACGGGGCTGCGCATCCGCGGTGCCGCGGCCTGGTCGTGGGTGGCGCTGAGCCTGGCGGTGATCGTGCTGGTGGTGGCGATCTGCTTCGCCATCGACCCGGTCGGAGGCGTTCCCGGTCACGTCGATCCCGGCGCTTCCAACGACAGCGCCGTGGGGATCATCGGTGCAGGTGGGGTGCTGTTCTTCGCGTTCGCCGGTTTCGAACGACTCGCCGCGCCCGCCGGGGACGGCGACCGCGCGCCCTGGGCGGCGACCCGCCGCGCGATCACGATCTCGCTGGTGGCGGTGACGGTGCTGCTGGCGGTGATGATCGCGGCCCTGACCTACCAGCTCGGATGGGAGCGGCTGGCGCTGTCGCCGATGCCGATCCGCGACGTGCTCACCGCCGCCGCTGCCGCCGACCTGGTGCCGCTGGTGTGCGTCGGGGCGGCGGTCGCGCTGCTGCCCGTGCTGCTGGGCGCGCTGGAATCGATGCGCTCGACGGGGCTTGCGATGGTGCGCGACGGTGAGCTGCCGCGAGTCCTGGGCCGCACCGGTCCGTCCGGAACGCCGTACCTGCTGGACCTGATCGCCGGGGTCGCTGCGGTGGTCGTCTCCCAGCTGATCGACCCGACCGCGTTGATGTCCTTCGCGGCCTGCGCGCTGCTCCTGCACTACGCTCTTGCCAACGCAGGCGCCCGTTTGCTGCTCTCCGATGGGCCCACTTGGCCCATGCGGGGTGCATGCCTTGGGATGGGTTTGTCGGTCGTGCTGGCGATGAGCATGCCGGTTTCTGCGATGCTGACAACGCTCGGAGTGGTTGTTGTCGGTCCTTTGCTGGCGGGAATCGTTTCGCGCCGGTGGAAATGAGGCGGTCATGCCCAACTCGATTGTGGACGAGATGACCTGGAATTCTCAGCGCTACCAGTGGTCCTCGGGCGACGAGGTGCTCTACAGCTTCTGGCGCCTGGACGGCTCGCTCGGGAACGTGCACCCGGCTCGCGTCGTCTCCGACGACGGCGAGGAGCTGCTGTGCTGGGTGCTGCCGGACACCCCGGTCCGGACCACGACCTCCCCGGACGGGCGGCATCCGCGTGAATTGCCGCTCGCGGAGCGGTTCTCCGGCCCGCGCGTGCCCGCCCTGTCGACCTGGCGCGGTACCTCGACGTTGCGCTTGGTCCACGAGAACCGGTGGTCGTCGGTCTGGTGGTTCTTCGAGCCGAGCGGCGAATTCCGGAACTGGTACGTCAATCTCGAAATCCCGCGCGGCCGGGACGAATGCGGCGTGCGGCGGGTCGACGGCGTCCTGGACGTGGAGGTCATGGCGGACGGCAGTTGGTCCTGGAAGGACGAGGACGAGCTCGACGACGCGCTGGCCGCAGGCCGTTTCAGCCACGCCGAACTGGCGAAGCTGCGCGCCGAAGGCGAGGAGATGATCTCCCTGGCCAAGGACGGCGCGTTCCCCTTCGACGGCACCTACTGCGACGCCCGCCCGGACCCGTCCTGGCCCGTGCCGAAGCTCCCCGCGCACCTGCTGGCGTAGTCAACCGGCGCAGCCGGTTCCTCTTCGCCCCACCCGCACCGCTCAGCAAGATGAGCGGGACCAGAAGAAGTCAGCTGATCGAGATGAACAGCAGAAGGGTGATCACCGCGACCAGGACGGTCGTTCCGACCACCGAGCCGGTGGTCACCTGCTGCGGGAACCACTGCTGGTGCTTGTTGCGCCACCAGAAGGCCCAGCCCGCGGCCCCGATCGCTGCGAGGACGATCCCGAAGATGCCGATCCAGGCGTAGCCGAGGGTGAGCAGCATGCCCGCGCCGAACGGCATCAGGGCGGCCAGCACACCTGCGCGGACGTCCTGCGGGACCGAGGTGGGCTGCGGCGCGGGGGTGTTCTGGGCCTGCGTCATGACCCCATCATATGTCGCGCGCGGCGGAGGGATCAGCAGAATCTCCGCGTCCGTTTGGCAACGGCCGGATACTTGGATGACCAACTGACGCCAAGCCGGTTTTCACTGCTCCAGCGCACGCGATACCGTACGCGCATGAACGGAGAACTGTCTTTCACCCGGACCCCCAACCCGCAACCGGCCTCAGCCGAGCGCCGCGCGGAGGTACTGGAGAATCCCGGGTTCGGCAAGTTCTTCACCGACCACATGGTGACGATCAAGTGGTCCGAGGACCAGGGCTGGCACGACGCCCGCCTGGAGGCTTACCACACGCTGGAGTTCGACCCGGCGACGTCGGTCCTGCACTACGCGCAGGCGATCTTCGAGGGGCTCAAGGCCTACCGCCAGCCCGATGGCTCGATCGCGGCGTTCCGCCCGGACGCCAACGCCCGCCGTTTCCGCAGCTCCGCGAACCGGATCGCGATGGCGGAGTTGCCCGAGGAGCTGTTCCTCGAATCGCTGCGCGAGCTGGTCGCGGTGGACCGCGACTGGGTGCCCAGCACTGGTGAGAGCTCGCTGTACCTGCGTCCCTTCATGGTCTCCACCGAGATCGGCCTGGGCGTCAACCACCCGTCGAAGACCTACCTGTATTCGCTGATCGCCTCGCCGGCAGGCTCCTACTTCGCCGGTGGCGTGAAGCCGGTGACGGTGTGGCTGAGCCACGAGTACGTGCGCGCCGCTCCCGGTGGCACCGGCGCGGCCAAGTTCGCCGGCAACTACGCGGCGTCGTTCCTGGCGCAGGCGCAGGCCGTGGAGCAGGGCTGCGACCAGGTGGTCTGGCTGGACGCCTGCGACCGGCACACGGTCGAGGAGATGGGCGGCATGAACCTGTTCTTCGTGTTCGGCTCCGGAGCCGACGCGAAGCTGGTGACCCCGGCGCTGAGCGGCAGCCTGCTGCCCGGCGTGACCCGGTCCTCGTTGCTGGAGCTGGGCAAGGAGCTCGGCATGCAGGTCGAGGAGCGCAAGATCACCGTCGAGGAGTGGGAGAAGGCGGCCACCACCGGCGAGCTCACCGAGGTCTTCGCCTGCGGCACCGCCGCGGTGATCACCCCGGTCGGCCACGTCAAGCACCGCGACGGAGAGTTCGGCATCGCCGACGGCCTGCCCGGTGAGGTCACCTTGAAGCTCCGCGAGCGCCTGACCGCGATCCAGTACGGCACGGTCGAGGACACCCACGGCTGGATGACCAAGCTCGGCTGAGCACCTGGTCCACCGACGCCCCTTGCGGTTGATCGCAGGGGGCGTCGTCGTGCCTAGAAGTCGAGGCGGGTGACCTTCTCCGGGTGCAGGACGATCCGGAACCAGGTCCCGGCGCGGAGTTCGGCGAGGTCGTTCGCGCGAGTCGGGTCGTTCAGGTCCCAGTAGCGGGCGGCGAGGCGTTCCACCAGCTCAGGCGCTCCGCCGGTCTCCACCGAGGTGCGGCCGGCGACGGACACCCAGCGTTCGCGCTCGGTCGCGGGTGCGGCGACCACGAGCGATGCCCTGGGATCCCGCCGCAGGCGCTCGACCTTGGGCGAGGCGGGGTCGGTGAACAGCTCGATCGTGCCCTCGGCGGTGGCCTCGAACCACACCGGCCGGGGTTGCGGCGGGGTCGGGCCCGCAGCCACCGACAGGAAGCCGTGCAGCGGGCGGCGGAGGAAGTCGAGGTCCCGGGCGTTCAGCGTGCTCATGCCGACGATTCAACCCCCCGGTCCTGGACGGATCCATGGGTGAGAAGCCGGATCACCTGCGTCATCGTCTAACGTCGGTGGTGTGGACGCCTTCGGTGACCTGTTCCGCGGGCTGCGGGCGCAGGGCTCGTTGTTCGGCAGCTCGACGCTGACCCCGCCGTGGTCGCTGCACTTCGTGGACGGAGCACCGCTGACCCTGTGCACCGTCCTCGACGGACAGGGCTGGATCGTGCCGGAGCAGGGCGAGCCCGAACCGCTGCGGGACCGCGACACCGTCGTGGTCCGCGGACCCGCGACGTTCACCTTCGTCGACGAGATCGGCACCTCGGCGGAACCGCTGGCGTGCGGCGAGTTCTGCGCGACTCCCGAGCTCGGCGGCACGCGGCACCGGCTCGGCTGGCACGACCCGGGCCAGGGGAGCGGAACGACGTTGATCGTCGGCGCCTACCCGCTGCGCGGCGAGATCAGCCGCCGGCTGCTGGAGGCCCTCCCGGTCGTGCTGCGCGTGGAGTCGGGCGGCACCGGCGACCCGGTGCTCGACCACCTCGCCGCCGAGGTGGCGGTGGACGCACCCGGCCAGCAGCTGGTGCTCGACCGGCTGCTGGACTGGATGCTCGTCTGCACGTTGCGCGAGTGGTTCGACCGGCCCGGCGGGGAACCTCCGGCCTGGTGGGAGGCCCAGCGGGACCCGGTCGCGGGGGAGGCGTTGCGGCTGCTGCACGCGGAACCGGCGACGTCGTGGACGGTGGCCGCGCTCGCCGGTCGCATCGGGGTGTCGCGCTCGACGTTGGCCAAGCGGTTCACCGATCTGGTCGGTGAACCGCCGCTGACATACCTCACCCGCTGGCGCATGACCCTCGCCGCGGATCTCCTGGCCGAGCGCGGCTCGGCGACCATCGGCGAGATCGCTCGCACCGTCGGTTACGCCGATCCCTTCACCTTCAGCACCGCCTTCAAGCGCATCCGCGGCACCACACCGAGCGCCCACCGACGCGCGACCTGAAGCGGTCGGCCGGTTCTGCCCGGTCTAGAACTGCCCGACGCCGAGCGTCGCACCGACCAGGACAACGGTCGTCGCGAGCTCCGAGGCCGCACCGAGGACGTCGCCGGTGATCCCGCCGAAGCGGCGGCGGACGTGCTGGGTGAACAGCAGCAGCACCCCCGCGGCGACGAGGACGGACACCGCCGCGGCCGAGCTGATCAGCGCGGCCGCCAGCGTCGCCGCGAGCCACCAGGCGATCACCAGCCACAGCGGCTGGCTCCCGGCGACCAGCGCGCCCATCCCCTCCGGGCGCGCCGACGGCAGTCCGCGCCGGCAGCACAGCACGAACGCCGCGCGCCCGGCGACGCAGGCCGGCACCAGCATCCACGGGGTCTGCGCGATCGCACCGATGCTGACGGCCTGCACGCCGATCACCAGGATCAGCGCGACCACCGCGAACGGCCCGGCGCCGCCGTCGCGCATCACCTGCAGCGCGCGTTCCGGAGGGCCGTAGCAGCCGAGGCCGTCGACGGTGTCGGCCAGCCCGTCCACGTGCATGCCCCGGGTGACCAGCACCAACAGCGCCACCACGAGCAGCCCCGCGAGCAGCGGGGGAGCGCCGAGCGAACTCAGCCCCCACAGCACCAGCGCCCCGGCGCCGCCGACGAGCGCCCCCACCAGCGGCGCGAAGGAGATCGCCTGCCGGCACGAGCGGTCGTCGACCTGCCTCGCGGGCACCGGCAGCACCGTCAGCCAGGACACCGCCAGTCGCAGACCGTCGGTCACGCCCCGGCCTCTCCGGCGACGCCGGCTTCGTCGAACGTGGCCATCTCGCCGAGCACCTTCACCGCGGCGGTCAGCACCGGCAGCGCCGTGAGCGCGCCGGAACCTTCGCCGAGCCGCAGCCGCATGTCCAGCACCGGCTCCAGGTCGAGGTGCTGGAGCACCAGCGGGCCGCCCGGTTCGGCGGACCGGTGCCCGGCCAGCCACCACTGCCGCGCCCCGGGCGCGAGCTCCTCGGCGACCAGCGCCGCCGCTCCGACGACGACTCCGTCGAGCATCACCGGGGTCTTGCGCACGGCGGCCTGCGCGAGGAAGCCCGCGAGAGCGGCGATGTCGGCGCCGGTGGAGGTGCGCAGCAGCGCGATCGGGTCGTTGTGCACCTTGCGGGCCCGGCGCAGCGCGTCGCGGATCGCCGCGGTCTTGCGCATCCACGCGCTGTCGTCGATGCCGGTGCCGCGGCCCACGACGGCGACCGGTTCGGTGCCGGTGAGCAGCGAGATCAGCACGGCCGCGGGAGTGGTGTTGCCGATGCCCATGTCCCCGGCGATGAGCAGGTCGGCCCCGGAGTCGACCTCCTCGTCGGCGATCGTCCGCCCGGCCTGGACGGCGGCCCGGACCTCCTCCACGGTCAGCGCGTCCTCTCGGTCGATCGCCCCGGAGCCGCGGCGCACCTTGTGCGCGCTGACCACCGGCGGGGTGTCGACGGTGACCGACATGTCCACCACGCGCACGGTCGCCCCGGCGTGCGAGGCCAGCACGTTGACAGCCGCGCCACCGGAGAGGAAGTTGCTGACCATCTGGCCGGTCACCTCGGGCGGGTAGGCCGACACGCCGTGCTGGGCGATGCCGTGGTCACCTGCGAAGACGACCACCCGGGCGCGCGCGGGCGGGTGCGGCGGGCACACGCCCTGCCGCGCGGCGAACCACACGCCGAGCTCTTCCAGCCGTCCCAGCGACCCGGCCGGCTTGGTCAACTGCGCCTGCCGCGCCACGGCTTCCCGGGATGCCTGCTCGTCGGGTGCGGGAACGGGCGGGAACTCGATCGTGCCGGGGTCGTTCTGTTCGGTGGGCAAGCGAAAACCTCCGTGTTGAAAAACCGCAGCTCAGCAAGGCCCTGAGCGGTCATCGGATCCGCAGCGGGCATCCGGCGACCAGCAGCAGCACCTCGTCGCACACCGCCGCCAACCGGGCGTTGAGCGAGCCGAGCTCGTCCCGGAACAGCCTTCCAGACCGCATCCCGGGCACGACGCCGAGGCCGACCTCCGCTGACACCAGCACGACGCGCGCGTCGCTCGCCGACACGGCCTCGACCAGCGCGTCGCAGTGCGTGGCGACGACCTCCAGCGCGGCCGGGTCGCGCTCCCAGGCCCCGGCGTCGTCGAGCACCCCGGTCAGCCAGGTGGCCAGATCATCCACCAGCACGGGGTCGCCTCCGGCGGCCTCGGCGAGAACTCGCCGCAGCGAATCGGAGTCCGGCACCTCCACGGTCCGCCAGCAGTCAGGCCGCCGCGCCACGTGCGCGGCGATCCGCTCGTTCCACTCGGCGTCCGAAGGATCCCGCCGCGCAGTGGCCACGTAGGTCACCGCAGCGTCCTCGGGCACCAACCCCTCGGCATGCGCCGACTTCCCGGACCGAGCCCCACCCAGCACCAACGTCCGCACGAAAACCTCCCGCTCAACAACCGCCGAGACCGTACCCGGAGGAGGGACCGCCCCAGCGCTCTGCCACGAGGTGGAGCCCTACTGCGCGGCGTCCCGGCTCGATCGCAGGAACGTGGCCTCGGTGTGCATGCACCGGGCCGAGGACGGCAGGCACCTCGTCCTCAGCCCGTGCGGGATCTGCCGCGAGCGCCTCGCCGGTCACGGCCCCGACGTGCTGGTGGCCGTCCTCGCGTCGTCGGACCCGACCGCGATCCGGTGGGTGACGCTGCGGGGGGCGCTACCGCACTACTGGGTCGCGGGCGCCTTCCCGGAGGAAGTGCCCGGCTGGGTCTGAACCGCGGCCGCCCGGCGGACGATCAGCCGATCTTGGCGATGTCCTTGGGGGTGTAGCGGGGGCGTGGGACGCGGAGCTTGCGGATCTGCATGGCTCGGGTGAAGGCGTACCAGCCCAGCGAGAACGGCCGGTCCTTGTGGTCCGGGAACTTCGCGCGGACCCGCTTGTTGACGTAGCGGCCCAGCAGCGAGCCCTCGACGACCATCATGATCAGCAGGGCCAGGCAGAACAGCGTCGCGTACTGCTGGATGACCATGTTCTGCGCCAGCGTCGTGGCGAAGACGATCAGCACCAGCGGCATGAACAGGCCCATCAGGTGCCTGCGGGTGTCGACCAGGTCGCGGACGTGGGCGCGGACCGGGCCCTTGTCGCGCGGCATCAGGTAGCGGTCGTCGCCCTGCATCATGCGCTCGCGGCGCTCGGTGGCGGCCTTGCGGCGCTCGTCCTTGTTGCCCCGGGCGCGCTTGACCGCCTCGCGCTGCGTCATCGGCGGCGGCGGGACCGGGCCGCGCCGCCTGCCCTCGGCATCGCGCCGCGAGGGCGTCGGCTTCCCCTTCTTGGGGGTGTGATTCTGCGCGCGCTCCTCCGCGGACTGCTCTGCGTCGTTCTCGGAGTCCGTGCTTGCGGTCTGCTCAGCGCTGCTGCGGCGAAGGAACCTCACCCCTCCAGGTTATTCGACGCGTCGAGCGGGCTTGCAGGAGACCGTCCGGTTCGTCCCGCGCCTACCACGTCACACCTGATCCGGCCGCGGTTATGCCACCATGTAGGGAGGAGACAACAACGTCCCCGGGTTCGCCCGCGGGAATACCCCGGATCCGGACGTGGTTGAACGTCACGCCGGAATCGGAGAGCGAGACCACGAGGGAGTGTCCATGACCGCCCCGAACACTGTTACCGAGACCGAGGCGCCTGCCCACGGTGTCAAGCTGACCGACTCTGCTGCCCAGAAGGCCAAGGCCCTGCTGGACCAGGAGGGCCGCGACGACATGCACCTGCGCATCGCCGTCCAGCCGGGTGGCTGCGCCGGTCTGCGCTACCAGCTCTTCTTCGACGAGCGCAGCCTCGACGGCGACGCGCGCCGCGACTTCGAGGGCCTCGGCGTGGTCGTCGACCGGATGAGCGCCCCGTACCTGGAGGGCGCGGTCATCGACTTCGTCGACTCCATCGAGAAGCAGGGCTTCACGATCGACAACCCCAACGCCGGCGGATCGTGCGCCTGCGGCGACTCGTTCCACTGACGACGAGCAACCCGTTCTGGCAGGAGGCCGGCACCCGCTCGGGTGCCGGCCTCGTTGCTGTTCAGGCCGTGCTGACGACGCGGACGATCTCGTCGTCGAGCACGATCTCGTCGCCGTCGACGAGCTGGCGGCCGCGGCGGGTCTCCACCGCGCCGTTGACCATGACCAGGCCCTCTTCCAGCATGTCCTTGGCTTCGGCACCGTGCTCGACCAGCCCGGACAGCTTCAGCAGCTGACCCAGCCGGATCATGTCGTCGGAGATCTCCACTTCGCGCATTGCCCCATTGTCTGCCGCCGCCCTCGATCGCGGCGTGGGGGCACGGCCGGTGGTCGTCGAGAGCGCTACTCTCGATTCTTCCGTCACCGTCCGTAGTGAATTGGAGGCGCGCTGTGTCAGTCGCAGTGACCGGAAGCATCGCCAGCGACCACCTGATGCACTTCCCCGGGAAGTTCACCGACCAGCTCGTCGCCGACAACCTGCAGCAGGTCTCGCTGAGCTTCCTCGTCGACGACCTGGTGGTGCGGCGGGGCGGTGCGGCGGCCAACATCGCCTTCGCGCTCGGAGTGCTCGGCAGGCGTCCGGTGCTGGTGGGAGCCGTGGGTGAGGACTTCGCCGACTACCGGTCGTGGCTGGAGCGCAACGGGGTCGACTGCGCGGGAGTGCACGTCTCGGAGTACGCCCACACCGCGCGGTTCGTGTGCACCACCGACCAGGCCTTCAACCAGATCGCCTCCTTCTACGCGGGGGCGATGACCGAGGCGCGCAACATCGAACTGGCTCCGGTGCTCGCCGCGCGCGACGTCGACCTGGTGCTGATCAGCCCGAACGACCCGAAGGCGATGCTGCGCCACGCCGACGAGTGCAGGCAGCGCGGCTACCGCTTCGCCAGCGACCCGTCGCAGCAGCTCGCGCGGCTGAGCGGCGAGGAGGTCCGGCGGATGGTCGAGGGCGCCGACTACCTGTTCACCAACCGCTACGAGTGGGGTCTGCTGCTGCAGAAGACCGGCTGGAGCGAGGATGACGTGCGGGCGGCGGTCGGCGTCCGCGTCACCACGCTCGGCGCCGACGGGGCGGAGATCGTCGAGCGCGACGGTCAGCGGCTGGAGGTGCCCGCCGTTCCGGAGATCGCCAGGGCCGACCCGACGGGAGTCGGTGACGGTTTCCGCGCCGGTTTCCTCGCCGCCGTCGAGACCGGGCTGTCGCTGGAGCGGGCCGCGCAGCTCGGCTCGCTGATCGCGGTGCACGTGCTCGAGGTGACCGGGACGCAGGAGTGGACCCTCGACCACGGCCGCGCCCGCAAGCGCTTCGCCGAGACCTACGGAGAGGACGCCGCGGCCGAGGTCGCCGCCGCGCTGCCGCTCGGATAGACCTCCCGCAATTTCTCGCTTCGCATTTCTTGCAAAAAATTGCGAAGTGTTATGGCTGGTAAATTGCTAGTTCCGTTGGCGTATTGACTTTACCTGCGCAAGAAAATGTGATCGTAGGCGTTCGCTCATCGCAGGCGATGCGAAGGAGAAGGTCAATGCGATTAACGGTGCTAGCGCTGGCCGCGACCGTGGTCGGCACCGCCCTGGTGCCCGCCGCGTTCGGCCAGGAACGCGCTCCGGCGCCGGCCGCCGCACCCGTGGCCGGGCCGATCATCCAGATGTTCCAGTGGCCGTGGGATTCGGTCGCGAATGAGTGCACCAACTTCCTGGGGCCGAAGGGATTCGGCGCGGTCCAGGTGTCGCCGCCGCAGGAGCACATCGTGCTCCCGGAGGCCGGTCACCCCTGGTACCAGGACTACCAGCCGGTCAGCTACCAGCTCGAAACCCGCCGCGGGAACCGCGAGCAGTTCGCCAACATGGTCAAGACCTGCAACGACGCCGGCGTGCAGATCTACGCCGACGCCGTGGTCAACCACATGGCCGGATCCGACGGCGACCACCCGGGTAGCGGGGGTTCCGAGTTCACCAAGTACGACTACCCCGGAACCTATTCGGACGCGGATTTCCACGACTGCCGCAGGGACATCTCCAACTACAACGACAAGTGGGAGGTCCGGAACTGCGAGCTCGTGGGGCTCGCCGACCTCAAGACCGAGAGCGACTGGGTCCGCCAGGCCGAGATCAAGTACCTCAACGACCTGATCAGCCTGGGCGTGTCCGGGTTCCGGGTCGACGGGGTCAAGCACATGCCGCCGGAGGACATCGGTGCGATCTTCGGCGGGCTCAACACCGTTCCCGGAACCGGCCAGAAGCCCTACGTGTTCCAGGAGGTCATCGCCGACTCCACCACCACGGCGGGGGAGTACGCCGGCAACGGTGACGTCACAGAGTTCGCCTACCAGGGCAAGGTCAGCGACGCCTTCAAGAACGGTTCGCTGGAGCAGCTCGACGGCTTCACCGACGAGATGCCGCTGCCTGCCGATCAGGCCGTGGTGTTCGTCGACAACCACGACACCCAGCGGAGTTCGCCGACGCTGACCTACAAGGACGGCACCGCATACGACCTGGCGGTCGGCTTCGAACTCGCCTACCCCTACGGCACGCCGCAGCTGATCTCGAGCTTCGCCTTCGACAACTCCGAGCAGGGCCCGCCCGCGGAGGCCGACGGCACGACCAAGCCCGCGAGCTGCGACGACCCCGCGTGGGTGTGCGAGCACCGGCGGCCGATCATCGCCGGGATGACCGGGTTCCACAACGCGGTCCAGGGCGCCCCGCTCACCGACTGGTGGGACAACGGCGGCGGTCAGATCGCGTTCGGCCGCCAGGACAAGGGCTTCGTGGCGATCAACCGCGAAGCAGGGGAGCTCGCGCAGACCTTCCAGACCTCGTTGCCCGCGGGCAGCTACTGCGACGTGATGTCCGGTGAGCTCTCGAACGGTTCCTGCACCGGCCAGACCGTCGAGGTCGGCGAGGACGGCAAGTTCACCGCGACGGTGGCCGCGAACTCCGGTGTCGCGCTGCACGCCGGAGCCAAGCTCGGCTGATCGACGCCCGGCACGTGGGCTGTTCGGATGCATTTGCCGAACTCCTGCGTGCCGGGCATATCCGAATTGATCTCATGTTCGTTGGGGGGTTGATCCCACATGGGCAGGAAGGGCGATTCGGATGCGACACAGGATCTGGGCGATAGGCGCGGCCGCGCTCATCGCGCTCGCGGCGGTACCGGCCTCCGCGACCGCTGACGAGCGGCGCGACGTGATGTTCGTCGGCAACAACTGGGACGGCACCGTCGACCTGCTCGACGCCGCCGACTTCGACAAGTACCAGCGCATCAACGTGGTCCCGGACCTCGAGCAGCGGCTGCGCGAGATGCCCCCGGACCAGCGCGCGGCCATGCTGATCATCCGCGAAACCGCGGGCGAGGGTCACGACCAGCTGGTCGACGACATCGCGGTCTCCCCGGACGGCAAGATCATGTACGTCTCGCGGCCCAGCCTCGGCGACGTGGCCGCCTACGAGATCGCCACCGGCGAGCAGGTCTGGCGCACCCCCGTCGAGGGCTACCGGTCCGACCACATGGCGCTGTCCCCGGACGGCACCGAACTGGCGGTCTCGGCGACCACCGCCAACATCGTGCAGCTGCTCAACCCCGCCGACGGCTCGGTCACCGGCGAATTCCCGACCGGCGACTTCCCGCACGAGAACCGCTACTCCGCAGACGGGAAGACGCTGTACAACGCCACCATCGGCCGCGTGGTCATGCCCGACGACCCGGCGCTGGACGGCCTCAAGGGCAAGCGGCAGCTGACCATCGTGGACACCGAGACCCAGCAGGTCCGCGACACCATCGACTTCGGCGTCGGCATCCGTCCGTTCCTGGTCACCCCCGACGGCAAGACGATGTACGCGCAGCTGTCGTTCCACAACGGCTTCGTCGAGTACAGCCTCGAGGAGAAGCGGGTCACCCGCACCGTGCACCTGCCGCTGTCCGAGGACGCGCAGCAGATGAAGCGCGAGGACTACCCGCTGGACTCCGCGCACCACGGCCTCAGCGCCAACGCCGACGGCACCAAGCTCTGCGACGCGGGCACGATCTCGGACTACGCGGCCATCGTGTCGGTCCCGTCGCTGACCACCGACGCCATCGTGCCGGTCGGCAAGAAGCCGTACTGGGCCGCGACCAGCCCGAACGGCCAGTACTGCTTCCTGTCCAACAGCGACAGCGACGACATCTCGGTGGTCGACTTCAACGGCACCAAGGAGACGGCCCGCATCCCCGTCGGAGACCACCCGCAACGAGTCCGCGGCTACGCGATCCCCACCTCCGTCCTGCACGGCTGAGCGCAGCGGGGGTGGGAGTGCCGGCTGACTTCCACCCCCACCCGCGAAACCAGCTGTCCTGCGGGAGGTTCCGCCATCGGTGGATGTTTCAGCTGGCGTCCGGGTCTTCGTCGGGTTCCCATCGGAGGAGGTCTCCCGGGGTGCAGTCGAGGGCCTGGCAGAGGGCTTCGAGGGTGGTGAAGCGGACCGCCTTGGCTCGGCCGTTCTTCAGGACGGCGAGGTTCGCCGGGGTGATGCCGACGCGCTCGGCGAGTTCGCCCACCGACATCTTGCGCTTGGCCAGCATGACGTCGATGTCGACCGCGATCGGCACTCAAATCACCTCGTCCAGCTCGGCCTGCATCTGCGTCGCCTCGTTGTCGCGGTCGACCGCCTGCGCCAGCAGCACGCGCAGCACCAGCACGATCAGCGCGACCCCCAGGATCGCCACGACCACGCCGCAGATCAGCAGTACGACGCCCGGGGCGACGGCCTCGCCCGGCGCCAGCAGGCAGGCTAGGGAGAACACGTCGAGCGCCGCCGCCACGATCGCACCGATGATGACGTGCACGTAGCGGAAAGCCGCGTGGGAGAACACGGTTCCGCGCCGCACCATCGTGACCAGACGCCACACGCAGACGACCACGACCTGGCAGGCCACCAGCCCGAGCACGATGATCACCAGCAGTGGCACCCGCAGGTAGGCGTACTGCGGGTTCAGCTCCTCCAGGTCGGCGTTGAGCAGCGGCACCATCACGGCCTGCACGAACAGCGACCCGGCCAGCAACATCACGAGCACGACTCGCAGCGCGAGCACCGCCAGCTTTCCCATCGCCACTCCTTCGATCGAACAACGATGAGAATCTATCGAAAAACGATAGTTTGTGGCAAGCAGGTAGTCACCGGGTGAGGATTGTGATCATGCGGTGGCGCGGTCACGCGGCTGGAACGCCAACGCTTTCCGCCGGGTCAGCTCTCCGGGTCGAGCAGGGCCTCCGCGACCGCGGTGATGTCCTCGGGCCGGACTCGGCAGCAGCCGCCGACGAGCATGGCGCCGGCTGCGCGCCACTGGCGGGCTTGTTGCGGGGACAGGCGGGGATCGCCGGTCCAGGCGTGGTGCTCGGCGTCCCACCCCTCGCCGCTGTTCGGGTAGGCGACGAGCGGCTTTTCCGTTGCCGCTCGGGCGATTTCGAGCGCGGGCAGGACGTCCTCGGGAGTCGAGCAGTTGATGCCGATCGCGTGGATCGCATCGGATTCGGCCAGGGCGAAGGCGTCGGCGAGGGGTTGGCCGGCGCGGGTGCGGTCGCCGTCGACGGTGAACGAGAGCCACGCGGGCACACCCAGGCCGGCGACGGCTTCGACCAGGACCTCGGCTTCCTCGACGTCCGGGATGGTCTCCAGCGCGAGGACGTCCGGGGCCGCATCGGCCAGCGTCTCCAAGCGCGGCAGGTGGAACTCCCGCAGCTCGTGCTTGGTCAGCCCGTAGTCGCCCCGGTATTCGGAGCCGTCGGCGAGGGTCGCGCCGTACGGACCGATGGAGGCGGCGACCCACCGGTGCTCGCCGGGCTCGACCTCACCGGCCAGCCGCGCCAGCTCGACGCTGCGGCGCAGCAGCCGCTCCGCACCGGAGCGGTCGAGACCGCGCTCGGCGAAGCCCTCGAACGACGCCTGGTAGCTGGCGGTGGTGGCGATGTCGGCGCCAGCCCGGTAGAACGCGGCGTGCGCGGCGACGATCTCCTCCGGGGCGTCGGTCAGCAGGCGTGCTGACCACAGCGCGTCGGCGAGCTCGTGCCCCATCGCCTCCAGCTCCGTGGCCAACCCGCCGTCGAGCACCAGCGGCCGATCGACCCTGAATCCCTGCATGCCGTCCAGGGTAGTGGTGTTCCAGAGCGCCGACCCCATTGAACCCGGCGTGGGGAGATCCAAATTTCGCGCGAAATTCGACGCGGAGACTTCGGACTCGAATTTCGCGCGAAATTCGAACGGGTCAGCCCTTCACGCTGCCCGCCGCCAACCCGGAGACCAGGAAGCGCTGCACGGCGTAGAACACGATCACCGCCGGAATCGCCACCAGCACCGACGCCGCCGCCAGGTGTCCCCACTCAGCCCGGTTCTGCTGGACGAAGACCTGCAACCCCACCGCGAGCGTCTTGGACTCGTCGGCGGCCGACAGGAACGCCGAGGCGAAGGCGACCTCGCTCCAGGCGACGATGAACGAGTAGAAGCCGGTCACCGCCAGACCTGGGCGGGCCAGCGGCAGCACCAGCCGCCAGAACACGCCGAGCGGCGAGAGCCCGTCGACCCGGCCGGCCTCGTCGATGTCGGCCGGGATCCCGTCGAAGTAGCCCTTGAGCATGAACGTGCAGAACGGGATCGCGGTGCTGCAGTAGACCAGCACCAGCCCGAGCGCGCTGCCCTGCAACCCCAGCGTGAGCAGGATGTTGTAGAGCGGCACGATCAGCACCGCGAACGGGAACATCTGCACGACCAGGAACGACAGCAGCAGCCAGTGCCTGCCGGGGAACCGGAACCGGCTCAGCGCGTAGGCGGTGGTCGCCGCCAGCAGCACGCCGAGCACGGTGGTCAGCGCCGCGATCAGCACCGAGTTGCCGAACCACGCCAGGAACGAGCCCTTCGCGCCGGTGAGCACGTCGGTGTAGTTGTCCAGGCTGGAGTCGTTGAACAGCGACGGCGTCGCCTCGATCGCCTTCGCGTCCGGCTTGAACGACACCACCACGACCCAGAACACCGGGAACACCGCGATCAGCGACGCCGCGCTCAGCGCGCCGTGCAACCCGATGCTCGCCAGGGTCGAGCGGCCGCCCCGGCCGCGCGGTTGCGCGGCGGCCGAGGACGCCCGCAGGGACGCTGCGTCGATGCTCATCAGAGATCCTCTCCCTGCCGCGCCATCGCGCGGCGGTAGATCGCGGCGAAGACCAGCAGCACCGACAGGATCAGCACGCCGTAGGTGGAGGCGATCGCGTAATCCCTGGTGGCGCCGGAGAAGAACCGCTCGAAGGCGTAGGTCACCAGAATCCGGGTGTGCGGGTTGTTGCCGGTGATCAGGTAGATGACCGGGAACATGTTGAACGTCCAGATCACCCCGAGCAGCACCACGCTGCTCGACACCGGGCGCAGCCCCGGCAGCGTCACGCTGACGAACCGCTGCCAGGGCGTGGCCCCGTCCATCTCGGCGGCCTCGTAGAGGTCCGACGGGATGGCCTGCAGCCCGCCGAGCAGGGCGACCATCATGAACGGCACGCCCAGCCACACGTTGACCACGATCACCGACACCAGCGCCAGGTCCGACTGCCCGAGCCACACCTGACCGGGCAGCCCCAGAGTCTCCAGCACCCAGTTGAGCAGGCCGTAGTCGGCGTTGAGCAGGTACCGCCAGGCGAAGGCGCTGATGAACACCGGCACCGCCCACGGCAGGATCAGCAGGACCCGGTACAGCCCGCGCCCGCGCATCCGCCGGTTGAGCAGCATCGCCAGGCCGAGCCCGATGCCGTAGTGGCAGACCACGCACGCGAAGGTCCAGATGACGGTGCGCACCAGCGTCGCCCAGAACGAGCCGAACGCCGCCGAACCGGACAGCACGTTGCGGTAGTTGTCCCACCCGACGAAGGAGTAGCGCGCCTCGCGGTCCAGGACCGGGTTGGCGATGTTGGTGTCGTTGATGTCGGTGAACCCGAAGTGCACGCCCTGCAGCAGCGGCAGCACGACCAGCAGCGCGAGGACGGCGACCACCGGCAGCACCATCGCGTAGCCGAACCAGTACCGGGCGAGGAAGTTCCGCATGATCAGCGCTTCGCGTAGTCGGTGAGGATCGTGCTCTGGTAGGTCTGCGCCAGCTCGTCCAGCGCGGCCTGGGTCTGCTTGCGGCCGGACAGGACGTCGCCGTAGGCGGTCTGCAGCGGCTCCAGCAGTTCGCTGTTCTGCGGGATCCACGCGCGGCTGTGCGTGGTCGCCGCCAGCGGGCGGAACGCGGTGACGATCGGGTTGGCCGCCACCGCCGGGTCGTCGTAGGCGGACTTGCGGGTGGGCAGCAGACCCAGCTCCGCGGCGATCTTCGCCTGGCCGGCGGTGCTGCTCATGCAGGCGACGAACTTCTGCGAGGCCTCGGTGGCGTCGCTGCCCTGCCGGATCACGTAGTCGTGGCCGCCCACCGGCGACGGGGTCGCCGAGCCGGGAACCGGTGCGATGCCCAGGTTGGCGGGGTCGGCGAACTCCTGGGAGGCGGTGAACTCCGAGACCGCCCACGGGCCGTCGATGACCATGGCCGCCTCGCCGGTGGTGAAGGCGGTCTTCATGCTGGTGTAGGAGTTGGGCTGGTCGAGCGAGGTGCGGGCGGCCTTGGCGTCGAGCAGGTCCTTGGCGACCTGCACGCCGCGCACGGTCTCCGGGGAGTTGACGGTGATCATCCGGGCGCCGGGGTTCACCAGGTCGCCGCCGTGGGTGTAGATGAACGGCAGCGCGTAGTACTCGTCGTTGTTGAGGAACAGCGCGTTCTCGCCGCCCAGCTTCGGGGCGACGGCCTTGAGCTCGTCCCAGTTCTGCGGCGGTTCCACGCCGGCGGCGTCGAGCTTGCGCTTGTTGTAGAACAGCGCGAGCGCGTCGGTGACCTGCGGGACGGCGTAGGTCTTGCCCTCGAACTTCGTCGATTCCAGCGTGTTCGGCAGGAAGTCGTCGGTGTCGGCGACCAGCGGCGTGCCGGAGAGGTCCTGGATGAGGCCGGCCTGCGCGAGCTGCGAGACCCAGCCGACGTCGGCGCGCAGCACGTCGGGGCCTTGCCCGCCCTGCGCCGCGGTCTTGTAGTTGTTCAGCGCCTGGTCGAAGGCCACCGTCTCCACTCGCACCTGGTAGCCGCCGGTGCGGCCGCACTCCCGGGCGACTTCGCTGAACACCGCGCTTTCCGCTGATCCGCTGGTGTCCCAGTACACGACCTGGTTCGCGTCGCCTGCCGAGCCGCCGCACCCGGTGAGGGTGAGGGCTCCGACCAGGCCCAGGGCAGCGATGACCGTGGCCTTTGGTCTCATTTCCAGTCCTCCCGTTGTGCAAATTTTTGCAATCAACTGGCGTTAGATTGCATACCCAGAATGTGAATCGCGTCAAGATGTTCGAGCAGAAATGGACAGGTTTCGACAATCGGCAAAGCCAGTTCATTGCAAATTATTGCTGCGCCGTGCAGTATCGTGTCGGGAACCATCGGGAACGGGAGGAGTCCGGCGTTGGCTGGTCTGGCCGAGATCGCGGAAGCGGCCGGGGTGAGCGTGTCCACGGTGAGCCGCGTGCTCAACCGCAAGTCCGGCATCGCCGAGGAGACCCGGCAGCGCGTGCTCGACGTGCTCAACCAGCTGCCGCACACCGCCCGGGGCGTCGGCGCCCTGCGGCGCACGGGAGTGATCGGCCTGCTGGTGCCGGAGCTGTCCAACCCGGTGTTCCCCGCCTTCGCCGAAGCGCTGGAAAGCCGTGCCTCGCAAGCGGGTTACGCCTCGCTGCTGTGCAACACGCGCGCGGCGATGAGCGAGCGGGAGTACGTCCAGATGCTCCAGGCGCGCGGTGTCGAGGGCATGATCTTCGTGTCGCCGGAGATCGCCAACCCGGACAACGACGAGCGCCGCACCCGCGGCTACTACGAGAAGCTGGCGCGCGAGGGCGTCCGGATGGTGTTCGTCAACGGCGGTGCCCCGAGCCTTGACGTCCCGGACATCACCGTCGACGAGCACCTCGCCGGCCACACCGCGGCGCGGCACCTGCTGGAGCTGGGGCATCGCCGCATCGGTTTCGTCAGCGGCCCGTCGCGCGCGCTGCCGTCCCGGCTCAAGCGCGCGGGCTGGGCCGCGGCCTTGGAGGAAGCCGGCGTCGAACCGGCGGCTGAACTCGTCGCGCACGGCTCCTTCTCCGCCGAAGGCGGTGCGGAGGCGATGTCCCGGCTGCTCGACGGTCCGCAGCCCACGGCGGTGCTGTGCTCGTCGGACGTGATGGCGCTGGGCGCGATGGGGGAGGCCAAGAGGCGCGGGTTGAGCACGCCGGAGGACGTCTCGGTGGTCGGCTTCGACGACATCCCGCTGGCCGCCTACTGCCAACCGGCGCTGACGACCCTGGCCCAGCCCATCCGCGACATGGCCGCCGCGGCCGTCGACGAGCTCTTGCGCCAGCTCGATCCCGACGGCGACGAGCGCGGTTCGACCAGCTTCAGCCGCATGTTCCGGCCCAGCCTGATCGTCCGGGAGTCCACTCGGGAGCGTTGAGCCCGCACTCCGGAAAGGGAGAAGCATGTCTTGGTGGCGTGACGCCGTGGTGTACCAGATCTACGTGCGCAGCTTCGCCGACGGCGACGGCGACGGGATCGGCGACCTCGTCGGAGTGCGGGAGCGCCTGCCGCACCTCGTGGAGCTGGGCGTCGACGCGATCTGGCTGACTCCGTTCTACCCCTCGCCGATGGCCGACGGCGGCTACGACGTCGCCGACCACTGCGGCGTCGACCCGCTCTTCGGCGACCTCGACGACTTCGACGCCCTGCTGACCCAGGCCCACGACGCCGGTCTGCGGGTGCTGGTCGACGTCGTCCCGAACCACACCTCCGACCAGCACGCGTGGTTCACCGAGGCCCTGGCCGCCGAGCCGGGTTCGGCCGAACGCGACCGCTACCTGTTCCGCGAGGGACGCGGCGACGAGCCGCCGAACGACTGGGAATCGATCTTCGGCGGGCCGGCCTGGACCCGGTTGCCCGACGGGCAGTGGTACCTGCACCTGTTCGCGCCGGAACAGCCGGACCTGAACTGGCGGAACCCGCAGGTGCGCGCGGACTTCCGCAAGGTGCTCAAGTTCTGGCTGGACCGCGGCGTCGACGGTTTCCGCATCGACGTCGCGCACGGCATGATCAAGCACCCTGACCTGCCCGACACCGGTCGCAGCGAGCAGATCTCCCTGCTGGGGAAGGGTGAACTGCCGTACTTCGACCAGGACGAGGTGCACGAGATCTACCGCGACTGGCGCGCGCTGCTCGACTCCTACTCGGGCGGGCGGATCGGCGTCGCCGAAGCCTGGGCGTCCACCCAGGAGCGACTGGCCCGCTACGTCCGGCCCGACGAGCTGCACCAGGCGTTCAACTTCGCGCTGCTGGAGGCGCCCTGGTCGGCGGAGGAATTCGGGAAGGTCGTCACCGAATCCCTGGCCACCACCGCTCGAGTCGGTGCGACCACCACGTGGGTGCTGGGCAACCACGACGTCCAGCGCCCGGTGACCCGCTACGGCGACGGCGAGCTCGGCCTGTCGCGCGCTCGCGCGGCGGCGCTGTTCAGCTTCGCCCTGCCCGGCTCGGTCTACGTCCACCAGGGCGAGGAGCTGGGACTGCGCGAGGTGCTGGACCTGCCCGACGAGGTTCGCCAGGACCCGATCTGGGCCCGGTCCGGCGGCACCGACGTCGGCCGCGACGGCTGCCGCGTGCCGCTGCCGTGGTCCGGTGGCGAGCCGCCGTTCGGCTTCGGCCCCGGCGGGAGCTGGCTCCCCGCACCGCAGGAGTGGGCCTCGTCCACGGTGGAGGCTCAGCGCGCCGCCCCGGGTTCGGTGCTGCGGCTCTACCGCTCGGCGCTGGCGCTGCGCCGCGCACTGGCCGTCCTCGGCGACGGGGAGCTGACCTGGCTGGACGCTCCGGAGCAGGTGCTGGCGTTCGCCCGCGAGCCGGGTTTCGCGTGCGCCACCAACTTCGGCGACACCTCGGTCAACCTCGACCTCCCCGGGGACCTGCTGCTCCGCAGCGACGGCGCCGAGGTCTGGACGGGCGAGCTGCCGCCGAACACGACCGCATGGCTGGAGTTCGGGAAGAAGTAACCAAGAATCGTCCTAGTGGGTCTATTTCTGCCCGAATGACCGTGGTCGCATGTGAGTCACCAACGACACAGAGGTGACTCGCATGATGCGACGATTAGCAACGACCATGGCAGCGGCGGCGCTGTCCGCCGTCGCCGTGGTCGGTTCCCAGGCGCCGGCGTCCGCCGCGCCGAACTTCCAGGTGCCCTTCAAGTGCGGCGTCGAGGTCACGGCCGCCACCTTCAGCGGGCACAGCCCGGCGAACTCGGTCGACTTCCAGCGCGAGGGCATCACAGGCATGGCCGTCCTCGCTTCCGCCGGAGGCACCGTGACCAGGTCGGAGAACGAAGGCGACACCAGCTACGGCCGGTGGATCGAACTCGACCACGGCAACGGCTGGCGCACCCGCTACGCCCACCTGTCCAGCCAGGCCGTCTCGGTCGGCGAGAAGGTGTCGGCGGGCGGCAAGATCGGCGAGGCCGGCGCCACCGGCGGAGTCACCGGCCCCCACCTGCACTACGAGCAGATCCTCGACGGTGCCGACCGCAAGGTCGTCCTCAACGGCAAAGCCGTCCCGTACTACGGACACACCCCGTTCACCAGCAAGAACAACTGCTGACCTCCCCTGGGGCCACGAAAACGGCCGGTCCACCCCCAGCGAGGTGGACCGGCCGTTCTCGTTCAGGCGCTTGCGGCTGAATCGCTCTGGTCGAAGCGCACCACCAGTTCGACGCCCAATGCGTGCGCGAGCCGATCAAGAATCGGGATGGTCGGAACCGTGCCGCCGGCTTCGAAGCGGGCTACCGCGGGCTGGGACATCCCGGCGGCCTCAGCGAGTTGGCTCTGCGTCCACGATCGCTCTTCGCGGAGCTCGCGCGTGGCCTTGCCGAGTTCGTATGCGATTCGGGTTGCTTCGTACGCCTCGGCGGCGCCCGGCTCCTCCATGCGGCGCTCGCGCAGAGACTCCCAATCCGTCCTGGCCACTGTCCCCTCACTCCCCAACATGCTCATCCACCACCGTGTGCACGTCGTTCATGCACTGGCGAAACGCTCGCCAGGCCCGCTCGATCTCCCGTGACTCCCGCATTCTGGTCTTGCGGAACGCGGTAAGCAGAATGATCCGCCTGCCAGATGCGATCCAGTAGGTGATCCGAACTGCGTCGCCGTCCAGGTGGAACCTGAGTTCCCGCAGCTTGCCGCGAAGTTGTTTTGTGTATGGCTCGCTGAGTAATGGTCCGTGCTCGGCTAGAAGTTCGATGTAGAAGGCCGCTGTGTTGAAGTGCGCAGTGGTGAGCCCTTCCAGCCACCTTCGAACTTCCGGCTCGAGCTCTACCGTACCCCAGGACATAGCATCGATGGTATAAGTCGGGTCTGTTTCACCATCGGGCGACATGAAACGGCCGGTCCACCTCCAGGGAGGCGGACCGGCCGTTCTGCTGGCCCGTGGTCAGAGGCGCACGGGGTAGTGCGGTTCCGGGACCTCGGGGGAGAGGCGGCCTTCGATGAAGATGGCGTGCCAGAGCATGAAGACCAGCAGGGCCCAGAGGCGGCGGCTGTGGTCGAGGACGCCGGAGCGGTGCTCCTCCAGCAGTTGCAGGATCGCGCGGCGGTCCAGCAGGTGATCGGTCTGGGACTGCTGGATGATGTTGCGCGCCCAGTCGTGCATCTCGTCCTTGAGCCAGAGCCGGATCGGCACCGGGAAGCCGAGCTTGCGCCGGTTGAGCACGTGCGCCGGGACGACCTGGTAGAGGGCCTGGCGCAGCGCGTACTTGGTGGTCTCGCTGGTGATCTTCTGCTCCAGCGGCACCGTGCTGGCCACCCGGAAGACCTCGTTGTCGAGGAACGGGACCCGCAGCTCCAGCGAGTTGGCCATCGTCACCTTGTCGGCCTTGACGAGGATGTCGCCGCGCAGCCACGTGAACAGGTCCACGTGCTGCATCCGGGTCACCGGGTCCCAGTCCTTCGACAGGCTGTACGGGCCGCCGGTGACGTCCTTGTGCGACACGCCCGGGTCGAAGGCGCGCATGATGTTGCGCAGCTGGTCGTCCCGGAAGATGCGCGCGTTGCCGTAGTAGCGCTCCTCCAGGTCCAGCGAACCGCGGCGCAGCAGGTCCTTTCCGCGCACGCCCTCCGGGATGTGGCTGGAGACCTTGCCCATCGCCTTGCGCAGCGCGCCCGGCACCTTCTCGAACGGCGCCAGCGACAGCGGCTCGCGGTAGATCGTGTAGCCGCCGAACAGCTCGTCGGCGCCCTCGCCGGAGAGCACCACCTTCACGTGCTGGCGGGCCTCGCGGGCGATGAACCACAGCGGGACCAGCGCCGGGTCGGCCACCGGGTCGTCGAGGTACCAGATGATCAGCGGCAGCGCCTCCATCATCTCCTCGGCGGAGACGGTGCGGACCACGTGCTTGACGCCGATCGCCGCGGCCGACTCGGCGGCCACGTCCACCTCCGAGTAGCCCTGCCGCTCGAAACCGGTGGTGAAGGTGATCAGGTTCGGGTTGTGCTCCTTGGCCAGCGCCGCGATCGCGGTGGAGTCGATGCCGCCCGACAGGAACGAGCCGACCGTCACGTCCGCGCGCATGTGCTTGGCGACCGAGTCGCGCATCACATCGACGATCTCGTTCTGCAGCCGCCGCACGTCGGCGTCGGTGTTGGCCGGGCGCGGCCGGAAGTTCGGCTGGAAGTACCGCTCGGTCACCAGCTGCCCGCCGGGCGAGACGGTGAACGAGGTGCCCGACTCGATCCGGCGGATCTGCCGGTGCAGCGACTCGGGCTCCGGCACGTACTGGAGGATGAAGTAGTGCTGCAGCGCCTTGTGATCGAGCTCCTCGCCGATCTTGAGCGTGTTGGCCAGGCTGAGCAGGCTCTTCTTCTCGCTGGCGAAGGCCGTGCCGCCGGGGCCGGTTGCGTAGAACAGCGGCTTGATGCCGAAGGGGTCGCGCGCGCCGTAGACCACCTTGCGCTCGCTGTCCCAGATCATGAACGCGAACATGCCGCGCAGCCGGCCGACCGACCGCGGGCCCATGTAGTGGTAGGCGGCGACGATGACCTCGGTGTCCCCGTCGGTGGCGAACCGAGCGCCGTACTGCTCGATGAGCTCGGCGCGCAGCTCCAGGTAGTTGTAGATCTCACCGTTGAACGTGATGGTGTAGCGCCGCGGGTTCTCCGGCGGGCCCCAGGTCAACGGCTGGTGGGAGTGCTCAAGGTCGATGATGGACAGCCGGTTGAAGCCGAGGACGACCTCACCGCCATGCCACGTGTCGCTCTCGTCCGGCCCCCGGTGTCGTTGACAGGGCAGCGCGTTGGCCACGGCGTTCACGCTGTAACCGGCAGATTCTTCAGTGGGACAGATGAGTCCAAGCAGGCCGCACACGCGTCTCGTGCACCTCTCCGAGTCGGGGGGAAAAGGCTGGCTCCAGTATGCAGAACCTCGGCCCGCGCGCTGCACGCGCGTGCGGGGAGTGCTTCGTGGTCGTTCTGCGTGGCGGTGCGGCTCCGCTACTTCGAGATGAGCCCTGAGCGAACGATCGACGCCCCCGGAGCAGTATCGCGGCTACACCTGGGCTAGGCTCTGCCCAGGATTCCGGCGGCGGATCTGCGGTTGCCTGCGGGTGGACCGGGGATCGACCAAGCCGCTTCGGTGAGTTTTGCACGAGGAGGCGTCGCGCAGTGGGCCTGAAGGAGGGGACCCGAGTGCCACGGCTGGTCAAGGTCGCTGGTCTGATCGGCCTGGTTGGTGTCGCGGCCACTGGCTGCACGACCGACGAGGTCCTGCGGTTCGGATGGCCAGAGGGTGTCACCCCGCAGGCCGAGGCGATGCGGAACCTGTGGACCTGGTCGGTGATCGCAGCACTCGCGGTCGGTGTGTTGGTGTGGGGGCTGATCTTCTGGTCGGTCGCTTTCCACCGCAAGAAGAAGAACGACGAGGAACTGCCGCGTCAGTTCCAGTACAACCTGCCGCTCGAGCTCATCTACACGGCGATTCCGTTCGTGCTGGTGGTCGTGCTGTTCTACTTCACGGCGGTCACGCAGAACACGGTTCTGGCCAAGCCGGCGAAGCCGGACCAGACCGTGAACGTGATCTCGTTCCAGTGGAACTGGGAGTTCAACTACCCCGGTTACAAGACGCCGGACGGGCAGCCGGTGCGCACCGTCGGCAGCAGCAGCGAGATCCCGCTGCTGGTCGTGCCGGTCGGGCAGCGCGTCGAGTACCACATCCGCTCCACCGATGTGATCCACTCGTTCTTCGTCCCGGAGTGGCACTTCAAGCGGGACACCTTCCCGTACCCGGAGAAGAACAACCAGGACAACGTCTTCCAGAACACCGTTGAGCGGGAAGGCTCGTTCGTGGGCCGGTGCGCCGAGCTGTGCGGCACCTACCACGCGATGATGAACTTCGAGGTCCGGGCGCTTTCGCCGGACAAGTTCGACCGGTACATGCAGCTGCGCACCCAGGTGAACCCGCAGACGGGGCAGACCTACACCGCTGCCGAGGCTCTCGGTGCGATGAACTGCGGTGAGCTGTGCACGCCGCACGCGGTGACCGGTGTTCCGTTCAACACCGACCGCACCGGTGGCGTGCCCTCCGGCATCGGGACGAACAGCTAGGGGTGCCCTCGACAGGGCGTACGGCGTGAGAGCGAGGACTCCATGAAGGTCGAATCGAAGATCTTCAACATCATCACCGTTTTCTTCTTCCTGTCCGCAGTCGTCTACGGCGTCTGGGCCAAGGAGCCGGTGGGCACCGTGGCGCTGGTCCTGGTCGGCGGCCTGTCCTTGATCATCGGCAGCTACTTCTCCTTCGTGGCTCGCCGGATCGAGGAGCGTCCCGAGGACAACCCGGACGCGGAGATCAGCGACGGTGCTGGTGAGCTGGGCTTCTTCAGCCCGGGTAGCTACTGGCCCGTCGGCCTGGCCGCCGGTGCGGCGTTCGCGGGCATCGCCCTGGCGTTCTTCCACGTCTGGATGATCGTGCTCGCGGTCGGCTTCTTGCTGATCATGGTCGCCGGGCTGGTGTTCGAGTACCACACCGGTCAGAGCAGCCACTGACGCAGAACGTGAAAGGCCCCTCGGTCGCGACCGAGGGGCCTTTTCGCATCTAGGATCTCGTCCGACGAACAACCACGCAGCAGGAGGTTCTCCCTCGTGATCACCGCCATCGTGCTGATCCAGACCGCCGCCGACCGCCTCACCGAGGCGGCTCAGGAGATCGCCGACATCGACGGCGTCGACGAGGTCTACTCCTGCGCGGGTGATGTCGACCTGATCGCGATGCTCCGCGTCGCCAAGCACGAGCACCTCGCGGACATCGTCCCCGGCAAGATCAACAAGGTGGCCGGAGTCCAGGACACCGACACCCACATCGCCTTCCGCTCGTACTCCCGCAAGGACGAAGAAGCCGCCTTCTCCATCGGTCTCGAAGAGGAGTAGGGGGCTGGTTCTTCTGCTCAGCGGTGCGGGTGGCGGAACCTGACACGCCTTCTGGCTCCGAGATCCGCGACTTGAGTACGTCTGGGGTTTCTAGCGGAGTTCGGTGCAGAGGGTTGTCCAGCGGTCCAGGAGGGCTGCTGCGGCGCCTGAGTCGATGGCCTCGGCCACTCGGGTCAGGCCGGCCTCGAACTGCGTCCGCAGGTCGGCTCCGGGGCCGTCGTAGGCGACGCAGGCTCCTGCCGCGTTGAGCAGGACCGCGTCGCGGACCGGGCCGGTGGCGCCCGCCAGGAGGTCGCGGACGACCTCGGCGTTGTCCTTCGCGTCGCCGCCCTGCAGGTCCTCCGGGCGGCTGCGGGCGATGCCGAAGTCCTGCGGGTCCAGCGCGTCCTCGCGGACCGTGCCGTCGTTGACCACCCAGAGCGTGCTGGCGGCCGTGGTGGTGATCTCGTCCATGCCGTCATCGCCGCGCACCACCAGCGCCGCGTTGCCGCGCGCGGCGAACACGTCGGCGACCACCGGCGCCATCCGGCGGTCCGCGCAGCCGATCAGGCCCGCGGCGGGTCGAGCCGGGTTGGTCAGCGGGCCCAGCACGTTGAACGCGGTCGGGATGCCGATCTCGCGTCGCGGGGCTCCGGCGTGCTTGAACGCGGGGTGGAACACCGGCGCGAAGCAGAAGCCGATGCCGACCTCCTCCACGCAGCGCGCCACGGCGGCCGGCGGCAGGTCGATCGCCACGCCGAGCTCTTCGAGCACGTCGGCCGTGCCGCACTTCGACGAAGCCGCGCGGTTGCCGTGCTTGACCACGGTCACCCCGGACGCGGCCAGCACGATCGAGGCCATGGTGGAGATGTTCACGCTGCCGCTGCGGTCACCGCCGGTGCCGACGATGTCCACCGCGCGCTGGGTGATGTCCAGCGCGCGGGCGTGCTGGAGCATCGCGTCGGCCATGCCGCGGACCTCGGCGGCCGTCTCGCCCTTGGCGCGCAGCGCCACCACGAAGCCCGCCACCTGGGCCGGTGTCGCCTCGCCCGACATGATCAGGTCCATGGCCCAGGCGGTGTCCTCCGCGGACAGGTCCGTACCCGCGACCAGGCTGCCCAGCAGCCCTGCCCAACTTCCCGCCATGGTTCCCACGATCTACTCCGTCGGTTCGGCTGTCCAAAGAAAAACTATCGTGCCGCCGCGCACGCCTCCTGATCTGCCCGATATGGCATGGATCGCAGGCACCGACCGGAGATCAGCGGAAACCGGAACGCGGAATTCCGCTGAGGTCGGGTCGATGCCTGCGCGGACCGAGTCGCCTCGCCGCCCTCGCGGGCCCGGCGACGGTCAGGCCGGGACGGGCTTGCCCTGGGTGCGCAGGACCTCGGCGACGGTCTCGGCGGAGGCCAGCGGGTCCAGCGGGTGCACCAGGACCGCGTCGGCCTGCGACCAGGTGGCGAGCCACCGGTCGTCCTTGCGGCGGACCGCCACGACAACCGGCGGGCACTGGGTGATCTCGTTCTTGAGCTGCCTGGACACGCCCATGCCGCCGGTCGGCTGCGCTTCGCCGTCCAGGATCAGCAGGTCGACCTTGCCCGCGTCGACCTCGCTGAGGACGTCGGCGACGGTGCTCGCCTCGATGTAGTGCAGCCGGTCCAGATCGGGTGCCGGGCGCCGCCCGACGGCGTTGATGATCGCCTCCCGGACCTCGGCGCGGTGGCTGAACACGAGAACGTTCGTTGTTGCGGTGCTCATCACTGGCTCCTCGGCGAGCTTGCGGACACCCGCACCCGATCTGCGCAGCACGGGGCATTAACAGGTCCGAATGCTAGCCGCCCGAGCGGGTGTGACAGTAGCCACCCGGCCGGATTCGATCATTCCGACCCGGGTTGCAGTGCGTCCCAGCCGAAGGTCTCGCCGCCGTGCCGTTGCGCCAGACCGGCCATCCGGGACGTCTCCTGTGAGCAATGCAACGCATCCAATCGCTGCACACGGAGCGCAACCAACGGGGTCAAACCGGACACGCTGAGGTCATCTCCGCGGCCTCCTGGGCGCAATGTCCACTTGTCCGAGGCCAGCAAGGCCCTCGCGGTGTCGACAGCGTCACCGGGAAGTGCCAGGTGGTGGCGCAGCACCGCCGGGTCCTCCGGCTTCCACGCGGTGGCCCTGGCCAGTGCCGTCGACGCGGCCTCGGTGTCGTCGTAGGACCACACCACCACCTGCAATCCGGGGTCATCGATGCTGATCACGGGCTTGTCGCGGTCGGTCCGGCGGAGTCCCAGCGCGCTCAGAGCGGACCGAAGAGTTTTCACGTTGAGTTACCTCCAGATCGCAATCCGATCACCTCGCGGCCGTAGGGGAGGACCCGAAGGCGCGAGGGGAAAAGCTGCAAGACATAATGCGTCGCGTGACAACGGCAGCGCCCTCAATCAGTCAACGCGTGCACTCGCTGAACCGACCCAACATGGTCAGCGTCGGCACCATCGTTTGGTTGGCCAGCGAGCTGATGTTCTTCGCTGGACTCTTCGCCATGTTCTTCACGGTGAAGGCGCAGAACGAGGGCGCGTGGCCACCACCGCCCACTCACCTGAACCTCCCGTATGCCCTCCCGTTCACGGTCATCCTGGTGGCGTCTTCGTTCACCTGCCAGTGGGGCGTGTTCGCGGCGGAGCGGGGTGACGTCTTCGGTCTCCGCCGGTGGTACGTGATCACGCTGATCATGGGCACGGTCTTCGTGCTCGGGCAGGCCGGTGAGTACTTCCAGTTGGTCACCGAGCACGCGACCACGATCGCGTCGTCGGCCTACGGAACGGTCTTCTACATGACGACCGGCTTCCACGGGCTGCACGTCATCGGCGGGCTGGTCGCGTTCGTCTTCCTGATCATCCGGACGAAGCTCAGCAAGTTCACGCCGGCTCAAGCCATCGCAGCGATCGTCGTGTCGTACTACTGGCACTTCGTGGACATCGTGTGGATCGGCCTCTTCGCCGTGATCTACCTCGTCCCGTGATCGCTCCTCCAGCGAGGAACCTCGATCGCCTGGCACGAACGAGGCCGAAACGAACACCCCGAACCGGACAGCAAGGGTTGCCGCACTCATGACCACCACTAAGAAACGGAACCGCGCGGGCTCGAAGCTCAAGCGGCGGATCTCCGGTGTACTGGCGCTGGGCATTGCGTTGGTGGGTGCCGGTGGGCTGTACACCGTCCTGACTCCCGAGCCGCAGACCGCGCACGCCGCAGCGGACCCGGCACTGGTGAGGCAGGGCGAGCAGCTCTACAACAACGCCTGCATCAGCTGCCACGGATCCAACCTGCAGGGCGTGCAGGACCGTGGTCCCAGCCTGACGGGCGTCGGCGAAGCCGCAGTGCACTTCCAGGTCGCCACCGGCCGCATGCCGATGGTCCGGCAGGAAGCTCAGGCGGTGCGCAAGCCGCCGAAGTTCAGCCCGGAGGAGATCGACGCGCTGGGCGCGTACGTGCAGACCTACGGCGGTGGCCCGGAGGCCCAGAAGCAGTCCGGTCAAGCGCTGCAGGGCGGCGACCCCGCGCGCGGTGGCGAGCTCTACCGCCTCAACTGCTCGTCCTGCCACAACTTCACCGGACGAGGCATCGCGATGTCCTCCGGCAAGTTCGCGCCGAACCTGGACCAGGCGACCGAGCAGGACATCTACCACGCGATGCTCACCGGGCCGCAGAACATGCCCAAGTTCTCGGACCGGCAGCTCACGCCGGAAGAGAAGAAAGACATCATCGCCTACGTCAAGTCCGTGACCAACGGCAACAACAACCCGGGCGGCAACTCCCTCGGCGGCTACGGCCCCGGACCGGAAACGGTGATCGCCTGGGTCGTCGGACTCGGAGCGCTGATCGGCCTCACCCTGTGGATCGGAGCCAGGGCATGAGTGAGCAAGAGAACAAGGACTACACCGAGGCCGAGCTGGCCGAGATGAGCCGCGACGAGAAGATGCGGCTCGGTCTGGCCCTCGACGACGTCGAGCTGGTCGAGTACCGGGACAACTTCCCGGTCAGCGGGACCCGCGCCGAGCGCCGTGCCGAGCGCAACATCGCCGCCTGGTTCGTGCTGGCCGGCCTGTCCGCGCTGGCCTTCATCGCGGTGTTCATCTTCTGGCCGTGGGGCTACCAGCCCTCGACCGATCCGAGCGCGCACTTCATCTACTCGCTGTACAACCCGCTGATCGGTTTCTTCCTCGGCCTGTCGATCCTGGCCGTGGGCATCGGCGTCGTGCAGTACCAGAAGAAGTTCATCCCGCACGAGGTCGCGGTGCAGCAGCGCCACGACGGCCACGGGTCCAGCGAGGTCGACCGGCAGACGACCGCCGCGATCCTGGCCGACGCCGGCAACCGCAGCGGCATCGCCCGCCGCAAGATGATCACGCGCACAGCGGGCTTCGGTCTGGGTGCCTTCGGCCTCGGCGCCGGCGTGTTCGCGCTCGGCGGCATGGTGCGCAACCCCTGGGCCGAAGAGGGCCAGGAGTCGCTGCTGCACACCGGCTGGATGCCGGAGCACCCCGGCGAGAAGATCTACCTGCGTCGCGACACCGGCAACCCGCACGACGTCTCGCTGCTGCGGCCCGAGGACATCGACGCCGGTGGCTTCGAGACCGTCTTCCCGTTCCGGGAAGCCTGGCGGCACGACGAGCACGAGCTGATCACCTCGATGCGCAAGGGCGACGCGCCGGTCATGCTGATCCGGCTCCGCCCCGGCAGCAAGCCGCTCAAGCGCAAGGGGCAGGAAGACTTCAACTACGGCGACTACTACGCCTACTCGAAGATCTGCACCCACCTGGGCTGCCCGACGTCGCTGTTCGAGCAGCAGACCGGCCGCCTGCTCTGCCCGTGCCACCAGTCGCAGTTCGACGTGGTCAACACCTATGCGAAGCCGGTGTTCGGCCCGGCCACGCGTGCCCTGCCCCAGCTGCCGATCACGGTGGACGAGGACGGCTACTTCGTGGCGAAAGGCGACTTCATCGAGCCCGTCGGTCCGGCGTACTGGGAGCGTAAGTCATGAGTTCGATCACCACGCCCACGAAGGGAGAGAGCAAGCTGTACGGCAAAGTCGCGCACGCCGCCGACGAGCTGGACACGCGGTACCGCTTGGCTCCCGGCATGCGGCGGCAGCTGAACAAGGTCTTCCCGACGCACTGGTCGTTCCTGCTCGGCGAGATCGCGCTCTACACGTTCATCCTGCTGCTGATCACGGGCACGTACCTGGCGTTCTTCTTCGACCCCTCCATGCAGGAGGTCGAGTACCAGGGCCTGTACACCAACCTGCGCGGCGTGGAGATGTCGCGGGCGTTCGAGAGCACGCTGGACATCTCCTTCGAGGTCCGCGGTGGTCTGTTCGCCCGCCAGCTGCACCACTGGGCGGCGCTGCTGTTCATGGCGTCGATGGTGGCGCACATGCTGCGCATCTTCTTCACCGGTGCGTTCCGGCGCCCGCGTGAGACGAACTGGATGATCGGCGTCACGCTGTTCATCCTCGGCATGTTCGAGGGCTTCACCGGCTACTCGCTGCCGGACGACCTGCTGTCGGGCACCGGTGTCCGCATCGCCTCCGGCATCACCATGTCGGTCCCGGTGCTGGGCACCTGGGTGCACTGGATCCTGTTCGGCGCCGAGTTCCCCGGCACCGACCTGATCCCGCGGTTCTACCTGTTCCACGTGTTCCTGCTGCCGGGTCTGATCCTGGGTCTGGTCGCGGCGCACCTGGCGCTGGTCTGGTACCAGAAGCACACCCAGTTCCCGGGCGTGAAGCGCACCGAGAGCAACGTGGTCGGCGTCCGGATCATGCCGGTGTTCGCGGTCAAGGCCGGTGCCTTCTTCGCGATGGTCGTCGGCGTCTGCGCGATCATGGCCGGTGTCTTCCAGATCAACCCGATCTGGAACCTCGGCCCGTACATCGCCTCGCAGATCTCCGCCGCGTCGCAGCCCGACTGGTACATGATCTGGACGGACGGTTCGTCGCGTCTGTGGCCGGCCTGGGAGGTCTACCTGGGACCGTTCACGATCCCGGCGCCGTTCTTCCCGACCGCGCTGTTCATGGGCCTGATCTTCACGGTGGCGATCATGTACCCCGCCATCGAGCGCAAGCTCAGCGGCGACAACGCGCACCACAACCTGCTGCAGCGTCCGCGCGACAACCCGGTACGCACCTCGCTGGGTGCCATGGCGCTGACGTTCTTCATGGTGCTGATGATCTCCGGTACCAACGACATCATCGCCTTCGAGTTCAACATCTCGCTGAACGCGATGACCTGGGCCGGCCGCATCGGCCTGCTGGTGGCGCCGCCGATCGCCTACTGGATCACCTACCGGATGTGCCTGGGTCTCCAGCACAGCGACCGCGAGGTGCTCGACCACGGCGTCGAGACCGGCATCATCAAGCGGCTCCCGCACGGTGAGTTCATCGAGGTCCACCAGCCGCTCGGCCCGGTGGACGACCACGGCCACCCGGAGGCGCTGCCCTACCAGGGCGCTCCGGTGCCGAAGAAGATGAACCAGCTGGGCGCCGCCGGTCACCCGGTCGAGGGCAGCTTGCTGAAGCCCGACCCGGTCGAGGAGACCGCCGCGCTGGAGCAGGCCCGTCACGACGACGCGGTCCGCGAAGCCGAGGAGCGCACGCAGCTGACCGCCGGCAAGCCTTCGCAGCCGACGGAATAAGCACCGAAGCCGAAACGGCCCGGTACCCCGAGCGGGTGCCGGGCCGTTTCGCGTCTCCGGCGCCGGTTCGCCGTGGTCGGTAGCGTCCGGGCATGGCTACGTTGCAGGATCCGAAGGTCCGCGAGTTCCTCTCCCAGGGCACCCGCACCGGGTTGCTGGGCTTCACCGCCGCCGACGGCCGTCCGCTGGTCGCGCCGGTGTGGTTCGTCGTCGACGGCGACGCGCTGGTGTTCAACACCGGAAAAGACTCAGCCAAGGGCAGGTCCGTCCTCCGCGACCCCAGGTTGGCGCTGTGCGTCGATCTGCCTCAGCCGCCTTACGCGTTCGTGCAGGTCCAGGGCACGGCGGAGGTGTCGGAGGATCCCCAGGAGCTCGTCGACACCGCCACGATGATCGCCGCCCGCTACGTCGGACCGGACAAGGCCGAGGAGTTCGGCCGCCGCAACGGCGTCCCCGGCGAACTCGCGATCCGCCTCCACCCCACCAAGATCAACGCCGCCTTCGACATGACCGGCTGACCCACCCCGCCCGCCCGAACCCCGAATACCGCCGTATTCAGGTCCCCGACTGCTGCGGTATTCGGGGTTCTGATCACCGGAGTATTCGGGGTGTCCGGGATGGGTCAGTCGATGGCCGCGTAGGGGGTTCGGCCTGTGGTGGCCTTGTCGAGCCAGGTTCGCCAGGTGGCCGCTGCGCTCGCGGGCTCGGTCCAGGGAGTGCTGGTGCGGACCAGGCGGGTTCCGCCGGTGGTGAGCCAGCGGTGGATGACGCGGGTCTCGTCGGCGGTGGCGCCGTGGAGGGGACCAGGGCCGTCGAGGACGGTTTCCGCCGATGCCTGGAGCATGTCGACGACCGGCATCGGGGGGACGCCCCGGCGGGCTACCCCTGCGGACGCGAGACGTCCGTGGCGGATGACCGACAGGTGCCAGCCCCGCCGCCCGTCCGGGCGTGCCGCGACGAGCTCCGGGACCGAGGCGAGCGCGGACAGCCGCTGGCCCCGGTCCAGCGAGCGGACGAGGTCGGCGAGCCGATCGCGGTGGTTGGCCGCGTCTTCGAAGCGCTCGGTGTCGGAGAGCCGCTGGAGCTCCTCGCGCAACCGCTCCAGGAGGTCTCCGCTGCGCCCGCGGATCACGTCCCGGATGGCGATGACCTCGGGTTCGTACTCCTCGGCGCTCTGCAGCCCGGCGCACGGGGCGCCGCACCGGCCCAGCTCGTGCAGCGCGCACGGGCGGATCGGCTTGCGCGGTGAGAGGCGCTCGGTGCAGCGCCGGACGAAGGTCGCCGACTGCAGGGCTTCGACGGCCGCGCTCGCGGCGTGCCGGGAACCGAAGGGCCCCAACGCGTCGTCGCGCGGCGTGCGCACGATGGACAGCCTCGGGAACGCCTCGTCGGTGAGCACCACCCACCACGCGCGCTGCGGGAACTTGGAGCGCCGGTTGTAGCGGGGCTGGTGCGCCGAGAGCAGCCGCAGCTCCCGCACTTCGGCTTCCAGCGGGTGCGCGCACTCGACGTGGTCCACCCGGTCGGCGATGCCGACCATCTCCTTGACGCGGGACCTGCGCTCGCCCGCGGTGAAGTACTGCCGCACGCGTCGCCTCAGGTCGGACGCGGTGCCGACGTAGAGCACCTCGTCGTTGGGGCCGCGGAAGAGGTAGACGCCGGGGGAGTTGGGCAGCGAGTCGGCCAGTCCGCGCTTGCGCTTCTGCTGCGGGGTGACGTCCGGGAGGTGCCCGAGCAGGTCCTCCAGGCTGCGCACGCCCAGCGGTCCGAGTCGTTCCAGCAGGGCGTGCAGCACGTCGACGGTGGCGCGGGCGTCGTCCAGCGCGCGGTGCACGGGTTCGGTGCGGGCCCCCAGGACGCGGGCCAGCGTGCCGAGCTTGTGGTTGGGCGTCTCGTCGCGGGTCAGGACCCGGCGGGCGAGCCGCACGGTGTCGACGACCTGCGGTTTCGGCCATTCCAGTCCGAGCTGTTCGCAGCCGGCCCGCAGGAATCCGAGGTCGAAGGGCGCGTTGTGCGCGACCAGCACCGCGCCCCGGCAGAACTCCAGGAACGCGGGCAGCACGCTGTCCCAGCGAGGTGCGTCGTGCACCATCGCCTCGGTGATGCCGGTGATCGACACGACGGCGGGCGGAATGCCGCGTTCGGGGTTGACCAGGGTTGCGAACTCGCCGAGCACTTCTCCGCCGCGAACCTTCACCGCGCCGATCTCGGTGACGGCGTCGCCCTGCCGGTCGCCACCGGTGGTCTCCAGGTCGACCACCACGAACGTCGCCTCCTGCAGCGGGTTTTCCTCGCTGACGGCGATCTCGTCGAAGGTCAGTTGGCGGTGCGCGGACATCATCGGCACGTTACGTCCCACTACCGACACCGCCACGCGTGCGTGTGCGCCGAAGGACGGCGATTAGCCTGTGGGGATGGCGACACCGAACTCGGGGCCGGACGGTCCCACTCCGGAGGAGTCCGCTGTGGACGGTTCCCAGCAGACTCCCGGTGCCGCGCCTGTCGATCCCGAGGACCTGCCGCCTCCGCTGCGCGCCCGGTTGGCCGACCTGGCCGCGGGCGCGCTCGACGAGATGCGCTCGACCGACGTGCCCGCCGCGCTGCGCCCGGTGGTGCGTTTCGCACCGGCCAAGCGCGCCAAGCTGGGTCAGCCCGCGCTGCTGAGCGCGCTGCGCGATTCCTCGGTGTTCCGCACCTCGGTGCTGGACTGGTGCCGCAACCACCGCCCGGGTGCGCTGTCGTTGCAGGACCCGGATCCGGTGGTCGTCGGTGCCGCGGCGGTGTTGCAGGGCGCCGCGATCGCCTCGCACTACGCGGAGTTGATCGGCTTCCGCAGCGAGCAGGGGCAGTTGCGGGCCGAACGCGATTCGGCCCTGGCGAAGGTCGATCGGCTGACCACCGAGGTCGACCGGCTCAAGGCGGAGCTCGCGCAGGCGCGCGAGTCGGTGGATCAGGCCGCGGGCAACGCGGAAGCCGACCGGCTGCGGAAGCGCCTGCGGGAGCAGGGCGTGCGGCTGCGGGAGGCCAAGGACGCCGCTGAGGCCGCGCGGGACGAGCTCGCGCGGGCCCACGAGGAGCGGGAATCGGCCGTCGCCGAGGTCGCCGCCGACCGGGACCGCGAACGCCTCCGCGCGCAGGAGGAGCGGCAGCGCGCCGATCACGCCGCCGCGGAGGCGCGGGTGGCGCGGGAGAGCGCCCGGGAGGCGCGGCAGGGCGACGAGGTCCGGCTCGCGCTGCTGCTGGAGACCTTGGAGGGCGCGGTCGGCGGATTGCGCCGCGAGCTCGGTGCCGCCGGTTCCGGGCCGCGCCCGGCGGACGTGGTCCGGCGGGTCCGGGAGCAGACCGCGACCTCCGGTGAGGTCGCCGACGTCGCCGCGCTGGACCGGCTCCTGGGCCTGCCAGCGGTGCACCTGATCGTGGACGGCTACAACGTCACCAAGACCGGGTATCCGGAGTTGCCGCTAGCCGATCAGCGCGATCGGCTGAGCCATCAGCTCGCGGCGCTGGCCGCTCGCACGGGTGCCGAGGTCACGTTGGTCTTCGACGGCGCGGACGTGCTCGCGGTGCCGACGGCGGGACCTCGTGGTGTGCGGGTGCTGTTCAGCGATTCAGGGGTGCAGGCCGACGACGTGATCCGCGATCTGGTCGCCGCGGAGCCGGAGGGTCGTCAGGTAGTGGTCGCCACGTCGGACCGGGCTGTGGTGACCTCGGTGCAGCGGCGCGGTGCCTACTCGGTGTCCTCGGCGATGTTGTTGGCGCGTCTGAACCGGGTCTAGCCGTTCACCGCTCCTCCGCTGCCACCCGGCGACTTCGGGGAGGTGTCCGAAGTCATAGTCGATCACTCGGGTACGCTCCGTATCCCGAAGGTGGGCGTGTTGTGGTGACAAGACCAGGTGACGATGGCACAAGATCCGTTACTGTGAGCAAGTGACTATCCTCCGTTAGGGGAGTTCAGTCGCACTCAGTAGAAAACGGACCCCGCTTCTAGACGTGTCGCCTCACCTTTCGTAACCTACCTGAGTCCTCGTGGCGATCAGTTGCTCATACCGGGCGACACGCGAGGCGCCGCTGATTCGGTTTTGTCGGGGAACCGGGCCGCGTTCCAGCGGGTTTTCCGCATGCGGTCAGGCGGTCGGACGCAGAAGGAGCTGTGCGCGACGTGGCGTCGCACGGAATCAAGCGCTCATTGCGAGGCGCCCTGGCCGCTACTGCGGTCGCTGCAGTCGTCGGCATGACCTCCGGCGGTGCCGCCCTCGCAGACCCGCCTCTCCCGAACAACGCCTCGGACGCGGCCAAGCAGGTCCGCGAGCTCCAGCACCAGGCTGAGCAGCTCACCGAGGACATGAAGAAGGCCGAGGACGACCACGAGGCCAAGAAGGCCGAACTGGGTCGTTCCGAAGCTCAGGCCGCGCAGGCCGAGCAGGTCGCCAACCAGGCCCGCGGCGAAGAAGAGAGGTTCCGCGGCCAGGTCGACAAGCTCACCCACGCCTCGTACCAGGGCGCGCGGTTGAACAAGCTCTCGGCACTGCTGGTGAGCGAGACCCCGGATGACTTCCTGAACCGCGCCTCCGCGCTGGACGCGCTGGCCAAGGACAACAACGACGCGGTTAAGGCGCTCGCTGCGGCCACGCACCAGGCCGAGAACGCGGAGCGGACCGCCAAGGACGCGCGCAACCGCGCGGCTCAGGCCGAACAGGACGCCGCGCGGCTGGCCGTGGACATGAAGAACAAGTCCAAGGCCATGAAGGACCAGATCGAGAAGGTCGAGGAGAAGTACGCCGAGCTCAGCGGCGAGGATCAGGACTCCCTGATCTCCGACGGTGAGACCGGTGTCGGCTCGATCGCCGGTGCCGGCGCGGCCATCCAGGCCGTCAACGCGGCGCTGGGCAAGCAGGGCTCGCCCTACGTCTGGGGCGCCAAGGGCCCCAGCAGCTTCGACTGCTCCGGGCTCATGTACTGGGCCTACAAGCAGGCGGGCGTGACCATCGGCGGCTCCACCAAGACCCAGGTCAGCGAGGGCAGGTCGGTGTCGGCCAGCGAGCTCAAGCCGGGCGACCTGATCTTCTACTACAGCCCGGTCAGCCACGTGTCGATGTACATCGGCAACGGCAAGGCCGTGCACGCCCCCACCTCGGGCGACGTGGTGAAGGTGACCGACTACAAGAACATCGGTGACGTCACGGCCATGCGCCGCGTGGCGGGCTGATCCGCGAAGTCGTGGTTCGGGGCCGGTGCCTTCGGGTGCCGGCCCCGAAATTTTTTCGCGTGCGGTGCGCGTCGACCGGTGCGGTGAGCGGACTTACGATGCGAGCCGTGTCTTCGACCGGAAAAGCCCGCGGCTGGCTGGTGCTCGCCGCGTCGGCCGCGGTGCTGGGTGGGCTCGCGCTGGTGGGGCTGCCCTCCCCGGCTCCGGTCGAGCCGCCGCCGGCACCGGCCTCGGCCGGGCACGCGGGTCTGGCCGCCCGGTTGCCGGCCCCTGAGATGGCCGTGCGCGAGTTGCTGGCCCGCCGCGAGGAATCCATCCGGGACGGAGACGAAGCGGCGTTCGCGGCCACTGTGGACCCGGAAGCGCCCGCCGAGTTCCAGCAGCGCCAGGTGCAGCTGTTCCACAACCTGCGGTCCGTGCCGCTGAGCAGCTTCGGCTACCGGCTCGACGGCGCTCCGCTGGCGCACGCCCCGGTTCCCGCCGCCGACGAGGTGCTGGCGTCCCGGGTGGTGCTGCGGTACGCGCTGTCCGGTGCCGATTCGGTGCCCACCCAGCGCCCTCTCGGCTACCTGTTCGTCCGCCGCGGCGCCTCCTGGTACCTCGCCGAGGACACCGGCGTGGTGCCCGACGCGTGGCGCGGACCGTGGGACTTCGGCCGCGTCGAGGTGCGGCGCACCGATCGCGGGGTGGTCGTCGGCCACGACGCCGCCGCTGTGGACCGGGTCGCGGAGCAGCTGGACGCGTCGGTGGCCGATGTGACGGAGGTGTGGGGGAGCGGCTGGGCGCAGCGCGTGGGCGTGCTGGTCCCCGGCACACCGGAGGAGCTGCGATCGCTGGTGGGCCCGGAGTTCGCCGTCGACGGCATCGCCGGCGTGGCGGTCGCCGATCTGGTGGACACCCGGACGAAGCGGGTGGAGGGCGCCCGCGTGGTGCTCAGCCCGAGCACCACCGAGCAGCTCTCCGGCGTGGCGCTGGGCGTGGTGCTGCGGCACGAGATCACCCACGTCGCGGCTCGGGCGGTCACCGCCGACGGCGCTCCGATGTGGATGCTGGAGGGCTACCCGGACTACATCGGCTACCGCAAGAGCGGACTGGCTCCCCGCGACGTCGCCCCGGACCTCGCCCGCGCGGTTCGCGAAGTGGGCCCGCCGCTGCGGCTTCCCACCAACACCGAGTTCCACCAGGCCGGTCGCCGTCTGGACCTCGCCTACCAGCAGTCCTGGTCGGTGGTGCACTTCCTGGCGCAGCGCCTGGGCGAGCCGGGCCTCACCGAGCTCTACCGCCGCATCGCGATGGCCACCAGCCCGGACGAGGCGGAGGCCGCCCTCCACGAGTCCACCGGCATGACCTCGCCCCAGCTGCTGGCGGCCTGGGGCGCGGACCTCCCGAGAACCCTGGCCTGAGGGACGAGAACGGCGGTGCGACGACCGGAATCCGGTCGTCGCACCGCCGTGTGTCACCGGGGGAACGCCCCCCCTTCG
>NZ_JBFAQJ010000053.1:0-45447 GCF_040677225.1 Saccharopolyspora sp. NPDC049357 | reverse complement strand
CCCTCTTCCCCACCCCCCCGCTCTCCCTACCTCCCCCCCCCGGGCGGCCCGCGCGGGCGGTATTCTATTTCCGCGCGAAGTTCGAGTCCGGAAGTTCCCGGTCAAATTTCGCGCGAAATTCGAATCCCCCACTGCGGTCCGCAGCGTTTCCGCTGGTCAGGGGGTGGGTATGACGACGCCGGCTGCGCCGCCGCCTCGGCGGTGGGGTTCTGCCGCGGCGATCCAGCGTCCGTCCGGGAGGAGTTCGACGCCGGTGGCGGCGCCGATCTCCTCGCTGGTCTTGAAGCGGTGGCCGAGGGCTTCGAGCTTGGCCGCTTCGGGCTGAGACAGGAAGCCGGGCTCGGCGTCGGTCGTGGCGCTGTTGCGCTGCGAGGCGCGGGGCTCGGCGATCGCCTCAGCCAGCGTCTGTCCCCGGTCCAGCCGACCGGTGAGGGTCTGCAGCACCGTGGTGATGATCGTCGAGCCGCCGGGGCTGCCGAGGGCCAGCACCGGCTTGCCGTCCCGCAGCACGATCGTCGGGCTCATCGAGCTGCGGGGCCGCTTGCCCGGTCCCGGCAGGTTCGGGTCCGGCACACCGGGGGTGGCCGGGGTGAAGCTGAAGTCGGTGAGCTCGTTGTTGAGCAGGAATCCGCGTCCGGGCACCACGATGCCGCTGCCGCCGGTCTGCTCGATGGTCAGCGTGTAGGACACGATGTCGCCGCTGGCGTCGGCCACGGTCAGGTGGGTGGTGTTGGGGCCTTCGTAGGGCTCGCCGCCGCCCCGACCGCCGTCGCAGCCCTGCGGCGACGCGGGATCACCCGGTGCTGCCGGGGCCGGGAGCACGGCGTCGTCGCTGATCAGGCATTCGCGGGAGGCCGCGAAGTCGTCGCTGAGCAGGTCCCCGGTGGGCACGTCCGAGAAGGCCGGGTCGCCGACCCACCGGTTGCGGTCGGCGAAGCCGAGCTTGCTGGCCTCCAGGTAGCGGTGCAGGTAGCCGGTCTTGTCGGCGGCCGCGAGGTCACCGCGTTCGAGGATGTTGAGCGCTTCGCCGACGGTGGTGCCACCGGATCCGGAGGGGGCCATGCCGTAGACGTCGTAGCCGCGGTAGTCGGAGTGGGTGGGCTCGCGGTCGATGACCTGGTAGTCCTCCAGGTCGGAGGCGGTCATCGCGCCCGGTCGGACCTTCAGCCCGGCGGCGGGGTCGACGGGCGGCTGGTGGACCGTGCCGACGATGTCGGCGCCGATGTCGCCGGTGTGCAGCGCCTGCGCGCCTTCGTCCCCGAGCCGCCGGTAGGTGTCGGCGAGGTCGGGGTTGCGGTGCACGCTGCCGACGGCGGGCGGCTGCCCGCCGGGCAGGAACAGTTCGCGAGTGGCGGGGAAGGCGCTGAAGCGCTCCTGGTTGTCGGCGGTCTGGGAGCGGAACGTCTCGTCGACGACGAAACCGTCGCGGGCCAGCTCCTCGGCGGGCCGCAGGACCTCGCCGAGGTCCTGGCCACCCCACCGCTCCAGGGCGCGTTCCCAGGTCCGCGGCGTGCCGGGGACGCCGACGCCGAGCCCGCTGGTGACGGCCTCGTCGAACGGGATCGGACGGCCGTTCTCCAGGAACAGGTCTTCGCGCGCCGATGCGGGTGCGGTTTCGCGGCCGTCGATGGTGTCGATCTCGCCGGTCGCGGAGTCGTAGTGCACGAAGTACCCGCCGCCGCCGATGCCCGCCGAGTACGGCTCGGTGACGCCCAGCGCGGCGGCGGTGGCCACGGCCGCGTCGGCGGCCGTGCCGCCCCGGCGCAGCACGTCGAGACCGGCTCGGGTGGCGTCGGGATCGACGCTGGAGACCGCACCGCCGAAACCGACGGCCTCGGCCTGCTTGGGAGGTTCGGGCGCGGCCTGCGCCACCGGCGCCACCAGCGCGCACACCCCGAGCACGCCCAACCCGACCCGGACACTCGATCGCATCGTCCCGAACCTCCTGCTTTCCTCTGCTGTGCGAACCGCTCGCCGCCATCGGCACGCATCAAGATCGGTGCCCGGGCCGTGCTGCGCGACGACGCCGAGAGCAGTTTCCCCCGAACCTGGTGAACGGGCCGCTCGTCCGGTGGAACCGGGACGAACGGCCCGTCGCGGTCAGCCCCTCGGCACCAGTGCCGCGTCGTGGTAGCGGCAGTTCGGCGCCCACAGCAGGAACGAGTTCATGCCGTTGCTGCGCGCGGCCTCGATCTGGGCCGCGACCTCTCCTGGACCGTAGGTGACCCCGAGGCTGAAGTCCTGCAACCACGGGATGATCTGCACGTCGGTTCCCTCCACGGCCTTGCCGAACGCGGCCAGCGAGCGGGCCACGATGTCGTAGGGCTGGCTGTTGGGGTTGCCGACGCCGAACTCACCGGCCGCCCAGTGCGAGGGGTAGACCATCGGCGCGATGTAGTCGACGTAGTGCGACATCTGCCGGACGTCCTGGGCGATCTCGGTCGGCCGGTCGACGGCGATGCCGAACACCGATGCGCCCAGCAGCGCGCCGCGCGAGCGGACCTCGGTCTGCGTCTGGCGCAGGAACTCCGCGATGGAGGTCTCCGGGGTGCCGACCAGGTTCGGGATGCGCATCTGCTCCATGTGGCCGTCCGGCCGGCGCACGTAGTCGTAGAGCACGTCGTCGAACCCGAGCTGGGCTGCTTCGGCTGCGATGTCGACGTTGTACTGGCGCACCACCGGGTCGGCGAAGTTGGTGAAGGCGAACTGCCCGTAGCCGCTGGACCAGGGCGAACCACCCGAGGTCTGCACGACGCGTTCGGGGTGGCCGCTGTTCCAGGAGGCCGCGCCGAGCACCGGGTCCTTGAACGCCACGAGCCTGCCGACGACCCGCACGCCCATGCCGTGCAGCTGGTCGAGCGCCTGGCGCGCGTTGTAGTAGCCCTTGACGGCGCCGATCTGGTGGGCCATCGGGACCGCGGAGTCGTAGACGACCTCGCCGCTCTCGTCCTTGAGGTCGAGCTCGACGGTGTCGATCTTGCCCTGGCGGGCCAGCTCCAGGATCGGCTCGCGCAGCGAGTCGCTGGTCCAGGCCATGCCGGTGACGTGCACCGCGCGCATGCCCGGGTGTTTGATGTGGACGGTCATGACCCGTTCGGACCGGTTGCCTGCCACGTCGGTGGCGACGACCTTGACGTCGCGGTCCGGCTTGTCGACCACGACGCTGAACGCGCCCTGCGGATCGGTCTTGACCTGCTTGCCCGCGACCTCGACGCGGTCGGCTCCGTGGGCCTTGCCGTTGACGGTCACCGGACGGTTGGGGCCTTCTGGCCGCAGCGAGTCCTCGACCTGGAGGTCCGGCGGCGTGCTGTCCACAGTGAACTCGTGACTCGTGGTGTCTGAACCGAGCCAGGAGATGCTGCGCGGTGCGTCGACGACCAACTCGTGCGGCCCATCCGGCAGACCGGCCGGTGCCAGCGCCATACCGCCCGCGACCTGCCGCGCGGCGACTTCCCGGCCGTCGACCGTGATCTTGGCGTTGCTCACTCCCCGGATACCGACTTCGGCATTGGTGTTCACCGGCTGATCCAAACCGGTGATCTTCACGTCCTCAGTGGACAGTGCGCGTAACAGGAAGAAACCGAAGACCAGCACCAGCGCGGTACCGACTCCGATCACGACGTACTTGGGCATTCCGGCGCTGATGGCCTTGATGCGGGCGCGCGCTGAAGCAGCATCCGACATCGGTTTCGCCTCCCCGACTTAGGCGAACTCGCGCGGTGCACGAATTTCCTTGCTGGACAATTGTGTTCCGGCCGCTCCCGGCGTCCGGAAACCCACTGTCGCAGTCGGATCGGGCTAGATCAATTGGCCAGTTGGAGTATCCCGCTACCGGAACCGGATCTATACCGTTGGTCCCGATGTTGCCCTCCAGAACCACGGTTCGCGCCGCCGCGCTCGCGATGTTGCTCGCGTCCGCGGCGTGCAGCGCACCCGCCGCGCCCGCTCCGCCGCCGCCTCCAGCTCCCGCCGCACCGCCCGCTCCCCCGCCGCCACCGGATCCCGCATCGGTCGGGGCCAACGAGCTCGGGGACGTTCCGGTGCTGATGTACCACCGCATCACACCCGCTCCGAGCAGCGTCTACGACCGCACTCCGGCCGATTTCCGGGCAGAGCTGGAACGGCTCGCCCGCGAGGGTTACGTTCCGGTGACGGCCACCGAGTACGCCTCCGGGAAGATCGACATCCCGGCGGGGAAGCACCCGGTGGTGCTGACCTTCGACGACGGCTCGGCCACCCAGTTCACTGTGGACCCGGCGGGGAACCCGGCGCCGGAATCGGCCGTCGGCATCCTGCTCTCGGTGGCTCAGACCAACCCGGGCTTCCGCCCAGTGGCAACGATGTACGTGTTCAATCCGCCGTTCGAGGAACCCACCGGTCGGCGCAGCCTCACCTGGTTGCACGACAACGGTTTCGAGATCGGCAACCACACGATGAACCACCCCAACCTCGGCCGGGTCTCCTCGGCGGAGGCGCAGCAGGAGATCGCCGGGATGCAGCGCGTCATCACCGACGCCGTTCCGGGCATGCGGGTGGACTCGATCGCACTGCCGCTGGGCATGCACCCCGACGACGAGCGGCTGGCCTCCGACGGTTCGGCCGACGGGGTCACCTACCACCACACGAGCGTGATGCTGGTGGGTTCGAACCCGGCTCCGTCGCCGTTCACCACCGACTTCGACCCGGCCAACATCCCGCGGATCCGCTCGCAGGGCCCGGTCGGCGAGGACGCGGGTTACGGCTCGGCGGCCTGGCTCGACAAGCTCGCCGCCGACCCGGCGTCGCGCTACACCTCCGACGGAGATCCGGCCAAGACCTCGGCACCCCACTCGGCGAGCGCCCAGCCGGCGCCGGGCGCACCGAACGTCCAGCGCTACTGACACCGGTTCGCGCAGCTGCGGGCGGGACCTCGCGGCTGCGCGAAGTTGGTTGCACGGTTTGTGGTTCCGCATGCTGATCGTGACCACCGCGTAGCCTGCGTTGGTATGAACGTGTCACATGCGTTGACACGACCTCCACTTCGCGACACGCAGGGTTGATCAGCTGCTAGCGTCCGTGCACTCATCATCGCCGCTGAAACCGGAGGGGGTTTCCGCTGGTGACGTCACAGGACGCCGACACTCATCACCGGACCATCAAGAGGCGTCTTTCGCGCGCGCTCACACTGCCGATCGTGCTGCTGTCGGTCGTGCTGCTGTCCTCGACGGTGCCGCAGGGGGTCGAATCCTTCGTCGTCTGGAGGATCGGAGTCGCGGCCAAGGAGGCCGGTACGTCCGCGATGCGCGGTTTCGAGGCGCTCCAGCACGAACGCGACCTGTCGGTGCGGACCGGGATCCCGGCCGCGGAACTGACCGCCGCGCGTGCCGCGACCGACCGCAACGTCGCCGAGCTCAACGCCACGCTGGACTCCCTGACGGGATACGCGCCGGAGCCGATCGCCGAGAAGACCGCGCAGTTCCAGCGCCGCCTGGCCGAACTGCCGCAGCGCCGCACGCTCGCGCAGGGCACCGAGCTCAACCGGCGCGCGACCGTCGACTACTTCAACTCCGTGATCGACTCGGGCATCGACCTGTTCGACACCCAGTCCCGCCTCGCCCACGACATCCAGGTCACCCAGGACGGCATCACCGCCACCGAGCTGCTGCGCGCCTCCGACCTGATGCAGCGCGCCGCCATGATCGGCGGGGCCGCGGTGGACTCGGGTCGTTTCGACGCGGGCGAGCACCTCGCGTTCGCCGAGCGGGTGTTCACCTACCGCAGCCGGATCCGGGCCGAGAGCGCCCATTCCGCGCCGCAGGTGCAGGAGCGCTACCGCGAGCTGACGCGATCGGGGGCCTGGCAGCGGCTCACCGCTGTCGAGGACCAGCTGATCGCGGCCGGTGCCGACGCGCCGAACGCGATGTCGCCGCAGCAGCAGCGGGCCTGGCACACCGACGTCAGCACCGTGGGCAGCGAGCTCAACGCGATGTCGATGGCCCAGTCCGACCACGCGATCACGCTCGGCATGACGCAGAGCTACGCGAAGTTCGTCTGGACGATCCTGGTGGTGCTGGTCGCGGTAGCGGTGACCGCCGGCTGCTGGTGGTACTCGTGGCGCAACATCGGGGTCACCGAGCAGGTGCTGGCTCGGCTGGCCCGGCTGCGGGACGCGGTGCTGCGCCGCACCAACGACCTTCTGCCGCCGATCCTGGAGCGCGCCCGGGAGGGCAAGCGGGTCGACGTCGACGGCGAGCTGGGCGAGCTGGACTTCGGTCGCGACGAGATCGGCCAGGTCGCCGACGCGATGGAGGTCTCGCAGCGCGCCACCATCGACGCCACGATCAACGAGGCCGCCACTCACGCGGCGTTCCGCAGCGCCATCGCCGCGATCGCCAGCGGGCAGCAGACGCTCATCCAGCAGGCGATCGTGCTCATCGACGCCGCCGAGCACGACGAGCAGGACCCGGCCAAGCTCCGGCGGTTGCTGCAGGTCGACAGCACGGTCACGCGGCTGCGGCGCAAGATCGAGAATCTGCGGGTGCTCTCCGGTGACCGGCCAGGTCGCCGCTGGCGCGACCCGGTGCCGCTGGGCAAGCTCGTGCAATCGGCGATCGGTGAGACCGAGCACTACACGCGGATCAACGTCCGCGCGGTGCCCGCGGTGGCGGTCAAGGGCCCGGCGGTCACCGACACGATCCGGGTGCTGGCGGAGCTGATGGACAACGCCACCCGCTTCTCGCCGCCGAACTCGCCGGTGGTGGTGCGGGTGGAGCGCGCCGACGACGACGGCGTGCTGGTGGAGATCGAGGACCGCGGTCTGGGCATGAAGGATCCCGACCGCGAGCGGATCAACCGAACCCTCGCCGCGCCACCGGATTTCACCGCCACGTCGGTGCAGGACGACGTGCGGCTCGGCCTCGTCGTGGTCAGCCGGCTCGCGCAGCGGCGCGGCATCGCCGTCAGCCTGCACCCCGGTGAGGGTTCGGGAACGCGCGCCTCGGTGGCGCTTCCCGGCGACATCATCGCTGAGCACGTGTCCGCGAAGCGCGAGCGCAGCACCGAGACGACGATCCGGATGCGGCGCCGACCCCACAGCACGTCGACGGTGACCGAACCGGATTCGCCCGGTGGCCTGCCCCAGCGCAAGCGCGGCACCACGCTCGCGCGGCTCAAGGGCAGACAGGGCGAATCCTCCACCGAGGGAACGGTTTCCGAGGATGAAGAGCAGTCGTCCGGGGCGGTAGCGTTCATGAACAAGATCCGACGCGCCCGTGCTGAGCAGGAGGGACGTTCGTGAACAGCGACAACCTGAGCTGGTTGCTCGAAGATTTCCGCAGGCAGGTTCCCGATGTCCGGGGCCTCATCTTGTTCTCGGCCGACGGCCTGCCCACCTCGTTCTCCGGCATGCCCGAGGACGAGGCCGACGCGCTGGCCGCCCTGGGGGCCTCGATCAACAGCATGGCGTCCAGCGCGAGCGCGCACACCGGTTCCGGGGGTGTGCGGAGCACGCTGATCGAGAGCGACGAGGCGTTCCTGATGCTCGGCCAGGCCGCGGAGCGCACCGGCCTGCTGGTCGTCGTCCCGGCGAGCGCGGACCTCGAACTCGCGGCCACGGCCGTCGAGCAGCTGGTCTCGCGGGTGGGTTCGCACCTGGCCACTCCGGCGCGGCGGTGACCGGCATGGCCGAGTGGAACGACGACGAACCCGGACCGCTGGTGCGGCCCTACGTGCACACCGGCGGTCGCACCGATGTCACCAGCGACGAGCTGGACGTGTCGGCTCTGCTGCACGCCGTTCCCGAGACCACCGTCGACGACGTGTCGCTGAGCGCCACGACGGTGCGGGAGTTGTGCTCGAAACCGGTTTCGCTGGCCGAGATCGCCGCGGAGCTGGAGAGCCCGATCTCGGTGGCGCGCGTGCTGGTCGGCGATCTCGTCGACCGCGGCCTGCTGCGGGTGACCGCGCCGCGCACCGACCGGCCTGACGTTTCGTTCATGGAGAGGCTTCGCAACGATGTCCGGAACCTGTGACCCGACCACGACCTCGGCGAAGATCGTGATCGCCGGGGCTTTCGGGGTCGGCAAGACCACGATGATCACCAAGCTCACCGATCGGGAGCCGCTGCGGACCGAGGAGATCCTCACCGAGGCGGGCGCGGGCGTCGACGACTTGGCGGGTGTGGAGCAGAAGAGGACCACGACGGTGGCGCTGGACTTCGGCCGCCTGGACCTGCCCAGCGGCCCGAAGCTCTACCTGTTCGGAACTCCGGGCCAGGACCGGTTCTGGCCGATGTGGGACAGCATCGCGCTCGGCGCGCTGGGCGCGATCGTCATCGTCGACCCGCAGCGGCTGGGCCAGTGCTTCGCCATCCTCGACTTCTTCGAGGACCGCGGGATCCCGTTCGTGGTCGCGGTCAACGAGTTCGACGGCGCTCCGCACCACGAACCGGACCAGATCGCCGGGGCTCTCGACCTCGACCCGGACGTCCCGGTCCTGCACTTCGACGCCAGGAGCAAACCGGCCACCAAGGACGTCCTGGTCGCAGTCCTGGATCGAGCCATCGAGCACCGCACCGGCCGACCGGACGCGGCCCGGGCGACGAGCCCCTAGCACGCCGGACGCGGCTTTTACCCGACGGTTACAACTGACTCTTGTTCATCGGCGGATCAGCTCATACCTTTGTTTGGTATACCGTGTTGGTATACCAAACAAAGGATGATGCAGATGTCCAACACCCGTTGGCGCTTGTTCGGTCTCCTGTTGTTGCTGGTCACCGTCAACTACATCGACCGCGGATCGCTGTCCGTGGCCCTCCCGATGATCAAGACCGAGTTCGGCATCGGGCCCGAGGTCACCGGCGTCCTGCTGTCGGTCTTCTTCTGGGCCTACGCCGCCATGCAGATCCCGGCCGGTTGGCTGATCGACCGGTTCGGTCCGCGCAAGCTGATCACCGCGGCCTGCCTGGGCTGGGGCGGAGCGACCGCGATCTCGGGCCTCGCGCCCAACACCGCCACGATGGCGGTCGGCCGAGCCGCGCTCGGCGTCGCCGAAGCACCCATCATGCCCGCGGGCGGCAAGCTCAACGCCGTCTTCCTCACCGAGAAGGAGCGCGGCCGCGGCGCCACCATCCTCGACGCCGGCGCGCCGCTGGGCTCGGCGTTCGGCGGCGTCGTGATCACCGGGCTCATCGCGGCCACCGGCAGCTGGCGGTGGGCGTTCGTCGCCGCCGGTGTCGCCACGATGCTGCTCGGGTTCTGGGCGTGGCGGGCCATCCGCGACACCCCGGAAGCCCATCCCGGCGTCGACGACGCCGAACGCGCCTACCTCGCCGAGGCCCGGCGCGAGGAGAACGCGCGGCACCAGGCCACCGGCCGCCGGGCCGGCCTCCTGCACTACCTGCGCTACCGCAGCTTCTGGGCGATGTGCCTGGGATGGCTGGGTTTCAACGGCGTCTTCTACGGACTGCTGACCTGGGGTCCGCTGTTCCTGTCGGAGAGCAAGGGTTTCGACCTCAAGACCATCGGCTGGTCCACCTTCGTCATCTTCGGCGCCGGTTTCGTCGGTGAGATCCTCGGCGGGCAGCTCGCCGACCGCCTCCGCGACCGCGGCTACCGCACCAACCCGGTGATGCGGACCCTGCTGGGCTTCGCCGGGCTGTGCGTGATCGCCGGACTGGTCGGCGTCGTGCTCGTGCCGGGCCCGATCGCCGCGATCGCCCTGCTGTCCACCGTGCTGTTCTTCCTGCGCTGGGTCGGCCTGTTCTGGGCCGTGCCCGCGATCCTCGGCGGCACCGAGGACGCCGGGGTGCTCGGCGGGGCCATGAACCTGGCGGGCAACATCTCCGGGTTCATCACGCCGATCGCGGTCGGGCTCATCGTCGGCGCGACCGGTGGTTACACCGGGGCGCTGCTCTACTTCGTCGGTGCCGGGGTCCTCATGACGATCTCCGTGCTGGTCCTGGACTACAGCACGCGACTGGCTCCCCGCTCCGAGTCCAGCCCGATCCGGGGAGGTGCGGCATGACCCGCATCGGCATGATCGTCCCGTCGTCGAACACCACCGTCGAGCCCGCCACCCGGCGGTTGCTGGCCGATCGGTCCGATGTCGACTTCGTGTGCACCCGAATTCCCGTGCACGCCATCGCGCGCGACGGTTCGGGCGCGTCCTTCGACGTCGAGACGATGGTCGACGCCGCGGCGCTGCTGGCCGATGCCGCAGTGGACTGCGTCGTCTGGAACGGCACCGCCGGGTCGTGGCTGGGAGCCGACCACGACCGGCGGATCGTCGAGGCGATCACCGACCGCACCGGCATCCCGACCACCACCTCGACGCTGGCGATCCTGCAGGCCTGCCGCGCCTTCGGCATCACCGAACTGGCCTGCGCCACGCCCTACACCTCCGACGTGGTGGAGGCGATCATCGCCGAGTACCGGCGGCACGGGATCGGCATCACCGGACACCGCGAGTGGGGACTGACCGACAACCGCTCCTTCGCCGCCCCCGATTCCGCCGAGGTCGCCGCGTTGCTGCGCGGTGCGATGAGCTCCGGTGGCCAGGCGGTCGGACTGATCTGCACCAACGTGGACGGGGCCGCGGTCGCCGAGTCCGTCGAGGACGAGCTGGGCGTCCCGGTGATCGACAGCATCGCCGCGACGTCGTGGTGGGCCCTGGAAACCGCGGGCGCGCCCGCGCGCATCACCGGCGCCGGGGCGCTGCTCGACCAGGCGGACCTGCGGCACCGGGCCACCGCGCTCGTCACCGAGCTCCGCGAGCGCACCGGCTGCGACCGGACCACTCTGCGCATCGACGACCCCCGGCGGGGCCTGCACGTCGACCTGTGCGCGGCCGAGTCGCGCGCCGCGGGCGTGCGCTCCATCCAGCACGACCCGTCCCTGGACCAGCGCGGCCTCGACACCGTGCGGTGGCTGGACGAGCACCGCCGGGTCCTCGTCCAGCCCGCGTTCACCGAACCGCCCTTCCCGCCGCAAGCGCTGCGCGAGGTCTACGGCGTGAGCGCGCAGGTGCTGGGCCCGGTCGAACGGGACGGGGACGTCGTGGCGTGGCTGTCGGCGCACAGCATGGCCGAACGCGAGTGGTCCGCGTCCGATGTGGAGGCCGTGAACGCCGCGCGAGATGCGGTGGCCGCACTCCTCGACCGGTGAATCCCCGATGTGGAAAGGGAAAGAACGCATGAAGAAGATCCAGGTCTGCGTCGGCGTCGATGTGGACTCCTGCGCGGGATGGCTGGGCTCCTACGGTGGCCAGGACTCCCCCAACGACATGCAGCGCGGCGTGTTCGCCGGTCAGGTCGGCGTGCCCCGGATGCTGAAGCTGCTGGAACGGCGCGGCATCACCACCACGTGGTTCTGGCCCGGCCACTCGATCGAGACCTTCCCCGAGCAGGCGCGGATGTGCGTGGAGGCCGGGCACGAGATCGGCGCGCACGGATACAGCCACGAGAACCCGCGATCGCTGTCGCCGGAGCAGGAACGCGACGTGATGGCCAAGAGCGTCGAGCTCATCGAGGACCTGTGCGGCGAGCGACCGCGGGGATACGTCGCGCCGTGGTGGGAGATGAGCGAGCACACCGCGGGCATCCTCGCCGAGTTCGGGTTCTCCTACGACCACTCGCAGAACTACCACGACTTCGTGCCGTTCTACGCGCGCGTCGGCGACCGGTGGACCCCGATCGACACCTCGCAGCCCGCTGCCCACTGGATGAAACCGCTTGCCCACGGCGAGGAAATCGATCTCGTCGAGTTCTGCGGCAACTGGTACGTCGACGACCTGCCGCCGATGATGTTCATCAAGTCGCACCCGAACTCGCACGGGTTCGTCAACCCGCGCGACATCGAAGCCCTGTGGAACGACCAGTTCGACTGGGTCCACCGCGAGCTCGACTACGCGGTGATCCCGATGACGCTGCACCCCGACGTCTCCGGGCGCCCGCAGGTGCTGCTGATGCTGGAACGCCTGCTGGACCGGTGGGCGGGCTTCGAGGGCGTCGAGTTCGTGACGATGGCCGAGGCGGCCGACGAGTACCGCCGGCGCTTCCCCTTCGAGGCGCCCGCGCGGCCCGACGGCGTGGGCCGGTGAGCAGGTGATTCGACCGAGCGCACTGCTAGGATCGGGGACGGCATGTCCCGGACAGATTCCCACCCGAACGCGACCGAGAACGTCTTGCTGCGAGGTCGGCTGATCGACACCTTGCGCAACGACGTGATCATCGGTCGCTACCCTCCCGGCTACCGGCTCGTCGAGCGGGACGTCGCCGACACCTACGGTGTCTCGCGGCTTCCCGCCCGGGAGGCGTTGCAGGCGCTGCGCGCCGAGGGCTTCCTCGAGGTCCGCAACTCGCGCGGTCTGGTCGTGCGGACCTGGACCGAGACCGACGTCAGCGAGCTGTTCGACATCCGCCAGGCGCTGGAGGCGGTCGCTTGCCGGCAGGCCGCCGAGCAGCGCACCGATGACGACCTCACCGCGCTGCGCGAAGCGGTCGATGACGCCGACGCCGCCTTCAGCTCCGGTGACACGGCCGGTGCGCACGACGCGAACGCGCTGTTCCACCAGCTCCTGGTCACCGCCGCGCACAACCGCACGCTCAGCGAGGTCATCGCGCCCGTCCTCTACCGTGTCCAGTGGCTGGTCCGGCAGATCCCCGACCCGCACTCGGTCTCCGACGACCACCACGCCCTCGTCGACGCCATCGCCGCTGGTGATCCCCGCCGGGCCCAACACCTGGCCACCACTCACGCCGAGCGCAACCGCACCAAGACCCTCCGGGCGATGTTCCCCACCCGCTGACCCGCGGTCACCCCTGGGCGAGCCACTCGTCGCGGGTGAGGGCGTATTCGACGTCGCCGTGCTCGGAGCCCTCGATGGGCCCTTCCGGCCAGGTGGTGAAGAACGTGCGGACGTAGCGGAGCCCTGCCTTTTCCATCACCCGGCGGGATCCGGTGTTGACCGTCATGGTCTGGGCCCAGACCCGGCGCAGGTCGAGTTCGGTGAACCCCTTGCCGATGAGGGCGATCGCGCCCTCGGTGGCCAGGCCCCGGCCCCAGGTGGAGCGGTACATCCGGTAGCCGAGCTCGAAGTCGTCGGGCTCGGCCGACGTGTTCGGGTGGAACTTGAAAAGGCCCAGGAATTCCCCGGTTCCGCGATCGGCGGCGACCCAGTTGCCGTGGCCGTCGAAGCGCGCGTAGCGGTCCAGGTACAGCGGCATGGTCCTGGACCGGACCTCGTCGAACGTGGTCGGCAGGCCGCCGTTGAGGTAGCGCATGACCTCGGGATCGTTGTTGAGGCGGAAGACCTCGCCGGAATCCTCCTCGGTGAGCTCCCGCAGCACCATCCGCTCGGTCTCCAGGAAGATCCGGACCACTACAGCATCTCCAACGGATCCAGGCGGACCCGGAGCTCGGTGGCCTTCCGCGCCGCGCGGATCGCCTGGGCGGCGTGCAGGGAGTCGGCCAGGGCCCGGCCTTCGGAGCGGTCGACGCGGACGATGAGGCGTTCTCGCTCGGAGTTGCCGTCCTCGTCGACCTCGCCGAGCGGTACCGGCCCGAGGACCTCGGCGCTGGCGGGGAGGTCCGCGGAGTCCAGGAGGGCTTCGATGGCGTCGGGCGTGCCGTCGACAGCCGCGACGCGGCGCGCAGGCGGGAAGCCGAGCTCGGCGCGTTCGGCGAGCTCCTGCGCGGCGTACCAGGCGGGATCCCAGCGGACCAGGGCCTGCACCGGCTGCAGCGAGGACTCGGCCATCACCACGACCCGACCGCCCTCGGAGGCGGGCCGGACGAGCGCGGCTGCGGCGAACCACTTGCGCAGCGCGGTCTCCGAAGCCCGCAGCTCCGGTCGTCCGAGCATGGTGCGTCCGTCGAGCAGCAACGCCGCGCCGTAACCGCCGTCGGCGACCGGTTCGGCGCCGGGCGTGCACACGATCAGCGCGGGCTTGCCGGGCACGTCGGCGAGGATCTCGCCCGCCCCGGAGGTGCGCACCGGGAACCCGGGGAACGCGCGCCCCAGCTCCTCGGCGGTGCGGCCCGCGCCGACGGCGACCGCTCGCAACCGGCGCGACCCGCACTGGGGGCACTTGAACGCGGCTTCGGCCGCCCCGCACCACTGGCAGGCGGCGGGTTTGGGCATGCCGTCCTCGGTTCCGCCGGGCAGCGCCAGCGGCCCCGCGCACCGCCGGCACCGAGCGCGTTCGCGGCAGTCTCCGCAGGCCAGCGCGGGCACGTAGCCACGGCGGGGCACCTGGACGAGCACCGGGGCGCCGTTGTTGAGCGCGGCCCGGGCGGCCTCGAAGCCGACCGAGGGCAGCCGGGCCGCGCGGGCGGCCGGATCGCGGGCCAGCTGGGTGTCATCCTCGCCGATGGAGGTGACGCGCGGTGCGGCGCTGCGGACTTCGGTGCGGTGCGCGACGAGTTCGTGCGCCCAGCCGGATTCGACCAGCAGCGCGGCCTCGGCGGTGCGCGCGAACCCGCCGACGATCAGCGCGGCACCGGCGGTGTGGGTGCGCTGGGTGAGCACGTCGCGGGTGTGCGGGTAGGGCACCTGCGGGTAGCTGTGCAGGTCGTCGCCGTCGTCCCACACCACGGCCAGCCCCAGGTCGCGGACCGGCGCGAACATCGCCGCGCGCGTGCCGATGACGACCCGGGCGGCGCCGCGCAGCGCTGCGAGCCAGTGCTTGTACCGCTCGGCCGGGCCGCTGTCGGCGGTCAGCGTCACCACGTCGTCGCCGAGCAGCGCCGCGCACGCGGAGTGCAGGCGCTTGAGGTCGCGGTGGTCGGGGACGACGATCAGCGCGCCCCGCCCGGCCGACGCCGTGGTCGCGGCGGCCTCGGCGAGCCGGGCGGGCCAGTCCTCCCCCGGCAGCGCCTGCCACACCGCCCGCGCGGGACGACCGGCGTGCAGCGCGTCCAGAAAGGACTGGCCGTGCTGATATCGCTGCCACGCGGGCATTTCCGGGCGTTGCGGTGGCGGGAGCGGCTCGCGGCGCGCGGACTTCTCGGCAGCCGCGCTGCGCGGCGGGATCGCCAGCCGCAGGACGTCGACGAGCATCCCGCCGTAGCGGTGGGCGACGGCCTGGGCCTGGGCGAGCATGTCGGGCGTGAGCACCGGTTCCGGCGAGGACACCCGCTCCAGCCAGGCGAGATTGCCCTTGAAGTCGGAGGTCTCGACGCGTTCCAGCAGGTAGCCGTCGACGAGCTTGCCGCGGAAGCGCACCCGCACCCGGCAGCCCGGTTGCGCGTCGGCGTCGAGCCGGTCGGGAACGCGGTAGTCGAACGGGCGGTCCAGGTGCACCGGGAGCGGGACGTCGACCAGCACGCGCGCGATGGGGCTGGTCGCCGCCGCCGTGCGCTCGGTCTCCTCCCCCTTCCGCTTCCGGGGCTGCCCTGCTGCCATGCCTCTTCTCTACCATGCACCCCCGTCGTGACCGGGCCCCGGAGTCGACCGGCGAGTTGGTCACCGCGAGCCGGCCTGGCCGAGCCGGTGGGCGAGCTGAGCCGCCGCCTCGCGCAGCTCGGGGGCGTCGATGATCGTGAAGTCCCGGTCGAGCGCGGCGAGGTAGACGGCGAGGTCGTGCGGGGTGTCGGCCCCGGCTTCCACCAGGCAGCTGCCAGGCCCGAGCGCGGTGACGGGCCACGCGACCGGGAGCAGGCCCGCGACCTCCTCCGCCGAGCCGTGGACCTTGACGTCGGCCCGGTAGTTCCACAGCACCTCCGCGACGCCCCGCGTGACGAACCCGGTGAAGCCCCCGTCCGGCGGCTCCCTGGGCTCGAAGCGGGGACCGCCCGGGGTGCGCAGCCGCATCCGGTCGACCCGGTAGGTGCGCCAGTCGGCCCGGTCGAGGTCCCACCCGACGAGATACCAGCGGCGGCCGGTGCTGACCAGGCGGTGCGGCTCGACATCACGGCTGGTCACGGCCTCGTCGCGGACGCGGTAGTCGAAGCGCAGCCGCTCGTGGTCGCGGCAGCTGCGGGCGATCTCGCCGAGGACGTCGGGGTCGACATCAGGGCCGGGGACCGCCGCGCTGGTGGCCTGCAACGCCCGCACGCGCGCACCCAACCGCGGCGGGAGCACCTGCTGGAGCTTGGTGAGCGCGCTGATCGCCGCTTCGGTGCCCGCCGAGCGCAGCGCGACCGCCACGGCGACCGCCTCGTCGTCGTCGAGGAGCAGCGGCGGCAGCGCGGCACCCGCGCCCAGCCGGTAGCCGCCGCCGACACCGGACGTGGCGTGGACCGGATATCCCAAGCCCCGCAGGCGTTCCACGTCGGCGCGCACCGTTCGGGTGCTGACCTCCAAGCGCTCGGCGAGCTCGGGCCCGGGCCGGTCCGGCCGGCTCTGCAGCAACGTCAGCAGGCGCAACAACCGCGCGGCGGTGTCCATCGGTCCATTGTCGCCGACATCGCGGAAGCGTCCTTTCCGCGATTGCCGCGATTGTGGGTTCATGACGACAGCAGTGGTGACGGGCGGCTCGCGCGGCATCGGCGCGGCCATCGTGCGCAGGTTGACCGCCGACGGAGCGGAGGTGCTGTTCAGCTACGTCCGGCACGAGCAGGAGGCCGTGGAGCTCGCGGCGCGGACGGGAGCCCGGGCCGTGCGCGCCGACGTCGGGGTCCCGTCGGACCTGGACGCGTTGTTCTCCCAGGTCGGCGACCTCGACGTCCTGGTCAACAACGCGGGCATCGCCTCCACGACGCCGATGGCGGACCTGACCGAGCAGGAGTTCGACCGCGTGCTGGCGGTCAACACCAAGGGCCCGCTCCACGCCATGCAGCGCGCGGCGGGCCTGATGTCCCGGGGCGGGCGCATCGTGAACATCTCGACGATGACCACGGTGTGGGCTTCTCCCGGCGAATCCGCCTACGCGGCCAGCAAAGCCGCGCTCGAACAGCTGACGATCGTGGCCGCGAAGGAACTCGGCGAGCGGGGCATCACCGTCAACGCCGTCTCCCCCGGCCCGACCGACACCGACTTCCTGCGCGGCGCCGTGCCGCCGTCGGCGCTGGAGGCCGCGGCGAGCATGATCCCGCTCGGTCGGCTGGGCGCGCCGGAGGACGTCGCCGACGTCGTCGCCTTCCTTGTCAGCGACCAGGCCCGGTGGGTGACGGGGCAGAACGTGCGCGTGACCGGCGGTCTCGTCTGACCCGTGGTGGGCGCTGCGTGCGGACGTGTGAAAACATTTTCGAGTGTTCCACGTCGTCTTCTACCACCCCGAGATTCCCGGGAACGCCGGGAACGCGATCCGGATGGCCGCCGGTTCCGGCGCCGCGCTGCACCTGATCGAGCCGCTGGGGTTCTCCGTGGAGGACGCGAAGCTGCGCCGCGCCGGGCTGGACTACCACGACCGCGCCGCGCTGCACGTCCACCGGAGCCTGGAGGCCTGCTGGGAGGAGCTGCGCCCGGAGCGCGTCATCGCGTTCACGGCCCGCACCGAGGCCTCCTACGTCGACGTGGACTACCGGCCCGGCGACGTCCTGCTGTTCGGCCCGGAGTCCACCGGGCTGCCGGACGACCTCATCGATGCGGCCTCGCTGCGGGTGCGCATCCCGATGCTGCCCGGGATCCGCTCGATGAACCTCGCCAACTCCGCCGCCGTCGCCGTGTACGAGGCCTGGCGGCAGCACGCCTTCAAGGCGCCGTGACGGGCTCGCGGCTGCGCGTCCAGGGCCAGGTGAGCAGCGCCCAGGCGGCCATGCCGACGGCGAGCTCCACCGCGAGGTAGGTCGGCCAGCCGCCCATCAGGTCGAGCAGCGACGGGTTCTCCGGCTTGCTGCTGACGAAGCCGTAGTTGGTGCCGGCCACCTCGTTGAACACCAGCATCGCCAAGCCCCACGCGACGGTGACCCCGACCGAGATCCAGTACCCGCGCCACGTGGGCCGGAGCCCGACCACCCAGGTCAGGAAGGCCGCCGCCCAGATCACCAGCAGGTGCTGGCCCCAGAACTCGACGAAGTTGACGTGTGGGAAGTCGGGTGCGTCCAGGGCCGGGGTGATGATGGCCTGCGGTGTCAGCGTCAGGCCCCAGAAGTAGAGCAACGCGTGCGGCGTCGCCCGCCGCGTCCACAACGCCCAGGCGGCCACCATCCAGGCGAGGTCGCACAGGTGCAGCGGCAGCGACTCGGCGACGTTCCACTCCCCCGGCATCAACCGGAACGCCAGCAGCGGAACGTTGAACCCCAGCACCACGACCGCGAACGCCCGGCACCACCGCTCCAGGGCCTGCTCGTGCAATCCCCGCCCGAGCGCGACGAGGATCACCGACCCGGCCACGATGAGCACCATCAGCACCCAATGCGACGGGCCGTAAGGCTCGAACCGATCCACAACCGGCCCCACACCCCCAGAGTCACCCACCCGAGAGACCACGTCAATCGGGCCCCAGAACCACCCTTCAACCCCAACTGAAACCACCAAGAGCCTGGGCGTGAGCCGCTCCTCTCGACGCCCAGACACGCCCAAAGCTCCCCCACCCCCACCACCCGTCCAGACCACCACGCCACACGACTCCCCGCCTCCAGCCCCCAGCGGACCGTCTCGTCCCCGGCTGAGTTCCCGGATTTCAGTGGAAACGCGTGGTCGGATTTCAGTGGAAATCGGGATCCGGAATTCAGTGGAAATCGGGATCCGGAATTCAGTGGAAAACGGGATCCGGAATTCAGTGGAAAACGGGACTCGGATTTCCACTGAAATCCGGGAAGCTGGGCGACCACCACGCGTCTGGGGCAGCCCTGAGAGACTGCGGGTGTGCGCGAAATGGGAGGCGCCCCACGGACTTTGAGACCGTGGGGCGCCTGGGTTGCTGAGTTTCCCGGGGTCGGCCGTTAGAGGCCCGCTGCGGTCTTGAGGGCGTCGGCTCGGGAGGTGGATTCCCAGGGGAGGTCGACGTCCGTGCGGCCGAAGTGGCCGTAGGCGGCGGTGGCCGAGTAGAGGGGGCGCAGGAGGTCGAGGTCGCGGATGATGGCGGCCGGGCGGAGATCGAAGACCTCGTTGACAGCCTGCTGGATCCGGTCGGGGTCGACGGTCTCGGTGCCGAAGGTCTCGATGAACAGCCCGACCGGGGCGGCCTTGCCGATGGCGTAGGCGACCTGGACCTCGATGCGCTTGGCGAGTCCGGCGGCGACGACGTTCTTGGCCACCCACCGCGTCGCGTACGCCGCGGAGCGGTCGACCTTGGACGGGTCCTTGCCGGAGAAGGCGCCGCCGCCGTGGCGGGCCATGCCGCCGTAGGTGTCGACGATGATCTTCCGCCCGGTCAGGCCGGCGTCGCCCATGGGACCGCCGACGACGAACCGGCCGGTCGGGTTGACCAGCAGCCGCGTGTCGGAGGTGCTCAGCGCCAGCGACGAGATCTCCGGCTCCACGACGTGGGCCTTGATGTCGCCGACGAGCTGCCCGTCGAGGTCGATCTCCTCGGCGTGCTGGGTGGACAGCACGACGGTGTCCAGCCGCACGGGCTTCTCGCCGTCGTACTCGATGGTGACCTGGGTCTTGCCGTCGGGCCGCAGGTAGGGCAGCACGCCGTCCTTGCGGACGCGGGTGAGCCGACGCGACAGCCGGTGGGCCAGCGCGATGGGCAGCGGCATGAGCTCGGGCGTGTCGTCGCAGGCGTAGCCGAACATGAGGCCCTGGTCGCCGGCGCCCTGCTGGGCGATCTCGTCGATGACGCCTTCGACGCGGGTTTCGTGCGCGGTGTCGACGCCCTGCGCGATGTCGGGCGACTGGGAGCCGATGGCGACGTTGACGCCGCATGAGTTGCCGTCGAAGCCCTTGGCGGAGGAGTCGTAGCCGATCTCGAGGATCTTCTCGCGCACGATGGCGGGGATGTCGGCGTAGGCCTCGGTGGTGACCTCTCCGGCCACGTGCACCTGCCCGGTGGTCACCATGGTCTCCACCGCGACGCGGGAGCGCGGGTCCTGCGCGAGCAGCGCGTCCAGGACGGAGTCGCTGATCGCGTCGCAGATCTTGTCGGGATGCCCTTCGGTCACCGACTCACTGGTGAACAACCGCTGCTGGCTCAACGACTCTCCTCTGGTGCTTGCGGCCTGTTGCCGACAAACACTACTGGTCGGAGAGCCGCCGACCGACCGAGTCCCACAATGTGGACGCCAGCAGGGACTTGGCGCCGAAGGCGATGCGCTCCTCGGTTCCGTCGTCGCCGAGCAGCCAGCCGGAGTTGTCCTCGACCTCGAAGGCCATGCCCTCGCCCACGGCGTTGACCACGAGCATGTCGCAGCCCTTGCGCGCGAGCTTGGCCCGACCGTGGTCGAGGACGGAGGAGGTGGCATCACCGGTTTCGGCGGCGAACCCGACGATCAGCGACGCCGAGAGCTTGCCGGCCGCCCGCGCTTCGACGATCTCGGCGAGGATGTCGGGATTGCGGGCCAGCGCAACGGGTTCCGGGTCCCGATCGGTCTTCTTGATCTTGTGCTCGACCCGGTTGACCGGTTTGAAGTCGGCCACGGCGGCGGCCATGACGACCGCGTCGGCGCCGTCGGCCTCGGCGAGCATCACCGACCGCATCTCCTCGGCGGTCCCGACCCTGATCAGCCGCACTCCGGCGGGCGTGATCAGGTCGGCGGTGTGCGCCGCCACCAGCGTCACGTCGGCGCCGCGGTGCGCGGCGATGCGCGCCAGCGCGTAGCCCTGCCGCCCGGAGGAGCGATTTCCCAGGTAGCGGACGGGATCGAGCGATTCCCGCGTGCCACCGGCGGAGATGACCACCCGGCGACCTTCCAGGTCCCACGGCAGCGCGGTGGAGGAGGTCAGCAGCAGCCGGGCCAGGTCGACGATCTCGGCCGGGTCGGGCAGCCGCCCCTTGCCGGTGTCCTTGCCGGTCAGCCGACCGCTGTCGGGCTCGGCGACGATCACGCCGCGACTGCGCAGCGTCGCCACGTTCTGCCGGGTCGCCGGGTGCTCCCACATCTCGGTGTGCATCGCCGGGACCATCAGCACGGGGCAGCGCGCGGTCAGCAGGGTGTTGGTGAGCAGGTCGGGCGCCTGCCCGTTGGCCGCACGGGCCAGCAGGTCAGCGGTGGCGGGGGCGACGACGACGAGGTCGGCTTCCTGCCCGAGGCGCACGTGCGGGACCTCGTGCACGTCCGAGAACACGCCGGTGACCACCGGCTGCCCGGACAGCGCCTCGAAGGTCGCGGCGCCGACGAAGTTCAGCGCGGCCTCGGTCGGCACGACGCGGACGCTGTGACCGGACTCGGTCAGCCGCCGCAGGACCTCGCACGCCTTGTAGGCGGCGATGCCACCGCTGACGCCGAGGACCACCCGCGGGCGGTCCTCGGTCGGTTCAGACGTCACTCGCCTTCGGTGTGCTCGAGCACGCCGGCGTGGATCTCGCGCAGCGCGATCGACAGCGGCTTCTCACGCGGGCCGGGCTCGACCAGCGGGCCGACGTACTCCAGCAGGCCCTCGCCGAGCTGCGCGTAGTAGTCGTTGATCTGCCGCGCGCGCTTGGCGGAGTAGATGGCCAGCGCGTACTTCGAGCTGACCTGCTCCAGCAGGTCATCGATCGGCGGGTAGGTGATGCCCTCGACGGTGTTGGTCGACGGGCTGCTGTTGAGCGCAGCCAGCGCGCTAGGGGTGCTCACAGGTGTGGCTCCTGCTCAGTAGTAGGTCGCTCGGACAACGGGAAGGGAGACGTCACTTCTCGTGGCCGAGTATCAATCGTACCAATTCGCTGGTCGCGGACTGCACATCGGCGTTGACGACCGTCTCGTCGAACTCCGGTTCGGCTGCCAGCTCGTCCCGCGCGGCGGCGAGTCGCTTCTCGACGACGTCGGCCGGTTCGGTGCCGCGGCCGGTGAGCCGGTCGACCAGCTCGTCCCAGGACGGCGGCAGCAGCATGACCAGCTGCGCGTCCGGCCAGGCGCTGCGAACCTGGCGGGCGCCTTGGAGTTCGATCTCCAGAACGGCCGGTTTGCCCGCGGCGATCGCCTCTTGGACGGGCTTGCGCGGCGTCCCGTAGAAGTTGCCCGCGTAGCGGGCGTGTTCGAGCATCTCGCCGTCGGCGATCATCCGCTCGAACTCCGCGACGGAGACGAAGTGGTAGTGCACTCCGTCGATCTCACCGGGACGCGGAGCCCTGGTGGTCGCGGACACGCTGAAGTACACCTCCGGAACCTGCCTGCGCACCTCGCTGAGCACGCTGGACTTGCCGACTCCAGAAGGCCCGGAAACGACGGTGAGCCGAGGCTCGCCCTGACGGACGATCCTCGGCTCAGCGCCGGTTTTTGCGTCGATCACTCGCCGCTGAACTCGGTGAGCAGCGCCTTGCGCTGCCGCTCGCCCAGCCCGCGCAGCCGACGGCTGTTGGCGATCTCCAGCCGCTCCATGATCTGCTGCGCACGGACCTTGCCGACGCCGGGAAGGGCCTCGAGCAGGGCGGAGACCTTCATCTTGCCCAAGACCTCGTCGTTGTCGGCGGTCTCCAGGACCTCCGCCAGCGTGGTTCCGCCTCGCTTGAGGCGCTCCTTGAGCTCAGCTCGGGCGCGACGGGCGGCAGCCGCCTTTTCCAGAGCTGCTGCCCGCTGCTCCTCAGTCAGCTGGGGAAGGGCCACCATGTCCTCCGTGATGTGGGGTTTCTCTTGATCGGTGCGGGCGACGGTACCGAGTCCCGAAAGGCGGTTGCCCACGGGGGTCCCGGTTTTGTGGAGCAGATCAGTCCGCCCCACCGCCCTGGCCCTTGAAGTTCTACCCGTACAAGGCGTGCACGAGCACGGGGCCGCTGCAAGTCCTATCAACAAAGCCGCTGAAGTGCACTAATCTCAGCAAAACTTATCGGAATGTGTCCGATTTCCGCACAGTTGAGCCACGTGAGGGTTGTCTCCGCAGGTCACAACCGCGTTAAACGGTCCCCGAACGCACGCCGTTCGAGAGCCTGTTCTATGATAGAAGTTGATCTTGTTTTCTTCCACTCAACGGAAAGGGCGGTCCCCGTGATGCGGCACCGAAGCACCCGGTGGCTCCGCCCGTCCAGACGCGGCGGGGCCCGGCCCTGACACGGTCGGGGCAGCTGGCGGGAGCCCGTTGGAGCCTGTCCACGGGGTTTGCGCACCCTCGCCGACCGCCTGACCGGCCTCTTCAGCGCTGCGCAGCCCGCTGGGCCCTCCGAGCCCCGGTCAAGCGCTTCCGCAGCGTGCCGTGCACCTGCGGGCCTGGCCAGGGCCTCAGAGCCCGCGAAGGCGGGCCGGCGAGCCGCGGACGAGCTGTTCCCGGACGCGAGAGAGCCCCGGGCGCTCGACCCGGGGCCCCGCTCTGGCTACAGCGTCTTGACGAGGTCGTGCACGCGGCTGGCCATGCGCTGCCGGTCGATCGGCGCGATGGTCGTCCATCCTTCGTCGCTGCGGCGGCTGTTCTCGATCATGTACCAGCCCTTGGCGTTGGCGAAGAAGTTGGTGACCATCGGGGCCCGGTGCCGCTTGCCCTGCCCGTCCATGACGGCGTAGCCGACCTGCGCGTAGGCGTTGCGAGCGCCGCCGGCCATTTCCACCAGCGTCTTCGCCTCCTCGCGCCGGATGCCTTGCCGCACGAGCGCCTCGCCCATCTCGCGGTCGTTGCCCGCGGACTTGGCGGCGGCTTCCATCGCCGAGCTGCGCAGCGACACGCCCCGCCCGGGACCGGCCTTGACGTCGTCGGGCAGCACGCTCAGGAGCGCCCGCACCATGGAGTCGGCGGGCAGCGTCTGGACGGTCACGGCTTCTTCGGTGAGCACCGCGAGCGTCGCGTGGCCCCGGGTGCACGCGACCATGCCTGCGACGATGCTCTGACCACCGTCGGGCTTGCGCTGCCGGAAGTTGATGTCGAAGGCCCGCTCGTAGCGCGTGAGCGGCAGCAGGGCCCCCTGGATGTCCTCTTCGCGCATCTCGTTGCCGAAACCGAGCGCCTGCAGCTCATCTCGCGCGCGAGCCTCGACCTGGCGCCGCTCGGTTTCGAGGATGCCTTCGGGCAGGACGTTGAGCACGAGCGGCTTGGTGCCGAGGTTGAAGTACTTCCACGCCTCGTGGAAGCCCTGCTTCGACAGCTCGATCTTCACCGGTTCTCCCCAGCCAGAAAGTGTGGACGGCACCGCCCCGAGAGCGTCCACGAATTGATCCGAGTTGTTCACTGATCCGTCCAGTTCTCAGCCGTTCGGAAGCCCACGACGCACGGCCGTCCCCCACAGTCCGAGCCCTGATCGTCCACGTTCTCGCAAGAACCAGTGGGCGGCACCGAAGCGGTACCGCCCACTGGCTGATCTGCGTTGACGAGCAATTACCGCTGGTTGTCCCAGTCACCGAAGACCGGCGGGGCGACCTTCGGCAGGTCCTCGTCGAAGACGCCCTGGTCGCCGATCAGGTAGTCGGGAGTCTCGTGCTCGAGGTCGTCCTCGCCTTCCTGACCCCTGCCGCGCGCACCCGCGCCCGCACCGGCGGTACCAGCACCACCGCGGCCACCGGCGGCACCAGCACCGCCGGCCCCGGCAGCTCCACCGCCGAGACCACCCATGCCCGCACGACCACCGGCGCCCATGCCGGGCCCGCCAGCGCGACCACCGGCACCCGAGCCGGCCCCCACGCCACGGCCCGCACCAGCGCCACCGCGGCCACCAGCGCCGCTACCGGCACCCGGCCGCGCACCAGTGCCCGAACCCGGGCCGGCGCCGAGACCGGGAGTGCCACCGGGGACACCAGGCCCGTTCGGCACACGACCGGTGCCACCGGGGTTCTGGTTCGAACCCGAGCCACCACCAGGCGGAGTCGCCCAAGCAGCACCGGTACCAGCAGCACCACCGCCGTAAGCACCACCGCCAGCACCACCAGCGCCGCCACCGGTGTAACCACCAGCGCCAGAACCGGCCCCACCAGCCCAAGCACTGGAGGTGGAAGACGGCGACGAGGAGCCAACACCACCGACGCTGGGGCCGGGGGAGCCCGTCACAGTGGTCTTCATGCCGCCGTCTGGCGGCGGGGTGAAGACGGCACTGCCAGCAACGTTGTTCTGGCTGGTCTCCTGGTACGTGCTGAAAGCCTGTACGGCTTCCTGACGCAACTTCTCGTTGTGAGCCTTGGCATCCTCGGCGTCGGTGGACCCGGTTGTGAGGGTGTCCCACCCTTCCTCGAGCCAGCCATCATCCGGAACGGACTGCTCTTCACCCTTGCCCGGGATCGAGGTCTGAACCTTGCCGAAAGCGTCACCCTGAGCAGTCATCTGCTCGGATTGAAGCTTTGCGCTGTCCGCCGTGACCTCAGTCCACAGGACGACCGGCATGGCCTGGTTCTTCATTGCCTCGCCAGACTCGGACTGCATGACCGCGCCGACCTGCTTCAGCTTGTCCTCAAGCCGGGTCTTCAGGTCACGGAGATACTGGTCCTCACCGTTCCAACCGGTCGAGACCTCGTAGAGCCCTTCAGCACCAGCTCCGCTGCTGACCCACTTACGCATCTGATCGAGCTGCGCACCTTCAAAGTCCGCAGGCTCAAGTTGCCTACCTGTCACCGCCTACCCCCTCAGTCAGGCATTCGGAAGATTCTGAACAACCGCACCTGCGATTTGCTTGCCGACATCGCACGCATTAACCGACTGGACCCGAGAGATGGCGTTCACGAACACGGATCCCTGATCTGAGACGTCGACGGAGACCATGCAGTTCCGTCCTTCGTTTCCGGACTGCGCAGCCGGATAGCCTGCCACCTCAGTAGGCACAACGTCAGCCGTGGACTCCGTGAAGTCCTTCATCGTCTCGGTCGTCGTAACAGCGACGAAGACGTTCCAGCCCTGATCCGAACCGCCCTGCCCGGAAACGTAAGTGCAACCGGGCATGCCATTCGACTCGCGGGCTTGCGGAGGCAGCGTGACCCCCAGGGCCTGCTGCTGCGCCTGCGGCAAACTCGCGCACTGATCCGCAAGCTGCACCGACTTGGCGGGCGCTTGGCGCGACGAGCTCGGCGGAGCCGGAGGCTCGGCCGGAGCGCTGCTGGGGGTTCCCGCGGTCCCACCGCTCCCCGAGCATCCAGCCAACACGAAGCTGGCCAGAACCGAGCCGATAGCGAGCCCCTTACGCAAGGTTTCCTCCTCCATCCGGCCTTAGGACCGGAAGCTGTCCGCCGAGTCTTGGTCGTTGGTACGCGTCTGAGCAGCGCTCGCGCGCAAGTTCGCGGCCGTGTCCTTGAAGACACCCGCAAGCTTCCTGTAGTTGTTCAGATACGCCTCTTCGTCGCCGTCAGCGACCTGCCCGTAGGTCGAAGCCGACCGCACACTGACCGGGTCCTTGCCAGCAGTCGGGACTTGCGCCAGCCGGTAGACGTCCGCTTCACGGTTTTCCATCGCGATCGCTTCCGCCTCGAAGAACGATGCGAGCTCATCCACCTTGTCCGGCTCGATGCGCATAGAACCGCCAGCAGACTGCGAAGCAGCAAGTGCCGCCTTGTCCGCCATCCGGTCGAAAGTCTCGCCGATCGTGCCCCAGAAGCTGTTCGGGAACGTCATGCCTTGACCCCCTCGTTGCTCACGCCGAACTCCCCTTGTCCACGTGCCGTCGCGACGAGGGCGACGGACATCCACTTGCCAGCGTGGCAAACGTTAGCGCACGGGCCTGCGCGCGTGTAGCGAAGTTGGTCAAAACAGGAACCGGCAAACGAGTGAAATGGATCTCAGATCGCCGCTAGGGGCTTCCCAGCCAGTTGATCTTGTGTTCCAGCCCCTATCGACCCCTAACAATCGCTTCCTCAACTGCGACGAGGGTCGCCGAACCGGCCATCCCGCAGCCCCTGTACGAAGGACGACCACGCCGGCTGCCCGAAAATCAGGTGTTGACCAGCAGGATTCTTCGAGTCACGGGTGTGCACGTCGTCGCCCGCGAAGGCGACCTCAACGCAGTTCGCGTAGTTGCTGCTCCGAGTGCTCTTGCGCCACTGAAGCGTATGCCGTTCCGGCGCAGTCACAATCCGCTCCTTGAGTTTTAAACGAGTTTGTCGGCGATGTCGTTCATGAGCGCGATTGAATCGTGAGCGGGCAACGCGGCCTCGTGCAACCGCCGAAGGGCTTCTCTCGTCGCGGCGACATGCTCGGGCTCTTCCAGGAACGCACTGCTACCGCGGTTCTCAAGAAGGACCAGGCTCGGATGCTGGTCGAAGTCGAAGAGGACGAATGGCCCGTCCAAACCGGGGTGCGCACCTGCGCGGGTTTCGACCACCCGGACCGTGATGTTGTCCTGCCTGGCCGCAGAAACAAGGTGGCGAATCTGCTGGTACATCACACCTGCCTCGCCCACTAGGCGTTCAAGCGTGCTCTGTTCGATCAACGCCTCGAAGTGCGGAGCATTAGCCCTGTTCAAGACCGTCTGACGGCTGAGACGAGAGGTAACCAACGTTTCGATCTCGGCGATGTTTCAGATCAGGGTCCGTTCCGCCGACGAGCGCCGATGCGTACCCAGCTGTCTGCAACATCCCTGGTACGAGCGTCGTCTCGTAGTTGAAGATCGCCGCAGCTTCCCGCTCGAATCTGGTCGCCTCTTCCCACATCGCAGGCAGACGCCCTTCCTGCACCTGCCACCAGTTGGGCATCGCTGCGTTGCGCACCAGGCTCAACAGCTCTTCCCGCCGCCGCGCTGGAACGCGGTAGAGCCCGAGCAGCGCCGACACGTCATCGGCCTGCAGCCCGCGCTGCCCGGACTCCATCCGAGACAGCTTGCTCATGGACATGCCAAGAGCCCCGGCAACCTCCTCGGCCCCGAGCCCGCTCCGCAGCCGAAGCTCCCGAAGCTCGCTCGACACCCGCCGAACCCGAACCGGCACACCCACACGACCGCTCATCAATCCTCCCGATCAAGACCAACAACGCGATCACGATCGGCACTTGCCCAGCGGGCACGTAAGAGCACCGCGAACGATTCAGCCAGCAGGTACAAGCAGGTGAACCCGACGGTTTGGGAGATCACTCCACGTAGCAACCCGGGGATTCACGAGCCACTACCCGGCCGCGGGCACGGGCGCCTCAGGAAGGTTCATCACGGCCATCCCCCCGAACTGCTCCGCCAACACGCAGGGATCGACGCCATGCTCGTCCGAACCTGCCGTCTTGCCGTGGCCACCAGGAACCCCAGGTCCGAGATGTCCGCGATCAGCGTGCAGTCCGTGCCGCTCCGGAAAGTCTTGCCCGGGTAGCCCTTGAGGTCCGCGCCACCGGTTGGTTCGGCGCGCCGATTGACCTCAGCCTTGTAGCTCCGCTCCCCGCTCACGCCGACGAAGACGGACCACCCCGCATCACCGCTCAACTGGTACTCGCACCCCGACGTCCCGTTCCAATCGCTTTGACGCGGTGGTTGGTCAACGCCAACTCCCCGCCACTGATCCTCAGCGACGACGGCGCACTTCTCAGCCACCTCCGTCACCTTGGCCGGACCAGCTCGCGGCACGAATGCCGACGACTCACTCTCAGGAGGCCGAGGTGAAGTCTCAGAACCCCCACCACACCCCACAGCGAGCAGACCGAGAATTGCGACAAGAACCCCAAATGTCGTACGCGTCAACTGTTACCCCCATCGAAATCACCTGCTGACAAAGTTGCGGATGAACCTCAACCGTCACGAACCTCCCCCACCAGGCGATCAACCAGGGAAGACCCCGGACGCTAGCCCACCCCACCCCACTCACAGGTCAGATCGAGCAAAGAGCCGACTCAAAGACGCAGGCAGGTACTCACAGCAGCCGGGGACCCGGAGCGCAGGTATCGATCATGCGGAATTAGCGCTCAACGAGATGACCGATCTCTTGCCAACGCTTCCTGCGCGCGCCGACGGCCTTGAACACAGCAAGAACGAACAGGAGCAGCAGGGTGATTCCGACGCCGAGCGTCGCGAAATAGCGGCTGCCATCAGCAGGCCCGAAGGAACGTAGAGCACTGACCAGGATGATCAAGCCGAAAACCGCGTGGAAGAACGCCAGCCCAATCTGCCTGTTGAACTTCTTAGCCCAGACCCTGTGACGCTCACGAGCCCAGTTGAGCTCGCTGGACGACAGTCCAACCCTCGGTACGAACGGGCCGTCACTGACGGACAACGTCGTCGTCTCGGGATGGGCGAGAACCAGCATGCGACCAGTTGAACTAGGGAGGCTGCTGACCACGGTGAACCCTGCCGCATGAATCCCCGCCCCGATGTCCGCCAGTGACAAAGCCGCGTACTGCGAGGTATCCAGGTGGTATCGGCCTTGAACGTCCAACTCCGCTTCCCTTAGCTCCGCGTCGAGTCGGCGTCGGGAGTCAGCCTTGTCCAGCACTCGTCCGGTTCCTCGTCGAGCTCAAGTCGAAGCGCAGTAGCCACTCCTTGTCTCCCAGTTCCTCGTCCCGATAAGCCCACCCGTGCTTGCTGAGGATCGACACGATCTCCGGCTTCGAAATCTCCCGGTAGTCCAGCCAATCGATCTGGAAAGTGTGCTGTCGAACCCTCTCCTGCGCCGCGCCCTGATCGAGCTGAGCCATCTGGCGCTCTCTGCGGGTGTCGCGGACGCCGCGCGGCGTACCCAGCGCTGTCCCGACCGTGATCACGACAACGAGGATCAGGGAAGGGACAAGGATCCATAGCGCGATGGCGTTGGCCGTTTCCTGCGACACGTCAGACCGCTCCCTTCTCCGTTGCCTTGACAAACCGCAGCACCAGGCTGCCGTACCTACTCGTCTCGCCGACGAACCTGAACCCCTTGGAGGAGGCGATCTCCTTGATCATGTGGTCGGACAGTGGATGCGCTCGCCACACAGTGACTTCGATGTGCCCATCCCCGGTACGTCGACCGGCTAATTCCCGTCGCACGGAATCGGCGCCGCGCCCGGCGCTCTGAAAACGCGCGAGCACACGCTCAGCAGCGATCCACAGTGCGACCGCCGCGAAAAGCGAGCAGCCAATGATCGTGCCCATCCGTCATTCCTCCTGGTCATCCGCCTGCTACAGGCCGGCGAGCAGATCGCCGATGGACGGTTCCGCCGGGTCGGTGAAGGAGATGCTACGGGCGATGCCATCCAGCATCGTCACGAAGTGCTTCCAGTCGGCCAGGGTCTCACTGGATACTCCGACAATGGCCAGTCGCTGATTTCCCGGGAAAGGCAGGACAATCTGGACCTGCCGCACACGGTGAGTGTTCTCCACGGGTTTCCCGGTCAACGTCGTGGGCAGCGTGACCTCGACTTCTTCTCCGACAACGAGCGCTTCTCCTGCCGGGTAATCAGCAAAACCGACTTCACGCCTCATCCCAGGCTGCTTGAGGGCACCCGCTAGCGCATGTAGAGGCCGACGCGCTGAGAGATTTGCAGGTTGGACCAAGATGCTGAATTGAGCCGCAGTCAGCTTAGCCGGGTCAGCCTCCGAACGAGCGAGACAATGCCCCACGAAGACCGCTCCGTTGGCCAAGAGCTGAGACAGCATTTGTTCCTGGAGGTAGACGACGTGGATTTGCTCGGCCACGTCGGCTCCCTCCATGAGCACGGAGACGTTCTCGTAAGAACGCTGAATCCGACTCGCAGGAGATCCGTAGAGGTCTACCTCATGCAGTTGTTCCGGGATCTTGAACCAGAGCGGAAGCGTGTTTGCGGTTCCGGTTTCAGCAGTCATCACGATTGATACCTTTACCTGACGGCGATACCGCTGAGGATGCCGCTCGCAACACCGCCGGCGTTCTTCGCATCCGTAGTGTTCTGATCATTACCGACCAGTCCCGCTCCTGACGGAACCTGGAGACCAACAGCAGTCCCGCCCTGGACGGCCTTCGCGACGGATTGTTGAAGGCCGTCCGAAGCTGTCGGCCCGAGCGCCTTCTCCGCAACCTGGGTGAATGCCCTCGCTGGTTCCTGAGCTGCTTGCGCAGCCTCGTCGGCGAAGGCACGACCACCCTTCACCGCGGCCTCACCCGCCGTGTCGAGCATTCCTGCAGCTCCGGTAGCTCGGGTTACGTCAACCATGCGGTCCGCACCCGCAACGACGTCGCTAGCTGCGTTGAACCCCTTGGATATCGCTCCAACCCCCGGAACCAGTCCCAACACGTCACCGCCAACCGAAACCCAAGCATTCGGATCGTCAAACTTCCCGTTGACGGCCATATCGGCACCGTGAGCGGCGAGGGCGACACCACCTGCAATCAGAGCCACTGGGCCCGCCACCGGCGCAAGCACAGGGATGAATGCCAATGCTCCAGCAACAGCGGAAACGATCCCTGCGATATCACCGATGTCACCCAAGTGGTCCTTGAACCACTTTCCCGCGTCATCGAACAACTCTCCGAAAGACTCGAAAAACGCTTTGTTCGGCGCCTTTTCTGCCGCTTCGTTCAGTTTTTCGGCACAGGATCGTGCGTCCTCTTCCCACGTGTCTTGAAGGTCAGCTGCCTTGCGCCGGATCGCCTCGACTTCATCCCAAGCGTCATTCGCCGCGTTGATCTTCTGGGTTGCGGCATCCCGCATTTCTGGGTTGTCGGCGTTCTGCTGCGCCGCGTTGCGCGCACCCTCAGCAGCCTTGGTCTTAGCCTCGTAGTCCTGCAACGCCCGGCGTGCCTGTTCCTCTAACCGCGCAGCTTCCCGCTGGTGCTCCTGCAGGCGGTCACCCCAGGTCGACAACGCCTTACCTGCGTCCCTGAGGGACGTATGCGCATCGTCCAGGTATTTGGGAAGCTCGCCGAGACCATCTGCGAAAGCCTTTGCCGCTTCACCTTGCCAAACGTCCTTCTGATTCTTCACCGACATCAGGACTTCATGGGCTTCACGGGAGTAGGTCGCGGTGTCTCCCAGCTGCTTGGCAACTGACCTCACCCCCGCAACATCGCCGCGCGCCGGGTCAAATCCCAGAGAGGGGTACGTTCCTCCGCTCATCGAGCACCCCCAGCGCCACTGCTCTGGGACTTCTCAGCGGCACCAGCCGCTACGTCCCCAGACATCTTCCGCAAACTCGCAGCGATCGAGCTGTCCAGCTCGGCGTAGGTCTGCTTGGACGCATCGAGGGCGCCCTTGATCTGTTCGACAGCGCCGCGAAGCTTGTCCAGCCCCTCTTCCCAGTCCGCTCGGAAGTCGGAGCACGCCTCGTTGAGGTCCTCTGGCCCGAGAGAGCCCGACCCCATGTCCTTCACGCGCTTGGTCGCGCCGTCGATGTTCTCGATCGATCGATCCAGGTTCTTGCTCAAGGCATCCAGACCGCCGATGTCTACCGAAAAGTCCGGCAACTTGGTGTCCCCCAGAGACAGAAGTCCGTCAGCAAGCCGTCGCACACCGTACCCGCCACCGCGCGCTCTGCGTGACGATTCCCGCAAGAATGCTCTTTATCACTCGAACGCCATCCGCCCGGACTTGGCGATAACCCCGCGAGGGTTAAAAAGGCAGCCGAAGCAGCAACCCAGCAGGCCGTCGCTGCTGGTCGCCGCGCATCTCTTCCTCTGGACGCATCGACCAGTTCGTTCTGATCGCGAGCAAAAACAACACGTGCATGCCAGCACCAGTAGAAGTTCTCTGGCTTCGCGTGCGGATGCAGTCCGACATGCTGCCCGGCGAGCCGGAGTCCACCGATTTGTTGCCCTCCGCAGAGCCCACATGCGGGCAGCTACGGCTGTGATGATGTGGTCATGAAGCCATCTCCTCCACGAGTCCTCGTCACGAACGCAGAGTGCGGTGCATTGCGATCAGGCTGCGCAGCCAGCGCCAGCCAGTCCGGTTGGCTGCGGGACGACGGCATCACCGGCGGGCCTCCTCGTTCCGCTTTTGCTCCTGGACGTCGAGGTCGACGACGTAGGCTGTGATGCCCTCGTCTTCGTCCGCGGTGATGTCGTCGTGAGCATCGGAGTCGTGGAGCCACACGAGTCGGCCGGAATGCGGGACCGGGCGTCTCTCGCGCGCCGAGGTTCGTTCGAAGCGGCTGTAGAGCGCGTGGATCCCGGTCACGACACCGGAAGCCTTGGGGACGTCCACTACGCGCTTGCCGTGAAAGATCGCGCTGTGCGTGATCGGAGCGCCTGCGTCCTCCCCGAGCCGCTCCTGCACGAAAGCGAGGCCCTCGGTGTCCAGGTCGAGAAGCGGCCAAGTCACCGTGTCGCCCACGCGGAACGGTGTGCCGCAGCACTCCATCTCCCAAGCAGCCATCCACGCGCGAACCATCATGCACCTGCAATATCACAGCCGCCGAGAAGAATTCCGGCACTTCTCGTTCTCAGCACCCCGAGCGCTTCGAGTGGTAGCCCGCACGCGCGGGGTCAGGACGTCACTGCGTCGAGGAAGCGGTTGTGGCGGAGTCTCGTGGCGCGTTCGAGGGCTGCGAGGGCTCCTGCGGTGATCAACGTGGCGTTCGCCCAGGTGGGAAGGTGGATCGGTGAGGTGAACGTGCCGACCTTCTCGGCGATGACCGGGCTGTGGGTGAGGACCTCGGCGCCGTGGAGGAGGTTCACCGCGAGCGCCACGACGAGGATGACCACCGCTGCTGCACCGATGACCGCGCTGGCGCGGGGGAAGCGCTGCCCGAACCTCGCGCGGAGGCCTTCTTGGGAACGGCGGTGCGGGCGCAGTGCTCGTTCCTCGCCGGCTTCGGAGACGAAGTGCATGCGTTTCAACCCGAACCCGGTGGTGGCGACCTCGATGACGCCGCCGGGCACTGGGAACGCCGTCGGCACGTTGGAGCGCGACACCTGCACGCCGTTCCGGTACAGCGCGGCAGGGGCATTGCCTTCCCCGTCGTCGTGCTGCTTCCTCGTCTTCGCATCGGCGAGATACCGGACGTCGACAGCGTAGGAGTGGCTGATCCCGTCGTGGTCGGCGAGTTCGAGGAAGAACAGGGAGCGGGAGAAGAGCTGCCAGAGCCGGTAATCGCGAAGCGGGCTCCCGTCGCCGGATCTGACCTTGGCGAGCTGCCAGCGCCTCTTGAGCTTGTTGACCATTCGGGTGCCTCTCGTCGTCGAACCATCCCCTTCGCCAGTCAAGGGCGTGCCCTCGGGGCATGGTCAAGAGGCGCTGCGGGACGCGTCCAGCGAGGTGAGGGCGTCAACTCCCTCGAGAACACACCTGATCGCTCGACTTGTTCTGCGTGCGGGGCGTGACACAATCCGCACCATGAGTTACCAGCCACACGATCCCTACGACCGGAACGACCCCGGGCGGTACCCGTACGGGGACGACTACGGCGACCGACGCCCTCCTCGGCGTCCGGGGCAGGTCGGGGACACCATTGCGCGGATCGTGCGGATCGTGGTGTCGATCGTGGTGCTGGTGTTCGCGTTGCACGTGCTGTTCGTGGTGCTCGACGCGAACCAGGGCAACGGCTTCGTGTCGTTCATCTACACCCTCGCGCAGACCTTCGTGCTGGGGCTCGGTGACGTCTTCACCCCGGATGATGCGCTGCTCGGCGTCGTGCTCAACTACGCGCTGGCCGCGTTGATCTGGTTCATCGTCGGGCAGATCATCATCAAGATCATCCGCCGCTAGCCGCCGGGATCTCGTCGACGACTCTGAGCGGCCACCTCGGGCCGTTCATGATCGATGTCTTTTTTGCCCGGTCAGTTCGGACCAGAACAGCCTCCGGCGCTAGACGAGAGCGAGGGTGCGGGCGCGCAGCGTGGCTCTGGCCTCGGCGTCGTAGGCCTGGGCGTGAGCCCGAGCGGGACGGAGGCGGTCGAAGAACTGGCCGGTGACACCTTCGAGCGACTCGTCCACCGCGAGCCTGCGCGTCGCCTCCACCCCGGTTTCCAACGAGTCCGAACTCCTGCCGACCTCCGACAAGACGATCTTGGTCGGCATGAAGGTGGCCGGATGCAGGCAGGTCGCGGCCAGCTCGGTGGGCGCGAACCGCTCGGCGAGGTCGAAGCTGTGCATGATCTGCGCGAGCTTGCTCTGTCCGTAGGCGCGGGAGCCCGAGTAGTCGCGTTCGAGCATGAGGTCGTCGAAGTCGAGCGGGTCCTGCGCCAGCGACGCCACGTGCACCACGCGAGCGGCACGTCCCTCCTCCGACGAGGAGCGCAGGAGCGGCAGCAGGTTCTCGGTGAGCGCGAAGGTGGCCAGGTAGTTCACGGCGAAGCGCAGCTCGTGACCGTCCTCGCTGGTCCGGCGGTCGCGCCCGTCCGGCTCGCCCGATCCGATGCCCGCGTTGTTGACCAGCACGTCGAGCCTGTCGACGCTGCTGCCGATGGTGTCGGCCATCTTCGACACCTGGGCGAGCTCGGCCAGGTCGGCGGTCGCGGTGACAGGTGCGGCACCACCCGCCGCCCGCACCTCGGCTGCTACCTCCTCGACCTTGCCGGCGTCACGGCCGTGCAGCACGAGCCGGACGTCCCCGCTCGCCAGACGCAGGGCCAAGGCCCGGCCGAGCCCATCGGTAGCACCGGTGATCGCGATCGTCTGCGGCATGTGGTCCTCCCCATCGTTCGGAAGCTCCGGTCAGGAGATCAGAGCGCGCGCTCGGAGGAGTCGCGCGTGACCGAGGTCGTGGCGAGCAGGGTCAGCTTCTCGGACAGCGTAGGCGCGCGGCTGTGGGCGTGCCTGGTCCTGCGAGCCCCAGAATCGCAGGACCTCTGGCTGAGGGCGCGGACCGACGGCGACGCGGGTCGGCGCATCGACGAAGGGCGTCGAAACCCGGATCACGTGCGTCACCTGGTCCCTGATTACCAGGGTATTCCGGGTCCCGACCCCGGACGGGAGCGTCCAGACGCGTGGTGGTCACCCGGCTTCCCGGATTTCAGTGGAAATCCGGGTTCCGATTTCCACTGAAACCCGACCACGGATTTCCACTGAAATCCGGAAACCCAACCCCGGGCGGCGAGACAGTGGGAGTGTCCGGACCAGTTGCACCGATCGACCGGCAGTGCCCGACGGACGTGGTTGGGGCGTTGACTGCGGTTGGGGGACTGCGGCTTTGTCCCTGGTGGGGTTGGGGAAGTTGGAGAAGACGGGGTTGGGTGTCGGTGGGTGTCGTAGGGTTCTGTGGTGACCAGGGATTTCGAAGAGCTCTTCCGGATCTCGGAGGAGAATCGTCGGCTGGCAGCCGACATGTTCGCATCGTTGACGCCGGAGCAGTGGGCGACGCCGAGCCTGTGCGCGGGGTGGACCGTGCGAGAGGTGGCGGCGCACCTGCTCGCTCCCCTCGAAACCCGGTTCAGCTGGTTTCGCGTGCTGCGCACGGTCATTCGCTACCGCGGCGATCTCGACCGGTACGTCGACGAGCAGACCCGCGAATGGGCCCGACGTCCCACGGACGAGCTCGTGGCCGGTCTGCGCCGGCTGGCCGGTCGGCACATGAACGTGCCGTTCGTCGGGCCCTTCGGTCCGATGACCGACACGTGCATCCACCTGCGCGACGCCGCCCGGCCGCTCGGTCTCGACGTCAACCCGCCACCGAGCTCGTGGCGACCGGCGCTGGACTTCCTCGTCTCGAAGCCGGGCGCCCGCGCCTTCCTACCCGCCAGCCGCCTCAACGGCCTCCGATTCATCGCCACCGACCAGGACTGGACCTGGGGCGAAGGCACCGAGATCCACGGCCCGTCCGAGGCCCTCACCCTGGCCATCACCGGCCGCCCCGTCGCCCTCATCGACCTCGAAGGCCCCGGCGTCGAGCTCCTCCGCGAACGCATCACGGACTGACCTCACCTCGTGGTTTCGGATCTCAGTGGAAATCGGGAACCCGGTTTCAGTGGAAATCAGGGTCCCGACTTCCACTGAAATCAGGGTCCCGACTTCCACTGAAATCCGGTCACGCCAGCTGCGCGGGGTGTGAGGCGGTGAGTCCGGCGAGGGCCTCGGGGAGGGGGTCTTGGTGCAAAATTCCCAGGCGTTGGGTCGCTCGGGTGAGGGCCACGTAGAGTTCGGCGCCGCCTCGGGGGCTTTCGGCGAGGATCCGGGCGGGTTCGACCACCAGGACCGCGTCGAACTCGAGACCCTTGGTGTCCGCCGGGGACACCGCGCCGGGGATGCCGGGAGGTCCGATGACGACGCTGGTTCCTTCGCGTTGCGCTTCGTCCCGGGTGAACTCCTCCACGGCTGCGGCCATCTCGGATGCCGTGACCTGGCGGTGCCAGGGCGCGACTCCGCAGGAGCGGACCGACTCCGGGGGCACCACGTCGGGGGCGAAGTCGGCCAGCAGCGACGCTGCGACCTGCATGATCTCCGCCGGAGTGCGGTAGTTGACCGTGAGCTCGCGGTACGCCCAGCGGCCGGGGACGTAGCGGTCCAGCATCGCACCCCACGCGCCTGCGCCCGCCGCTGAGCGGCGTTGCGCCAGGTCTCCGACGACCGTGAACGAGCGGCTCGGGCATCGGCGCATCAGGACCCGCCAGTCCATTTCGGACAGTTCTTGCGCCTCGTCGACGACGACGTGCCGGTAGGTCCAGTCCCGGTCGGCCGCGGCGCGTTCGGCCAGGTCGCGGGTGTCGTGCTCGACGAATCGCTCCGCCAGGTCCTCCGCGTGCAGCAGGTCCTGGGCGAGCAGGTGGTCCTCGTCGTCCATCATGTCGTGCCGCTCGGTCTGCATGATCTCCAGGACTCCGGCGGCGTACTCGGCCTCGGCCGCTCGCTCCGAGGCCACCGGGTCGGACGTCTTCACGACGCCCAGCAGGTCGACGAGCTCGTCGAGCAGCGGAACGTCGGAAACCGTCCACGCCTGGCCATCAGCGCGGTGCAGCGGCTCCGCGCCCACAGCCCGCAACCGCTCCGCCGATGAGTACAGGTCGGCCAGGAGCTGCTGCGGGGTGAGGATCGGCCACAGCTCGTCGAGGGCCTCGGTGAAGGCCGGGTGCTCGCCCAGCTCGCTGAGCAGATCGGCCCGCAGGTTCTCCCAGACCTCCTCGTTGTCCCTGGTCAACCAGCCCTTTCCGATGCGGCCGATGGCGCGTTCGGTGAGCACGTAGGTGACGATGTCGGTGAACACCGCGCGGGCCTCGTTGTGCGGCAGGCCGCTGTCGCGGGCCTCCTCGCGCGCCCACTCGGCGGTCGCGGCGTCGATGCGGACCGTCACGTCCTCCAGCTCGATGTGCAGCGGCTGCTCGGGCAACCGCTGGCGGTCGGCGACCGCGGCCTTCAGCACGTCGAGGATCTTCAGCGAGCCCTTGAGCTGCGCGACGTCCGGCGCGTCCTCGGCCGTGACGTGCAGGCCGGGAACCAGGTCTCCGGTGGTGGCGAACACGACGTCGGACTCCCCCAGCGACGGCAGGACGCGGCCGATGTGGGTGAGGAACGCCGGGTTCGGGCCGACGACCAGCACGCCGCTGCGCTCCATCCGCTCGCGCTGGGTGTAGAGCAGGTAGGCGACGCGGTGCAGCGCCACGACGGTCTTGCCGGTTCCCGGACCACCCTCGATGACCAGCACACCCGCGTGGTCGAGTCGGATGATGCGGTCCTGCTCGGCCTGGATGGTGGCGACGATGTCGCGCATCCCCTCCCCGCGCGGAGCGTTGACCGCGGCGAGCAGCGCCGCGTCACCGCCGGACTCCCCGTCCGGTCGTCCGAGGACCTCGTCGGTGAAGTCGGTGACCTGGCGGCCTCGGGTGTGGAACTGGCGGCGTCGGCGCATGTTCTCCGGGCTGGCCGCGGTGGCGATGTAGAACGGACGTGCCGCCGGGGCACGCCAGTCCAGCAGCAGCGGCCGGTAGTCGTCGTCGGAGTCGAACAGCCCGATCCTGCCGATGTAGCGGCGCTCACCGTCGACCGGTTCGAGCCGGCCGAAGCACAGGCCCTGGTCGGCCACACCCAGTCGTTCGAGCTCCCTGGCCTGCGCCCGGACCTCCACGTCGCGTTCCATCGCGGACGCGCCGGTCCCCCGCAGCGCGTCCGCGTAGCGGGTCTCGACGCGCGCGCGTTCGGCGTCGAGCTGTTCGTAGAGCCCCGCGACGTAGGCGCGCTCGGACGTCAGCTCTTGTTCGTGCTGGGACACGTGTTCCTCGCAATTGATCGATTCCCCCAGCCGGGCACCGCGTTTTCGCTGGTCTCGGCCCAGGCGGAGGATTGTGCGGCATACCCGGGGTCTTGCCGCAAGTCCCCCTGCCCGCTGTAAAATGAGAGCGGGAAGAGGGATGCGTTCTTTTCCTGTCCCATTCCGCGGCAATTCTCCGGCAAGTCCGCCGTGCCTTTTGCCGATCACCGATCGCATCCGATCGTTCCCGCTGATCGCGCCGCCCCGGGTGTGCCCCGAGGTCACGTCGCTGCGGTCCCCGGAACGTGATGTTGCGTGCCCGACCGTCACGCGCGGACATTCGATCCCGTCACTGTTTCCACTGTGGAGGGACCAGAACATGTGCGCCAGTTGGCGAATTCCGGCTTGCGAGCGCCGCGGCGAGGTCGTGGTGACGCTGCTGGTGCGGGACGAGATCTCCATCGCCCAGGACGGCGTGGAGGTCGTGGTCGCGCGCAGCCAGCTCACCGACGTCGCCGACAAGCTCTACTTCCTCGACCAGGCGTTCCGCGCCGAGGCCCGCGACGTGGTGGAAGCGCTGTGCGACTGATGACCTGCCTGATGCTGTGGGCGCTGCTGGCCGGCTGCGCGACCGAAGCGCCGGAGAGGCCCGAGGAGCTGTTCTGGGAGGTCTACCGGCGGCAAGCCACCCAACCCGTCGTGCACACCCGCCGCGAACGCTTCGACACGCCCGAGGCCGCCGTGGCGCGGAGGATGGTGCGGGTCAGCGACGAGATCTTCGACCACCGGTCGGGGCACCACGTCGGGACGAGCATCGAGCACTGGCGCGGCGAGAGCGTCGTGCGGACCCGGTGCGTCGACGGCCTCCGCCACGGCTACCTGCCCTCGCGCAAGACGTGGGACGGACCGGAGCCGAGCTCGTTGTGCCAGGTCAGCACGCGTCCGCTGCTCGGCGACGGGATCATTCCCGGGGGCCTGTCGGACGCGCAGGCCGACGCGGTGGTGGAGTCGCTGCGCGGCGAGCACCGGTTCCTCACCCCGCTGCCGCCCACTCCGGTCGACGTCGGCGGCAAGCGCTACCTGCGGATTCCCGTGCGGGCGCGTCCCACCGAGCACGACGGCACCGCGTGGGACATGCAGCACCTGCTGTTCGCGCTGCACGACGCGGGCGTGGACCCGAGGACGTACCCGTTCCAACCCGCCGACGACACCGGGGCCGGAGCGGACCTGACCTACTTCGTAGATCCGGCCACGCTGCTGCCCGCCTTCGTCCACCGCCAGATGCTGCCCTCACCGGGCCCGGTGGTGCGGGTCGAATACGTGCGTCCGGCGCGACTTCCCGCTGATCCCCTGGCGGACGTGACGCCCTGGGCGCTGCGCTGGTGACCCACCCTCGCGCCCGTCCCCGTCCCCGTCCCCGTCCCCGTCCGCCGGAATACCGCCGTAATCAGGTACCCGAAAACCGCCGTATTCCGGTCCCCGAAAACTGCGGTAATCCGGGGGTTGAGGACTCCGGTGGGGGTGGTTAGCCGTTGCCGCCTCGGGACTTCTTGTCCTCGCTGCGGGGTTCCGGTGGGTTCACCGTCACGGTCACCGGGACCGTGTTGGGTGCCGGGATCGCGCGCACGTCCTCGGCGACCCGGTCGGCGGCGGCCATGATGGATCCGGCGCTGTCGGAGTCCAGCGCGCCGTCGGCGACCGCCTCGGCGATCTCGCGATGCAGGGCAGCCAGCGCGGTCTCGGTGTCGAGGCGGTTCTGCGCCAGGGCCGCGGCCTTCACCTCGGCGACGCGGGCGCTCAACCGCGCCCGCACGTGCGGGTCGTCACCGCAGCCGACCAGCACGAACCCGACCAGGAGCAGAACGGGCAGCAACCGGTTCATCCGCGCACCAGCCTCTCCAGGTTCTCCAGGTCCACGGGCAACCGATCCACGCCCGGACTTCCGGAAACCGGTGGTAATCCGGGTGTTTCGGACCTGTCGGGCCATAGGGCGACGATGAGCGCGGCCAGGGTCACCACCAGCAGCAGTCCGGCCGCGATCGGCGCGACCGGTGGGCGCGAGGGTTGCGGCCGGATCGGCATCGACTGCGTCGGCGGGCGATGTGCTCGCTGCTGCGGGACGCGCGGTGGCGGTGCCGGAAGCGGCGGCGGGACCGGGGCGATGACCTCCGTGGTGCGGCCGTTGAGCAGGTCACCGGCCTGCTCGGCGGTGATGCGGCGCGCCGGGTCGGTGGCGAGCATCGCCAGCAGACCGCGTCGCAGGCGGGCGGGGATGCCGAACGGGATCTGCGGCGGTCGGACCAGCCGCGCCACCGCGGCGTCCGGCCCGCCCGGGTACTCCACGCGGCCCGTCACGCACTCCAGCAGGACCAGGCCCAGCGCGTACACGTCGGCCGGAAACCCCACGTCACCACCGGAAACCTGCTCCGGAGCCATGTAGGTCGTGGTGCCGACGACCATGCGCGAGTCGGTCAACCGACCCGCCGCGTCAGCGAGCCGAGACACGCCGAAGTCGGCCAGGTAGGCGCGGCCGTCGTTGCCGATGAGCACGTTGGTGGGTTTGACGTCGCGGTGCACGACGTCGTTGCCGTGCACGTGGGCCAGCACGTCCGCGAGCTTGCCGCCGATGTCGGCGACGTCCTCGGGGGGCATCGGCCCGGCCTCGGTGGCGTCGGCCAGCGTGCCGCCCTCGATCAACTCCATGATCAGGAACAGCTCGTCCTCGTCGGCGCTGAAGTCGTGCACCGTCACCAGACCCGGGTGACTCAGTCCCGCCAGGATTCGCGCTTCCTCCGCGAAGCGCTTGCGCCCCAGCTCATCGGTCGCCGAGCGGAAGACCTTGGCCGCGACCAACCGCTGCAGGCGGGTGTCCATCGCCCGGTGCACGTCGGCCATCCCACCGCCGCCGAGACGAGACCCCAACCGGTACCGCGCGCCCAGCAGCGGAGCATCGTCGGTCATCGAGCCAACCCTCCGAACCCCTCAACACAGCGACCCTAACGGGTGAAGATCACCCCGTGATCACCAGCTTCCACCCCTCCAACGAGCCGGCCGGACACCAGTGATCAACGGAGGAATCCCCGCTGCTCAGGCGATTCCAGCAGCGACGGGGGCGTTCGGAGCATCCACCGAACAGCACCCGGCAACGGTCACCCGAACGGAGCAGTTCATTCAAACTTCGCGCGAAATTCGAACGGCCCGGCCGCGCGAAGCCGACCAGCGCACCACGAAGGTCGGCGGAAGCGGGTCCTGGGGCTACCGGCGGTCGGCGCGTCCGGGATCGACGATGTAACGGGAATCCGACGCAGAACACCCGTCCCCGGCACGAGAGCGTCGTGCCGGGGACGGGTGTTGCGATCGGATCAGTCGTTGAGCTGGTGGTCGATCTCGTCCGCGAGGCGGGCGTGGGTGTCTCGCAGCGAGTTCACCTCGGGGCCGTGGCGGAGCACGTCCCTCGACGTGGTCGGGAGGACGTGCGGCAGGGCCCGGCCGAAGACCGCCTTGAGGTCCCGGACGGTGGCGCCCTGAGCACCGAGGCCCGGGGCGAGGATGGGGCCGTTGAGGTCGGAGAAGTCCAGCTCCCCCGCGGGAATGGTGGCGCCCGCCACCACCCCCACGTGACCCATCGGTTCCTTGCCCAGGTTGGTCTCCGCCGCGGAGTCCACGATGTACTGGCCGACGGTGTCGCCGCTGCCGTGGACCGCCTGCTGCAGGCCCACGCCCTCCGGGTTGGAGGTGCGGGCCAGCACGAACACGCCCCTGCCGTTCTGCTCGGCCATGCCGATGGCCGGGGCCAGCGAGCCGTAGCCGAGGTACGGCGAGACCGTGATGGCGTCGACCGCCAGCGGGGCGCGCTCGTCGAGGTAGGCCATCGCGTAGGCCGTCATCGTCGAGCCGATGTCGCCGCGCTTGACGTCCAGCAGCACCAGCGCACCGGCCTGCTGCGACTCCGCGATCACCTTCTCCAGCACGGCCACGCCTGCCGACCCGTAGACCTCGAAGAACGCCGACTGCGGCTTGAGCAGCGCCACCCGGTCGGCCAGCGCCTCCACCACGGTCATCGCGAACCGCTCCAGGGCCTGGGGGCTCTCCCCCAGCTGCCACGCGTGCAGCAGCGACGGATGCGGATCGATGCCCACGCACAGCGGCCCGCGCCGGCTCACCGCATTGGTGAGCCGGGCGCCGAAGCCGGCGCGCAGCGGAGCATCAGGCATCGCCGCTCACCGCCCCTGCCGCAGCGCGGCCTGCAGCGCCTGCAGCGGGCGGACGCCGATGTTGCCCTGGATCGCGGCCTCGATGCCCTGCACCGCGGCCGCAGCGCCCTGCACCGTCGTGATGCAGGGGACGTCGCGGGACACCGCGGCCGTGCGGATCTCGTAGCCGTCGACCCGCGGACCCGGGTTGCCGTACGGGGTGTTGATGATCATGTCGACCTCACCCGCCTTGATCAGGTCGACGACATCGCGATCGCCCTCGACCGACTCGGTGTGCTTGGCGACCACGGTGGAGGTGATGCCGTTGCGCCGCAACACCTCGGCAGTGCCCTCCGTCGCCAGGATCTCGAACCCGAGATCGGCCAGCCGCTTGACCGGGAACACCAGCGAGCGCTTGTCCCGGTTGGCCACCGAGACGAACACCTTGCCCGACGTCGGCAGGGAACCGTAGGCACCGGCCTGCGACTTGGCGAACGCCTGGCCGAACGAGGTGTCGATGCCCATGACCTCGCCCGTCGACTTCATCTCCGGCCCCAGCAGCGAGTCGACGCCGACGCCTTCGCGGGTCCGGAAGCGGTGGAACGGCAGGACCGCTTCCTTGACCGCCACCGGCGCCTCGACCGGCAGGTCCGCGCCGTCGCCCTCTTCGGGCAGCATGCCCTCGGAGCGCAGCTCGGAGATCTTGGCGCCCAGCATGATTCGCGCGGCGGCCTTGGCCAGCGGAGCGGCCGTGGCCTTGGAGACGAACGGAACCGTCCGCGACGCGCGGGGGTTGGCCTCCAGCACGTAGAGCACGTCGTCCTTGAGCGCGTACTGCACGTTGAGCAGACCGTGCACGCCCACACCGCGGGCGATCGCCTCGGTGGAGCGGCGGACCATCTCGATGTCCTGACGCCCCAACGTGATCGGCGGCAGCGCGCACGCCGAGTCGCCGGAGTGGATGCCGGCCTCCTCGATGTGCTCCATCACGCCGCCGAGGTAGATCTCGTTGCCGTCGCACAGCGCGTCGACGTCGATCTCGATCGCGTCGTCGAGGAACTTGTCCACCAGCACCGGGTGCTCCGGCGTCACCTCGGTGGCGCGGGCGATGTAGTTGGCCAGCGACGCCTCGTCGTAGACGATCTCCATGCCCCGGCCGCCGAGCACGTAGGACGGGCGCACCAGCACCGGGTAGCCGATGTCGTCGGCGATCCGCTTGGCGCCCTCGAAGGACGTCGCGGTGCCGTACTGCGGGGCGGGCAGACCTGCGGCGACCAGCACGTCGCCGAACGCGCCGCGCTCCTCGGCCAGGTGGATCGCCTCCGGCGGGGTGCCCACGATCGGCACGCCCGCGTCCGCGAGGCGCTGCGCCAGGCCCAGCGGGGTCTGGCCGCCCAGCTGCACGATCACGCCCGCGACCGTGCCCGACTGCTGCTCGGAGTGCACGACCTCCAGGACGTCCTCGAAGGTCAGCGGCTCGAAGTACAGCCGGTCCGAGGTGTCGTAGTCGGTGGAGACCGTCTCCGGGTTGCAGTTGACCATCACCGTCTCGTACCCGGCCTCGCGCAGCGCCATGGCCGCGTGCACGCACGAGTAGTCGAACTCGATGCCCTGGCCGATGCGGTTCGGGCCCGAGCCGAGGATGATCACCTTCGGCTTCTCGCGCTGCTCGGCGACCTCCGACTCCGCCGCCGGGTCGGACTCGTAGGCCGAGTAGTGGTACGGCGTCTTCGCGGCGAACTCGGCGGCGCAGGTGTCGACCGTCTTGTACACCGGACGCACGCCCAGCCGGTGGCGCAGCGCGCGAACGCCGTCCTCACCGGCCAGTTCCGGCCGCAGCGCGGCGATCTGGCGGTCCGACAGGCCCGCGCGCTTGGCGACGCGCAGCAGCGAGGCGTCCAGCACCGGGGCGTCGACGAGCTCGCGGCGCAGCTCCACCCACGCCGAGATCTGGTCGACGAACCACGGGTCGATGCTCGAGGCCTCGTGCACCTGCTCGACGGTGGCGCCGAAGCGCAGCGCGCGCTCGACGGTGTAGATCCGCCCGTCGTGCGCGGTGCGCAGCTCGTCCAGGGTGGATTGAAGCGTCGCGCCTTCGGGGTCCGGCTTGGTCCAGAACCCGACGGACTTCGTCTCCATCGACCGCAGCGCCTTGCCCATCGCCTCGGAGAAGCTGCGGCCCACGGCCATCGCCTCGCCGACGCTCTTCATGGTCGTGGTCAGCTCCTGGTCAGCGCCCGGGAACTTCTCGAAGGCGAACCGCGGCACCTTCACGACCACGTAGTCCAGCGTGGGCTCGAACGACGCCGGGGTCTCGCCGGTGATGTCGTTCTGGATCTCGTCCAAGGTGTAGCCGACGGCGAGCTTCGCGGCGATCTTGGCGATCGGGAAACCCGTCGCCTTCGACGCCAGCGCCGCCACCGGACCGCCGTT
>NZ_JBFAQJ010000052.1:0-45607 GCF_040677225.1 Saccharopolyspora sp. NPDC049357 | reverse complement strand
ACCCGCCCCCGCAACTTCCGTGCCGGCGCCGTTCACTGTTGGTCGGTTGCGGAGACCAGGTTCAGATCAAGTGGTCGTAGCGGCCAGCCTTGGCGTCCGCGACGAACGCGGCGAGTTCGGCCGGTGTGTAGACCTGGGTGCGGGCGCGGCGTTCTTCAGGGGCGAGCTTGTCGTCCTGGATGCTGATGTATCCGCCGGCGGCTGCGATGGTGATGCAGCTGCCGCTGTTGGCGCTGGCCACGGGTTTTGCGTGCTCGGCCTCGGTGAGCTGGAAGTACAGCTCATCCGGGACTTGCTGGTACGGGTTGTGGTTGTTCATCTACTCGTCCAATTTCTTCTTTGCTGCGGCGATGACGTCGAGGGACTCGCGAGCGCTGAGCGCTTGGGCAAGCGCGGCGCTGTGCGTGTAGGTCACTGCCTTGATCGACTCTTTGTCCTCGTGGATTCCAGCACCGAGGTCGCCGTCGACCTGCACCACTTCGGTGTCCAGCTCGTCGGGAAAACCGTAGATCACGAAGCCGCCGAAACCCGGCCACGGTGCAGCCGTGAAGGGCAGCACATGGACTGCCGCGGTGCCGTTTTCGGCGACGTCGCAGAGCTTCTGGAGTTGAGCGGCCATGACCGTCGGGCCGCCGACCTGGTGATGCAGGGTGGCTTCGGCGAGGACGGCAATGAGTCCTTCGAATCCGGGTTCAGTGAGGCGCTGCTGGCGGCGCATTCGCAGCTCGACCAGGTCGTCGACGGCTGTGGGGCGCACCCACGCCCTGCCTGATTCGACGACGGCGCGAGCGTAGTCGGGAGTTTGCAGCAGCCCTTGGACGAAGATCGAGTCGTAAGTCCGCAGGTTGGTCGCGTCGTCGCCGAGCTCGACCATCAATTCCAAGGTCTCGTGCAGATACGGCGCGTACTGCCGCCACCAGCCCGGTTCTTCCGCTTGTGCCCGGAGCTCTTCCAGCCTTTGGGCGATCGCCTCGTCCGCACTGAGCGCGGTCAGCACCCGCGCGAGCTGATCCGCGTCGAGCCGGGCCGTACCCGACTCGATCTTCGACAGCTGACCTTGGCTGATCGTTGCGGACCGGTCTTGACCAGCATTGATCGCCTCGCACAACTGACCTTGGCTCAGCCGCGCTGCTTCCCGCAGCGTGCGTAGTTGCCTGCCGAGCCGCCGGGCCCGAACCGTTTTACGTGCCACCTCGTCGCGCTCCTGCCGCCTGCCCACGTCGCACCCACTCCTGCCTGTCAACACAGATCACCCGGATGGCCGACTAGCCACCCTGGAATTATTCCGACATGATTCCGCATGTGACTGGAATGGGTTCTGGTCGCAACAGTAGCGCCGGGAGCGCCCGCCGCGGCATCCCCCCAGCTAAGCGGTGTGCGGCGCTCCCGGCCTTCAAAGGCCGCAGTGCCCCGGTCGGGGTCCCCGAACCGGCCGGGGCACTGCATCCCAGGAATAGGAAGAGTGCTCGTGTTCGGACGGTCGTGTCAGCCGTGGGTGCTGACATCACGTGGCTCGGGGACGTACACGGACCCGCAGCTGAGACACCGCGGCGGTACACCCTGGACAACGGCGAAGCCACGCAGGGTGTTCGGGCTGCACCTGCACGCCGGGCAGACGATGCTGCGCTGGTGGCAGCGCACCGACCATGAGGCCTACCAGCAGGAATACGCGCTGCTGATCTGTGCGTGCGGTCAGGTTCGGGTCTGCGTCGGCCCGGCGATGAGCTCGTGGCGGCTCCCGGACGCTGCTTCGACAGCGCTCCTTGATCGTGCCGTTGCCCGCGAGCCCGTCCTGGAGGCCGCGCCGTGAGCCGCATTGAGCAGCTGATTCAGGATCTGCTCAACGAGGTGATGTCCGAACAGGACCCACCTCCGGAGGCAGCCTCATCGGCGCTCGCGCTCGCCGCTGCAGCAGTTCAACTGGCGAAATCGGCCCTGCAACAGGACCTGACCGGGGCGGTGGTGCTGCGGATGGCCCCAAGCCCCCAGACCGTGCTTGCCAGCGCTGAGCTCAGCGGGACGCTGCTGGATCTGATCGCGCAGCTTGTCCGGGTGCTCGATCCGCTGGTGTGGGCACTGGACGGCCAGGCGCTGGTCGCACAACCCACCCGCCCCGGCGAGACCGGGAATGCTCGCGCGGTCCTGCTCAAACGCCATGCCGCAAACGCTCTGAACTCCATCGGCGCCGAACTGACCGATGGGACCACCCCGTGGATGGTCGCGCAGCTGCGGCTGCTGGCCGAGGTCGAGGTTCGAAAGGACGACGAATGGCATTAGCCGATGGCGTGCTGACAGCGCACCGCGAGGGCGGTGCCTGATGCACGGCTACGACAAGCGGACGCCCGGAGAGGCGATGGACACCGAGTGCATCCCCTGGCCGCCACCTCCACCGAACGGCTGGTTCGGAGACGCCGCCGAACGGCCAGAGGGCGAGGGAACGAGTTTCGCCGACTTCTTCAGCAAGGGACCGAGTTCGTCGTCGACGGACTGATCCCCACGTCTGGACCGAACTCGGTGCGGTCACCAGGAAAAGGCGCCTGCGATCGCACCGCAGGACCCGCCCTCACCCGCACTTCCCACCACTCCCGGTGCGGGTGAGGGCGGGTGCATCACCCGCCGATCCGAGGAGGACCCGTGTACGAGGTGATCGCAACACCCTTCCTGGAGGACTTCCTGGTCATGCGGCCGGGAAAGTCCGGGGGGTTCAAGATCCCGTTTCATCGATATCAGGAGCTGCGCGACACCGCGGGTGATCGCCCCTGCCCGGAGTGGCTGGCCGCGGCCACGCGGAAGGCGTGGGGCGTGGAGTTGAGCGGCCGGTCCGCGGATGCGGTGCTGGTCCGCGAGCCGTCGTCGTACGGCTACGCCCGAGCCAGCTACGAGCTCAACCTGGGCTGCAACTACGACTGCCCGTTCTGCTACCTGGGGAAAAAGGAGTTCGAGGGCCTGGACTGGGAGGGCCGGGAGACTCTGCTCGGTGTCATGCGGGATGCCGGCGTGGTGTGGCTCCAGCTCACCGGTGGCGAGCCGCTGATCGATCCGCTGTTCCGCGAAACCTACGGCCGGGCCTACGAGCTCGGCATGATGCTGCAGATCAGCTCGAACGGCTCGCGACTGCACGACGAGCGGAATCTGAACCTGCTCACGCAGTACCGGCCATACCGGATCACGGTCAGCGTCTACGGGGCAACGGAGGAGACCTACGACCGCACGACCCGGAGGCGGGGGACGTGGCGGCAGTTCCGGCGCGGGCTCGCCGCCGCGCGCGAGGCAGGTCTGCCGCTGCGGCTGAACGTGGTGGTCGTCGACGACAACGCCCACGAGCTCGACCAGATGAAGGCCCTGGCCGATGAGCTCGAAGCCGAGCACTTCGTCTACAGCAACATCAGCCCGACCATCCACGGCGGCCCGGAAGCCCTGTCGTCGCAGTCCGACGAGCACCTCCGGGCTCGCAAGCCGTTCACCGGCTGCAACGCCGGGATCACCCACTTTCACGCCGACCCGTTCGGCCTGGCCTCGATCTGCAAGGTCGGCCGGGACGAGCAGATCGACCTGGTCGCCGAAGGAGTCGAGGGACTCGCACAGCTCCCGCCGATCGCGGACAAGCTCATGCTCCGCACCGGCGGGTGTTCGGGGTGCGCGCTGCAGGACAAATGCGGGACCTGCAGGCCGCTCGCGAAGCGGTACCAGGAGGCAAATGCGCCCCTGGTCAGCTACTGCCAGCACGGGAGGAGGTGAGCCCACGTGACCGCTGTTCTTGTGACCCTCGAACCGCCGAAGGCGGAGGTCGACGAGATCGAGTTCGTGCCGGACCTGGACGTCCTGTCGGAGTCCAACCGATGCGCCTGCACGTCCTCGGATGACAACCCGTACTGATCCGCACACGAACGGGGCTGCACAGCGTGGTGCAGCCCCGTTCGTCGTGTCGCTAACCTGATCCTGACCAGCACCAACATCGACGGGAGGACGGTGCGGATGCCGCTGGATCGCCTCAACTGGGCGCAGCTGTCGCCGGCCGTGCACGCGGCGGTCGAGGCCTGCACCGGTCCCATCCGGTCGGCCCGCACGGTCAGCGGGGGCAAGAACTCCGCGATCGCCGCGGTCGTCGACGCCGCCGGCGGCCGGGTGTTCGTCAAGGGTTTGCATCGCGGGCACGGCGGGGTGGTGACGCAGGCTCGCGAGGCCGCGGTCGCCGAGCACGTGCACGACGTCTCGCCCCGCCTGCTGTGGCGACTCGCCGACGTCGACGGCTGGGACCTGCTGGGGATCGAGCACGTCGACGGCCGTCACGCCGATATCCGGCCTGGTTCACCGGACCTGCCGGCCGTGCTCGACGTGATGCGGCGGCTCGGCAACCTCACGTGCCCGGACCTGCCGGAGCTCAAGACACCGACGCAACGCTGGCGCAAGCACGTCGACGACCAGGCCGAGCTAGCGCTCTTCGACGGCTCGTCGCTACTGCACACCGACTACAACCCCGAGAACATCATCATCGATGGTCAGGGTCGAGCGCACCTGATCGACTGGGCATGGCCCACCCGGGGCGCGAGTTTCATCGACCCGTGCGTGCTGGCGGGCAGGCTGATCGCCGACGGTCACACCCCGACCAGCGCGGAGTCCTGGATCAGCAGCACGCCCGCCTGGACCACGGCCTCGTCGGCGGCAATCGCGGCGTTCAGCCGCGCCAATGCGCGCGTCTGGGACCAGATCGCCGGCGCCGACCCGAGCGCGTGGAAGACGAACATGGCCGCGGCCGCCCGCTCGTGGGCCGATCACTGCGCCCGCTGATCAATAGCGTTCAACGAAGCCCCCGGCAGGGACTGCCGGGGGCTTTGACTACGTTCGGAGGGCGGTCAGCTCAGCGAGACGGCCGGCACCTGGCGCACGTTGACTTCACCATTGCGCAGCGACACCAGTGCCGAAGGCTCGGTAGCCAGCACGGCGAGGAGTTCTTCGGCCGCAACCTCCGCCTTTTCGGGGGTCTCGAGCATCCAGAGCTTGCGACTCTCCGGTGCAGTGCCGGATGGTCGGTCGCCGACTCGGGCTTGGGTGATGTACACACCGTTTCTGCGGATCTCAACTTCGATGATCTCGCTGCCGCGGATGTAGGTGCGTCCGTCCAGAATCCACACGCTCATGATCGGCACGGTACTGCCTGGTGCAGACAGACCGGCTTGGCGTTCACTGCGCCTTACCGCTGTAGTTCGTCGGGTTTCGCTCGCTCGTGCGGCCTCGCGAGGGCGTGGTGCGGTTGTGTGCTCGTCGACGTCGACGCCGGTGTGCTGGTGGGGGCCGCGTTCGGTACGGCTTGTCGCGCCAGCTGAACCGCTGAGGTCGCAGCGGTGGGTTCGTTGCTGCGAGCTGTGGGGCCGGCATCGGCGGCCCGGTTGATGGCGGCAGCGGCATCACGGGTGGCGCGGGCCCGGGCCATCAGGTGCTCGGAGTCGTGCTCGGAGGTGTCGACGGCGGGCTGGATGTCGTCGATGATCGAGTGAGCGGTGCTCACGACCTTGGTTGCGGTGGCGCGGACAACCTCGGTGGGGTTGTCCTTACCGGCCCATCCCGCCACGTAGGGAAATGAGTTGTCGCTGGTGTCGTAGCCGAAGTGGGAGGCGATCAGGTACGCGACGGATTCGGCCTCGATCTCGCCGATTCCCCGGTGATGAGCGGGGTCCTCGGGCGCGCGGTTGTTCGGGTCGTGCATGAGCATGTGCCCGACCTCGTGCGCGAGGGTCAGTGCTTCCTGCGCGGGCGATTGGCCAGGGGTGATGTTGATGCGCTTCTCGTGGAACGCGGTGTAGCCGTCCTCACCGATGCGGGTGGGCTCGTGGGTGAGGGTGAAGCCGTTCTTCTCGACGATGCCGACGAGCCCGTCGTAGAGGCCTTCGGGCGCGGGACCGTCGAGGGACACGGGTTCGGGGATCGGGAGCTCGGGCAGCGGCTCACCCTCGGTTTGAGCGATGTCGAACACCTTGACCGGCAGAGTGCCGACCATGCTCCGGATCGGCTTCGCACCCTGGGGGACCTGGTCTTTCTTGATGGGCTTGGTGCCGGTGACCACCGTGCCGTCCTTCTCGCGCCAGCCGGTGATCGCCATCTTCGGCGCGAGGATGGTCATGCCCACCTCGCCCTTGCGGACCTGGCGGCCGAGTCCCTGCCACTGCCGATATCCCATGACCCGGGTGGCATCGGGCCGTTGCTGGGCGATCAGCACGATGTTGTTGAACGAGTAGGTGCGGAACTGGCTGGCCACAGCCAGCCAGTTCGCCCAGTCCTCACCGGTGGTGAGGTTCTCGACGTACTCGGTGATCTGCTGGTGGGCCGCGTTGAGTTTTTCCTCGCGGGCGGCGCGGGCCTGCTCGGGGGAGCGCCGCGGTGACGACTTGGCCATGATGGTCACTCCTCACGGTCACGGCCTGGGACGCCGATGCCGGCCTGGATGACCGCGGCGCGCAACTGGTCGAGCTCCCTGGTCAGGCGCGCGACGGTGGCGGTGAGTTCGTCGATGGTGTCCTGCTGGTCGTCGACGGTGTTCTGCAGCGCGAGCACGCTGTCGCCGAGCGGAGTCGGTTGCGGGTTGGTCATGGTCTTCTCCTGTTCAGTCCGAGCAGACGTGGACGTCCTGGCCCAGGCCGAGCTCGTGGGCGATGGCCAAGAGCCCGGCCAGTTCCTCAAGTACCTCCGGGCCGTGGGGTCCGGGGATGCCCCAGCACTGCAGACGGCTGCGGCCGACGGTGCCGCCGTGCAGGCGCAGGGACCGGGCTGGGGTGGCCAGGCCTGCGGCGATCAGGGCCTGGCTCAAGGCGTTTTCGACCTGGTCACGGCGGGTTTTCCAGTCGTCCACGCCAACGGTGGTGTAGAGCATCAGGCGCCGGCTGCCGTTGGCGTAGTCCTCGACCCGGGCCAGCTCGTGGTTGTCGACGTCCTCCGCGATGTAGGTGCCGGTGCGGGCCCGGAGCGCGTTAAACCAGCGGCGCAGGTTGCGAAACCAGGACCGGCGCCGACAGGGTGCGGGGTCCGGGCACGGCTGGGTGTGGTGCAGGGGCACGGTGATCACCTGCCGATCTCATCGCGCCGCGCTGCAGCTGTACGTCCGGGCCGCAGCGGCACGGTGTTGCACACCTGCTGTGTCGGTGCCGGCGGCTTGGTCGAGGCCGGCCTGCTCGGGCTGGCTTGCTGGGCCAGGCTCGCGGCCGGGGCCGCGGTGCGCCGGGCCATGTGCACGACTGCTTCGAGCGCTTGGGTGGAGGTGTGCAGCACGTCGCCGGGCTGCAGCCCGGGATGCTGGGCGGCCTCGGCGACGGACTGGGCGGCGGTTTCGGTGAGGCGGGACAGCGATCCGCGCAGCACGTCGACGGCGCAGCGGCGGGCGTGGTTGGCGCCCAGCGGGATGGTCTGGCCGAGCTCGTTGAGCTCGGGGATGGCCAGCCCGGGACCGTGCACCGGTTCCTGGCGCTGTTGCTGCCAGGCCACGGTGACGGCATCGACGGTGACGCCGGTCGCGGTAGCTTCGGCGTGCACCGAGATGATGGCCCGGTAGGTGTTGCCCAGGTGCTCATCGCCGAAGTCCTCCGGGCGTACCCGGTCGGCGAGCTCGTCGAGCACGGGCGGATTGGCCAGCGCTTCGGAGACCAGCCCGTACTCGGCGTTGCGCTGCGCCACGGTGTCGAGAAGCTCGTTGGGGATCGCCTCGTCGAAGACGACCGACTCGCGCGCCTGCGGCACGATCTCGTGCTCGTCCCCGGTCAGGCCGGGGGCGGGGTGCAGGTCGTCCCAGCGCTGCCGCACGGCGTCGACCTCGGTGAGGGCGGTCTCGACGACCGAGAGCATCGCGGCCAGGTCGGGGCTGGTCTCGGCGGCGGCGCCGACACGCATTCCGGCGGCCTGAACCTGCCGGCGGATTGAGGATTCGAGCACGATCATCGCGTAGGCCTGCGGTTGCGCGACCCGCTCCGGCGGGGCGGTTGAGAGCAGCTGGTGCAGGCCAGGGGCGGTCAGCGCCGACGAGCGTTGGACGGAGGGGTCGCGGTCGCGCTGCAGGCGCTGCAGCATCGTCACCGCGTTCAGGCTCGGAACGTCATGCGGGGCCTGGTGGTTCCTGGCGTCGACGGCCTGGGCCGCAACGGCGGCGTCGTGCTCGCGCACCACCTCGCCGATGGTGCGGTACAGCACCTGATATCCCTGCCCGCGGAAGTCCTCAGCCTGCAGCCAGCTGAGCTCGCGGACGTGGCCGGGGGTTTGCAGCAGCGTGCCGAGCAGTGCCCGCTCGGCGAACTCGCGCGCGTTCATCGCTCCTCCTGGTCAGTGCGGGTCTGTAGCGCCTTTGCTCCGGCGGCCAGCCGCTGGGCGAACTCGTCGAGACGGGCGGCGCGGTCGGCGTCGGCGGGCTGGTAGTCGTGGGCGTCTTCGGGGATGAGCCACCAGCGACCGGCGTGGTGGACCGGGCCGGGGATGCCCTCGGGCAGCAGGGGAGTGGCCTGGCCGTCGGCGAGGTGCTCACGCATCTGCTCGGCGGTGATCGTGGTCAAGGGTGTTCCTCCTCAGTAGGTGTTTTCGCAGTAGACGCCCTCATCGGCGGCTGCCGAGTTCAGCAGCTCCAGCAGGGCCTCGGGATCGTCCTCGATCAGCTCGCGCTGGTCGAGCCACCATCCAGCCCGGTCGATCGAGCGGGCGATCTCCTCGGCCTGGTCGTAGTCGTCGGGCGCGTGTCCTTCTTCGACGGCCCAGCGATAGAGGGATATGAGGGCCTGGTGGCGCACGCGGTTCGCCCAGGCAACGGCTTTGTCGCTGCCGGTGAGCGGGGGCATGTTCGCCTCGCGGGCCCACTGCTCGGCGGCTTCGGCTTCCTCGGCGCGCTTGGCCTTGAGCCACTCGTCCTTGTCCTCGATCCACTCGCCGCCGTTGTTCCTGTCCTTCTTGAAGCAGGCCTCGCACACGCGCTTTTTCTCCAGCCATCGCGCGAAACCAGCGCGCTCGTGGGGCTTCTTCTTGGAAAGGTCCGTGGTTTCGGTGTGGCCGCACTTCAACGTGAGCGTCCACTGAGTCTTGACAGCCATCTCGGGGTGTCCTTTCTTGCCTCTTACAGGGCGTGGCGTCGTTGGTGGTGTTTTGCCTGGTACATCGCCCGGTCGGCGTCGTCGACCGCCGAGCTCGGGGTGGGGTGGCCGGGACTGCTGATGCCGAGCGAGACGCCGATGTCCAGCTCGGTGCGGCCGAGTCGCACCGGCGCTGCCAGGACGCCCGGGAGCTCGCGGCGGTGGGCGTGGGCCCACCTGGTGACGAACACCAGCTCGTCGCCGCCGTAGCGGCCGAGCACGGCGATTCCGCCGAGTGCGCGGTTGAGGCGGGTGGCGACGGTGCGCAGGACAGCGTCGCCGGCCTGGTGGCCGTACTCGTCGTTGATGGCCTTGAAGTGGTCCAGGTCGGCCAGTCCGACCACGGAGTCGTGCCGGGACCAGGCCACTGCGGCGGTGTGTTCCCAGGCGCGCCGGGTCAGTAGGCCGGTGACCTGGTCGCGTTGGGCGTGCTGCAGCTCGTGGTTGCGGGCTCGGAGACGGTGTGCGGTGGTGGCCCACCCGGTCGCCGTGGCTGCGGCGACGGCGGTGGCCGCCGTCGCCAACAGCGGGGCGCGGTGGTGCACGGGGATGCTGCGGGAGTTCCTCATGCGATCACCTGTGGTGGTGCTGCCAGCGGTGCAGGCGGCGGTAGAACCGGTCGCGGGGGACGGTGGCCAGCTCGTGGTGCAGCACGCCGGCCTGTTGCCCGGTGTCGACGTTGATGGCGCGCGCGGTCCAGGTCTGGCGGCCGATGTTGGGTACGGCGCCGCGTTCGACCTCGATGCGCACCTGCTGACCGGGCAGAGTCGGTGAGGTGTGCTCGTAGCGCCCGCCGCGGCCGAGCATCGCGAGGTCCTCGGGCACGTCCGGGGCCAGCAGCTGCCAGGTGGCGTCTTCGAGCATCGCGATCAGGTACGCGGTGGCGAGCACGGGTTCGCCCCGGGCCGAGAGCAGGCTGCCGGGCAGGATGCTCGGCACGGTGTGCGCGTCGGTGATGACGCGCTGGCAGTGGTGACTACGGGTCGGGTCGGTGGCGGTCATGGCTTCTCCAGGGGTGCCGCGGCGGTCTGGCCGGGGTTTTCACGGAGTCCGGGCTGGTCAAGATCCCGCCAGGAAATCGCGCAGTCCTGGCAGATCCATCGCGCGAGCGGTTCCGACAGCCACCGGGTCGGGCGCTGGCATTCGGGGCAGACCGGGTTCGGCGGTGGTGCGCCGGTGCCGGTGGGGCGCGGTGCGGTGCTGGTCATGATGGGTTCCTTCCTGCTATGAACTGCCTTTCCGTGGAGGTACTGCTCACCCGCACAGAGGCGGGGCGCCTTGCTGTTGGTGCCAGCTCACCGGGTTGACCGGCTCGCCGTTGACTTCGACCTGGTAGTGCAGGTGCGGGCCGGTGGACTCGCCGCGGTTGCCGATCTCGGCGATCTGCTGGCCGGCGGTGACCTGCTGGCCGACCTGCACGAGGTTGCGGTTGTTGTGGCCGTAGACGGTCACCACGCCGTCGGCGTGCTGGACCTTGACCCACAGCCCGTAGCCGGAGGCCGGTCCTGCGGCGATCACGCGGCCTGCGGAGGCGGCGAGGATCGGGGTACCGATCGGGCCCGCGAGGTCCTGGCCCCGGTGGAATTCGCCCCAGCGGGCGCCGAATCCGCTGCTGCAGCGCGCGGCGGCCGGCGTGACCCATCCGCCCGGTGCAGCGGCTCCGCCGCCGGGCTGGGGCGCGGGCAGCGACATCTCGGCAGCGAACCTGCGGATTTTCCGCACGTAGTCCTGCGTCTCAGCGAAGGGCGGGATGCCGTTGTACTCCCGCACGCGCCCGAGGCCGGCGTTGTAGGCGGCCAGCGCGAGGTCGACGATGTCGCCGGGGATGTTGGCCTCCCGGACCCCCTTGACCTGGCCACACATGTAGGCCGCCTGGGACGCGATGGCGTCGGCCGGGTTGTTCGGATCGCGCTGCCCGTCGCCGTCGCCGTCGACGCCGGAGGATTGCCAGGTCTCGGGCATGAACTGGGTCAAGCCCTGTGCCCCGGCGTGACTGACGGCGTTTTCGTCCCACTTGGATTCCTGCTGGATCTGGGCGGCCAGCAGGGGAGCGGTGATCTCCGGGCAGGTCTGGGCGGCCTTGTTGATCAGCGCCACGTATTTCTCCGGGACCGCGCCCGGTTTGAGCTGATCCCCGGCGCCCACGGTGCCGATTCCACCGGCGGCCGCGGCCTTTTGCTGGTGGGCGGCGCCGACGGCCATGACGGCCAGGACACCGGCCATGAACAGGGCGAAGAACCCGACGGCACCGCAGCCGAGTCCGGCGCTGCGCGGGCTCATGACTGGCCCGCTTCGGTGAGCTGGAGTTCGTCGACCAGCCAGCGCTCGCCCTCGCTGCGGGCGGTGCAGTAGACGGTGACCTGGGGCAGTTCCTGGCGCCATCCGCCGTCGCCGGTGGCGGTGCGGGCGATCTGGATGGCGGCGTAGGCGCGCCCCGGTTCAGGCGGCGGCGCGGGTTCGCCGATGTAGGGCACCGGGCGGGCCTCGACGCGGGCGTGGTGGGCCGCCCATTCAGTCCATTGTGATGTCGGCCTGACCGGTGAGGAGGCGGCGAGACCGCCGCGCAGGGCGGTGGTGCCCCAGCGGTCGGCGGCGCGCATCCGGGCGGCTGCCGGGTCGGTGTCGGTGCGGGTGTCCGGTGACAGCCACACCTGGGCGGTCTGGGTGCAGACCTCGATGACCTGCTGCGGGGTGGTGCTCGTCGACGGCGCGGCCGCCGGGGGAGCCGGGGTAGTGGGGGTGTTCCCGGCGCACCCGGCGGTCGCGCACGCCGCCAGCAGCGCGGCGGCTACTGCTCGCCGGCGTCGTCCTGCCCGCTGTACTCCTCCTCGGCGGGATCCCGGATCCCTAGCTGGTTGAGCAAGTCGTGCTTGGAGAACCGCCACTCCTTGCCCAGCCGGGACGCGCCGTTGATGTGTCCCTCGGAGGCCAGCCGCTGCACCGTTTTCTCGGTCATGCGCAGCACCAGCGCAGCTTCCTTGGTTTTCAGCAACGGGGGCATGGCCGCAACGGCAGCGCGCCAGCGCTGCGCGGTCATCTGGTCTGGCGCCTCCTCGGGGGGCGGCTCGCTCATCTTGCTGGCTCATTCCTGCTCGACCTCACGGACGTTGGTCATTCTCACCCCTGCTGGTCGGGATGAGGTCGTCAGGCACACCATAGAGTCACTTGGCGGCGTTTAACAACTTTTAAGGACGTTTCGCGACTCTGAAGTTGTTTGCAGGCGTCTATGGGCTAGTATGGGCGTGTGACGACGAATGAGTTCCCAGTAGCCCCGGCGGTGCTCGCACCGTTTCGGTGGGCGGCGGACAAGTCCCCCGCGGACGTCGCCGCTACCCGGGCGGGTTTGGCCGGAGTGCAGCCGCCTCCGGCCTGGCGCCAGGTGCGTAGCTGGTCCGGCCCTGTCCCGCAGTGGCCGGATGCCGGGAACCCCAATCCGATGTATTGGCTGGTCGGGCTGCATGGCGGTGCGGGCGTGTCGACGCTGACCGCGGCCTGGCCGGCGGCCGGTGACGCCCGGCGGCTTCTGCCGTCCGGCCAGCCGGCCCAAGCGCCCTACGCGATGGCCCAATCCCCCTACGCGGTGGCGGTCGCCCGCACCCACCGCGAAGGCCTGACCCATGCCCAGGACTTCGCCCGCCAGGTCGTGTGCGGGCTGGTGCCGAACGGCGTGCAGGTGCTCGGCCTGGTGTTGGTCGACGACGCCGAGCGGCGGCCCGACAAAGAGGTCCGCCAGTTCGCCCGGGTCGTAGCCAGCGCCTATCCGCGCTGCTGGCGGGTGCCGTGGCTGCACGAGTGGCGCAACCAGCGCCCCACGCCGCCGAATCTCCCGCGGGCCGTGCAATCGATCGCCGACGATCTTGACGAACTCACCGGCCACGCACGACCGGCCAACGGAAAGGACAGCTGACCATGCTGGTGCACACCTCGATCGAAGTGCTCACACAAATCCCGAACCCGGGAAGTCCTATCGCTCCTCCCGGATCGGGCGGAGTGATGACGATCCTGCGCTGGGTTCTCTGGTGCGTATTCGCCCTCTGCTTCGCCGGTACCGCAGTCATCGCCGGGAAAATGGCGCTGGACCACAACTCCCCGCACGGCGGCGGGCAGGCCGTGGCAGGCCTGTGGAAGCCCCTGGCCGGGGCGATCATCGCCACCAACATCACCGGCATCCTGGCGGGGGTGGCGACGTTCGGATGAGTACCTCGCCGTCTTCTGACCAGCGCCCGCGCCTGGGATGGCGCCACATCGGCGGCATTGCCGCCGTGGTGTTCCTGGCGGTGATCGCGGCCGTGGCCGTCACGGTCGCGGTCATCGGTCCGTCGAACTCGGAGCAGCAGCGGCCGGCGCCCCCGTCCCGGCCGAGTGCTCCGGCACCGCCGGCCGACCGGCCTCCGCAGGGCAATCAGGCCCTGCCCACCGCCGCACCGCCGGTGCAGTGGGAGCTGGTGCAGCGCATCGCTGTACCCGTCTCGGCCGAAGCGGGCCCGTACGTGCACAACGGCGCGGTCGCCTCCGGCTTCCAGCGCTCCCCGGTGGGTGCGCTGGTGGCGGCTACGCAGATCAGCACCCGTTACCTGGTCTCTCCGGGTGACGGGTGGCGGCAGGTCACCGAGCAGCAGGTCCTGCCCGGTCCCGGCCGTGACCTGTACATGCGGGCCCGTGCGGCGGCCGGCGACGACCTGGGCGATGCCATCACACAGCTCGCCGGGTTCCGGTTTGTCACCTACAGCCCCGACGTCGCGGTGATCCAGCTGGCCAGCAAGGCGCCCAACGGCGGGCTGGTCGGCACGACGGTCACCGTGCGCTGGGCGGGCGGTGACTGGAAGTTGGAGCTCCAGCCCAACGGCGGCGTCTCCCCGGCCTCCGCACCTCTGGCCGATCTCACCTACTACACGGCGTTTTCGGGGGTGAACTGACATGGGCATGTGCGACACCCCGGAAATGGCGGTCGTCTGCGCAACCAACCCCGCGGTCGCGGGCGCCAATCTCATCGGGCAAGGCGCCGCGAGCGTCGCGGGCTCGGCGTTCAACCAGTGGGTTCAGGGCATGGCCGATGCGCTCCTGGACGCGATGGGCAAGATGCTCGGGTTCCTGTGGACCTGGTGGGTGCACATCCCCACCCCGGGGATTTCGGCCACCGCCGGGCCCGTTTCGCAGGTCCAGCAGCATCTGGCCTGGTACATGATGGTCGCGGCCGGGATCGGTCTTCTCGTCGGCGCCGGGAAACTCGCGCTGTCGACCAACGGCGGAGAGCAGCTGCGCGACACCGGGCTCGGCTTGGGCCGGTGGGTGTTGCTCTCGACCGCCGGCACCGCCGGTGTCGGACTGCTGGTGCAAGCCGGGGACGAGTTTTCGACCTGGATCATCCAGCGGGCCGCGGGCAAGGACCTCGCCGCAGCCGTCGGTTCCTACCTGGCGTTTTCCGCCCCCGGCACGCCCGGAATGACGCCCACGCTGGTGATCATCCTGGCGATTATCGCGATCTTCGCCGCGTTCATCCAGGCGGCGCTGATGTTCGTGCGCGCCGGGATGCTGGTGCTGTGCGCCGGGGTGCTGCCGCTGGCAGCGGCCGCCGGCATCGGCGGCGGAGCCGCGAAGAAGACCCTCGACAAGCTGCTGTCGTGGATGATCGCGTTTGTCCTGTTCAAGCCCGTGGCCGCGGTGGTGTACGCGGCCACGTTCTGGACGATCGGCGCCGCTGACGCCAACGCCCAGATCGCAGGGCTGTTCATGCTCGTGCTGGCGTCGTGCGCTCTGCCCGCGCTGATGCGGGTGATCACCCCGCAGGTGGAGAGCCTGACCAGCTCCGGCGGTAACAGCGGTGCGGGCATGGCCGCCGGGCAGGCCGCCGCCAGCGGCGCTCGGATGCTCACCTCCGGATCCGGGCGCACCAACGGCGCTTCGGCGCCCTCGCGGGGCGGCAGCTACCAGCCGGGCCTGGCCTCCCCAGGCGGCGCCAGCGGCTCCGGCCCCCGCGGTCCGGTCGGTCCGGCCGGAAGCGCCGGCCTCGGTGCCGCCGGTGGCGGAGCAGCCGGTGCAGGAGCCGGTGCCGGCGCGGCCGCCGCTGGCCCGGTCGGCGCGGCCGCGGCGGGCGGTGCGAAGACCGCCGGTGCGGTCAAGCAGACCGTGCAGGGCGCGGCCGAACGCGGCGCCAATCCCAATGACCAGCAGAACCCGCCCTCCGGCGGGTCGCAGAACCCGCCCGGCGGGTCGAGGAGGTAATCCCGATGACCACCACCCACAACGACACACGCGCCGCCGCGGTGGCCTCCGAACCCCGCTATGGAAACTGGCGCAAGCCCCGCAGTTTCGGGCTCCTCGGGCTCTCGTTCGCACCCACCATCGGGGCGTTCGTGTGGCTGCTGACCAGCTTCGTGGTCATGATGATCGCGTTGCCGCTGGGCTGGGCCATGCTCGGCCTCGGTGCGCTGGTGCTGGCCCCGCTCGCGGTGCGGGTCCGCGGCCGCACCCTCTACTCGCTGCTGCTGGCCCGGGTGGCGTTCAACCGCGGCCGCCGGCACCGCCAGCACCTGCACCTGGCCGGGCCGCTCGGCGTCATCCCGGGTGCGACCCACCGGCTGCCCGGCCTGCTGGCCAGCACGAACCTGCACACCGCCCAGGACTCCTACGGCCGCGAGTTCGGGCTGCTCGAACACGTCGGCACCGGCCAGTTCTCCGCCGTGCTCCGCGTGGACCCGGAAGGCTCCGGGCTGGTCGACCAGGACACGATCGACCAGTGGGTCGCCGGGTGGGGCGACTGGCTGGCGCGCCTGGGCCAGGTGCCCGCACTGGAGGGCGTCCAGGTCACCGTCGAAACCGCCGGTGACTCCGGTCAGCGCCTGGCCGCCGAGGTCGACCGGCTCACCAGCCCCGACAGCCCGCAGCTGGCGCGCGACGTGCTCACCGAGACCGCCACGTCCTACCCGTCGGCGGCCGCGGCCGTGCACACCTGGGTGGCCATCACCTGGCGTGCGGCGGTCACGCCGGGCGCCAAGCCGCGGCCACTGGCCGACATGGCTGCCGAGATCGGCGCGCGCCTGCCCGCGCTCGGCCAGGACCTGGCCTTCACCGGTGCCGGGTCGGCGCGGCCGATGACCGTCCGCCAGCTCACCGATCTGGCGTTCGTGGCCTACAACCCCGAGCAGGCCGATGACCTCGACCGCGCACGCGGCGAGCACGACATCACCTGGACCAGCGCCGGACCGGCCGGCGTCGCCGTGGAAAAGCGCGACCGCTACCTGCACGGCGGCGCCGTGAGCTTCGTGGAGACGATGGAGGAAGCCCCGCGCGGCGCGGTGCTCTCCAGCGTGTTGAGCGATCTGCTGGCTCCGCATCCGGACTTCACGCGCAAGCGAGTCGTGCTGCACTACCGCCCGCACGACCCGGGCACCAGCGCCCGCATCGTCGAGCGCGACCTGCGCAACGCCCGCAGCAACGCCACGCAGCGCAAGAACATGCACGCCCGCGACGACGCGGACGTCCGCGCCGCCCAGCAGCAGACCGATGAGGAAGCCTCCGGCGCCGGCCTCGTGTCCTTCGCCCTGATCGCGACCGCGACGGTCCTCGATCCCGACCAGGTCAGGGTTGCTGAGGCGACCCTGCACAACAACGCCGCCGCGTCCCGGCTTGCGCTGCGGCGGGCTTACGGCGCCCAGACCGCCACGTTCGCCGTGGGTCTCGGCCTGGGCCTGCAGCCCGACGCCGTGGCCACCCTCGGCGGCCTGACCGAGGGGGAGTAACCGATGCCCACCACGATCCAGCCGACCCGCACGGGTTTCCGCGGTCCTCTCGCCGGTCGCGCGTCCTATGTGGAAGCTCCGCCGATGTGGCGCGCAACGTCGGTCCAGGCGTGCGGCTTGTGGCCCTTCGGTGTCGCCTCCGGCGCGCCGACCATCGGCACCCCGATCGGCCGCCACATCGACAACGGCGCCACGGTGTGTTTCGACCCGATCTCCTGGTTCTCGCGTGCGCAGCTGATCTCCACGCCGATCGAGTACATCCTGGGCAAGCCCGGTTTGGGCAAGTCGACGTTCGTGCGCCGTCAGGTCATCGGCGCCGCAGCCCAGGGCGTCACGCCCCTGATTCTGGGGGACCTGCGCCCGGACTACGTCGACGTCGTCCGGGCGCTCGGCGGCCAGGTGCTGCAGCTCGGCCGCGGGCTCGGCTCGCTCAACCCGTTGGATGTCGGCGCGCTCGGCGCGATCATCCCGCAGCTCGACGAGCGGGCCGCCGACCAGGTCCGTGCCGAAGTGCACGGCCGCCGGCTGCACATGGTCGCCTCACTGGTCGAGCTGGTGCGGGGCAACCGCGTCAGCGACCACGAGGAGACGATCCTCTCGGCCGCGATCCGCATCCTCGATCGCCGCTTCGAGGGCCACTCCGCGCCGCTGCTGAGCGATCTGATTGCCCTGATCGACGAAGGCCCCGACGAGCTGCGCCGCTACACCCTCTCGCGGGGTTCCGATGAGGCCTACCGGGCGGCGGTCGATCCGCTGCACCTGTCGCTGCTGGCCACCATCGACGGCGCGTTCGGCGACGTCTTCGCTCGCCCGTCCACGGTGCACATCGACGCCGACGCGACCGCGGTGTGCATCGACGTCAGCGCGCTTCCGCTGCACGACAAGCGCCTCACGGCCGCGGTGCTGCTCGCCTCCTGGAACCACGGGTTCGGTGCCATCGAAGCGAGCAACAAGCTCGCCGATGCCGGCCTGGCCCCGCAGAAGCGGTTCTTCGTGGTCATGGACGAGTTGTGGAGGGTGCTGCGACACGGGCTCGTGCAGCGCCTGGACGAGATGACTCGCATCAACCGCGAGTGGGCGACCGCGTGCGCCTACATCACCCACTCCTCGCTTGATGCCGAAACCGCAGATCGTCCCGAGGACCGCGCGGCCGCGCGCGGGTTCATCGAGCGCGCCGGTGCTGTCGTCGAGTTCGGGCTTCCGCGCCGCGAGGTCGACGACCTCGGGCAGATCGTCGACCACTCCAGCGCCGAACGCCGGCGCCTGACCGAGTGGTCCGCTCCCGGGGCGTGGAACCACGCCGAAGGCACCCAGGAACCCCCGCCAGGCCAGGGGAAATGCCTGATCAAGGTGGGATCGAGGCCAGGGATTCCGACGCAGGTCATGCTCACCGAGGCCGAGAAGCTCGCCGGGGTGCACAACACCAACCGGAGGTGGCAGGAATGAACGCGCGGCGACCCGCGACCCCGGGGCACCCGATGGTGCCCCTGGCGCTGCTCGGCACCTACGTGGCGATCTCAGGCCTGCTGTGGCTGGCCGCCGGGCTCGGCGGCCTGCTGGCCGGCACCGGCTGGACCGGCGGCACCCCGATCACCGTCGTCGTCGACCTGGCGCGGGGCACCGCCACCTGGCCCGGCACCTACGGCTGGATCGCCCTGGCCGGAATCGTGCTGGTGCTGGCCGCCCCCGCAGTCCTGATCGGGCTGGGGATCGCGCGTCGCCGGAAGGGCCGCAAGCGCGTCGACACCGCCACCCGGCACCTGGCCACGTCCGATGACTTCGCCGCCTACTCCCCGGCCGGCGTCGCTGACTCCGCTCGCCGACTGCGTCCCTCCTCCACGATCAGCGACGACCCGGCCGACCACGGCATGTTGGTCGGCGACGCGCTGCCCAGCAACACCGAGATCCGCTCCAGCTGGGAAGACGTTTCCACCGTCATCGCTGGTCCCCGAACCGGTAAGTCGACCTCGCAGGTCGTTCCCCAGATCGTCGAGGCGCCCGGGCCGGTTCTGGCCACCTCGAACAAGCGTGACATCCACGACGCCACCCGTGGAGTGCGCGAGCAGCACGGCACTTGCTGGGTCTTCGACCCGCAAGGCGTCGCCGATGCGGAGCCGTCGTTCTGGGTCAACCCGCTGCGGCGGGTCACTGGACCGCGCAGGGCCGCCGAGCTCACCAGTCACTTCGCCGCCAACAGCAGGTCGGCCGATGCCAAAACAGACGCCTACTTCGACGGCGAGGGTGAAAACCTCTGCTCGTACACGATGCTCGCTGCTGCCCGTGCCGGCCTCACCTTGACCGAGGTCTACACCTGGTGCGCCGACCACCGCCGTGCCGAGCGCGCCGTCGAACACCTGGAAACCGCCGGTGACAAGCTCATCGCCGTCAAACTCCAGAGCTTGATCGACGCCCCGGAAAAGCAGCGCCAAGGTGTTTTCGCCTCCGCGCTGAAGCTGTTGAAGTGCCTGGAAGAACCGGACGTGCTGCGCTGGGTCACCCCACCAGCAGACGGCGAGGAACGCCCGGAGTTCGACCCCTACGCCTTCGTGCGCTCGCGCGACACCGCCTACCTGCTCTCCCGGGAAGGCGTCGGATCCGCTGGGCCGCTCACCGCGGCCATGAGCGCCGACATCCTCGAAGCCGTCAACGAGATCGGTGCTCGCTCACCCGGCGGCCGCATCGACCCGCCACTGCTGCCGATTCTCGATGAGGCCGCGAACGTCGTACGCATCCGCGAGCTGCCCGACCTCGTTTCTCATCTTGGGTCGCGCGGCGCCCCGTTGAAGATCATCCTGCAGAGCTGGGAACAGGGTGTGGAAGCCTGGGGCCGCTCCGGGATGCAAAAGATCTGGGACGCCTCCAACGTCCGCATCTACGGCGGCGGTTCCGCCGACGCCGAATTCCTCGAGAAGCTCTCCAAGCTGATCGGACCCTACGACGACATCGTGTGGTCGGTCTCGGTCGACCGCACTGGCGGCGGCACGAAGTCCAGCTCGGTCCGGGAACGCCGCATCCTCGAAGTCAGCGACCTGCAATCACTTGAGCGCGGCAGAATGATCGCGTTCCCGTCCGGGTCGCGGCCGATCCTGCTCGCGACGCGGGCGTGGATGAACGGGCCGCACGCGGGAAGCATCCGCTACAGCTTGGCCCGGTACGAACCTGGCCGCGCCGACGATGACGCTGAGGGAGCAGCCTGATGACCGACGAGTGGGACGAAGCGCTCATCGAAACCGACGACGACGGCGGCGGCGGCGAGGAAGCCGACTCCGGCGACCAGCCCGAACCGAAGTACCCGAACGTCGAGGAGTGGGTCATCGGCTGGTTCGCGCCGATCATCCGGCGGCGGCTCACTGGTGACCACTGCTGGTGTCCGCAGTGGTGGCAGCATCCCGAGGTCATCAGTCGTCTCGACGCGCTGTGGCGCTCATGGGAAGCCCTGCGCCTCGACCCGACCACGGGGATGAGCGTGTGGTGGCGCGATCACTTTGGCCCGCACTGGGCCGAGCTGGTCGACCGTGACCGTTCGCCCATGAGCAGGTGCGGCACCGAGGCCGGCCACGTCGGTGAACACCCGGAGCTGGTGGTCGAGCGCGCTCCCGCCGGCACCTGGGGCCCAGACACCGAAGCCTGACCGACCTCAGTAGCACCGAACGTGACTGCGCCCCTCGGGAGATGTTCCCGAGGGGCGCAGCGCTGTGCGGGGGTCAGTCGCCGCGCTCGTGGTCGTGCAGGCGGTTCATCCACGGCCGGTGCCGCGGGTGTCGTGCGCCGTCGCTGCCGGTCGCCGATTCGGGTAGCTGCTGGCGGGTGAGGTCCAGGTCGTCGGGGGCGGCTTCGCCGGCCAGCCGGGCGGCTTCGGATCCGCCTGCCCACCGATCGCCCTCGGTGTTCTTGGCGGCCTCGTCGACGTCGGCCGCGGTGGTCGGGTCGACGTAGATCGTGCTGCCGCCGTCGCCGGGATCGACCTCGACGACGTCCTGCTCCGGACTCCCGTCGGCGGGGTCCGGCCGTTCGATGGTGATCCGCGTGTGCGTCACCGAGACCTGGCTGGTGTCGGCTGGTGCCGGCGGGGCGCCGTCGAGGTGACGATCCACGGTCGCCGGGGTCACCAGCACCTCGCGCGCCCGAGTTCCGTCCCGGGGCCCGACGATGCCGCGGGCGTGCAGCGCTTCCATCAGCTGGTCCGCCTCGGAGAAGCTGACACGGAGCTTGCGCTGCAGCATCGAGGTCGAACCGAACTGGCTGTGCGCGACCAGCCGTGCCGCATCGCGCACCAGCGGCGGCTCGTGGGACTGCTCGACCGGCTGTGTGCCGACCGGTTGTGTCCCGGCCGGTTGTGTCTCGGCCGCCGTCTGCGGACTCGCTGCGGCGATGCGCGCTTCGAAGGCCTCGGGCGTCAGCGTCGCATCGGGTGCCGGGTGGGTGTTGAGGTGGCGTTCCATCCGCCAGTGCAACACCGCGCCGATGTCCTTCGCCTGCCCGGCGACGTCGGTGGAGTCCAGCGGGCGCTGCTGGCGCACGTGTTCCAGCAGCAGCTCCGGGCTGTATCCGCTGTCGGCGGCCCGGTCCATGCTCTGCTGCAGCGCACCCCATCCCTCGGAGTGCAGGACCTGCTCGGCCTCGTCCTCGTCCAGCGCGGCGGCCACGCGCTGCACCTGGAGATCAGTGACCGGGTCGCCGGTGGCGTAGAAGTCGGCGAGGTCACCGCCGGCCTCCTGGGTGTTCGCAGCCTTGCCGTTCTGCTGCTGGCGGGTCTCTTCCTCGCGTTGAAGCAGCAACATCATCGCGGCGTAGTCGTCGCTGGTGCGCTGGTGCTCCTGGTTGGGCTGCCAGTGCACACCGACCTTTTTCAACTGCTGCTGCACGCCGGTCACCGCGCGGGCCGCACGGGTGTCGAACGGTGCCCACACCGCTGCTGAGGCCAGCGCCTGGCCGAGCTCGCGAGGGTCTCCTTCCAACGTGCGCAGACGCCGCCAGCTCACGGCAGCCATCTCGCGCTCGGCGCGCAACCGCTGCTGCATCTCCCGGGCTCGGGCTTCGGATTCAGCCGCGGCTTCCTCGGCCCGGCGGGCCTGGATCTGCATCGCGATCTCGGCCGCCGACAGCGCCATCGAGGCGACCACCGCGACTTTCCGCGCCGTGGTGCCGACTGCTTCGGTTGTCTCGTCACCGACCATGTCCGCCATCCCTTCCTCGGTCCTGGTCGACGCCGCGGGGCTGTTCGCCGCGACGTTCGCGTTCCTGTCGTTCGCGCACTTCCCGTTCCTGTCGTTCGCGCTCCTGCTGCTCCCGTTGGGCCTGCAGCTGCTGCGGCGACGGTGTGCGGCGGATGTGCTCCAGCATCTGCTCTGCGGCGCGGGCGGTGCGCTCGGCTTGCTCACGTCGACCGGCGAGTTCGTGCGCCCGTTCCAGGGCCTGGACCAGGCGGCCCAGCTGCATCGTCACCGTCGCGATTGCGATCGGCGCGCTGTGCGAAACCAGGGCGGCATCGGCCACCGCGCGCGCGACGCCGGCCATCGGCGCGAGCACGTCGACGCGGGGCGGCACCGGCTCCTCGTCTGCGGTCTGCGCGGCCGACGCGAGCGCATCAGCCGCGCGCGACAGCTGGTGGCGATGTCCGGGCTCGACCCGGTGCGCCAAGGCCGCGAGCACGCCCGCGGCTTCGCGGGACGCGCTGCTCCAGGTCGCGGCATCGGTGGGCTGGATCTGCTCCAGCCGCGTGCGCATCTCGGCGATGCGCTGCCCGGTTTCTTCCCATGCCTCGGCGCGCAAGCGGCGGTTCGCCAGCTGACGCCCGGTTGGCATGTCCCGCCAGCCTGTCGGGTGCCATTCCCGGCGGTCGTCGGCGACCTGCTCGGAACCGGGTTCGGGCCATGCTGTGCGAAGCGCGCCGAGCGAGAGGTCCTCGGCCAACTTCGCACCGCCGAACCACACCGGCTTTTCACCGGTGGGCGGTTTCAGCGCGACGCTGTAGCCCACCGGCAGCTCCTTGCCGTCCTCCCACCGGGCACTGACCAACACCCCGGACCGGCGCAGCCGCTGCAGGAACTCCGCCTCGGTGCGTGCACCGGCGGCGGCGCCGCGGACCTCGCGCGCCAGCTCCGTCCGCGCGGGCTCGTTCCGGCCCTGCCGCTGCGCGGATTCCAGTTCCGCCCGGGTGACGCCGGGCATCCCCGCGCCGCGGCTGCGGCCGGTCCGCAGTCCCCATTTCGCGGCGAAGTGCTCGCGCACCTCGCGCCACTTGCCGTAGTCGCCACGGATGTCCGGAACGGTGCCGTTCTCGCGGCACAGTGACGCCACAAAGTGAATGTGGTCGTTGCCGTTGGTGGACTTGCCGTGCCGCATCGCGATCCACGGCACGGCCGCCTGACCGTCCGCATCGGTGAAGCCCAACTTCTCGGCGCCGGCACGGGCGACCTCGGCCCACTGCTCGTCGGTCAGCTCGCCGTCCGGCGCGTCGATGGACACCGAGACGTGGTAGACGTGCCCGCCGGATTCGCGGCCGAACAGCCGCAGCGGCGCCTCCATCTCACGGGCCAGCAGGCCACGCTCGAACGAGTCGAGCTCCTGCTGCAGGAAGCTCTCATCCCAGGCCGCCACCATGTGCGGGTTGGTGTGCTCGTTGTGCCGCCCCGGGCCCCACAGGTATTCCAGCAGGCCACGTGTCCGCGACCCGCGTTTCGGCGAGACCTTCGTAATCATGTGCGCGGCTTCAGTTCCGGGGCGATCGAGGCGAGGACGTCGTCCAAGCGCTGCTCCATGCGCGCGATGCGCTCGGCGTGGCGCCACGCTTCCGACGGGATCTCGCCGGTGGCGTTCGCGCTCTTGGTCAGTTGGTTCAGGTTCGTTGACGAACCGCGCAAGATGCGCTTCACCGCGTACAGCTCAGCGACCAGCGCACGCGCTTGCGCCGGTGACATCGAGGGACCGTCTGCGCCAGCGGCGAGGCTCTGCATTCCAGACAGCACGAGATAGCTCGGGACGGTGAGTCCGCACGCTGCAGCACGCGCTGACAGCTGCTCGTACTCGTCGTCATTGACGAGCACTTTGATGGGCTTCTTGCGTCCGCCGTCGTGGCGGACACGACGGCGAGCTGCAGGCGTCGACTGGTCGTCGGCGGCGGTCACGAAACCTCCCAGAGCGCAGCGACTGACACACCCCAGTGTGTCCATCTGACTGCCCCCAGGCAAGTCAGTATCATAGATCAGGTTACCTGATCTACTATCTTGCTCGGCGAAAAGCCGGTGCCGAGCTTCAGCTACGGACAGGTGCGCATAACTGCGCGTTGGCGGCGTTCGCGCGCTGCTCGCGCTACGCTGGCCGGCATGAGCGTGGACCCGATCAAGGCGGCCCGGGACATCGAGGCCCGGCGGGCTGACGAACGCCTGCAGCACATTCGAAACCTCAAGTCGGCGATCGACTCAGACGAACAGATCGCCGAGCTCAAGAGCAACGCGAAACGGGCGCTGAACGCCCTCCCTGAGCAGCTCTCGGGCCCGGCAAAGACGGCTTTGGATGCCCTGACCACGCTGCGGTCAGCGGCGCATCAGCAGGTCAACGATGCACGGAAGGCGGCTGTGGCCGGCGGCTGGACTCCGGCTGAACTGGCCGAGCTCGGCCTGGGTAAACCCGCCCGGAAGCGCACCACCTCCACCAAGCAAAACCCGCCTTCGACGACGTCCTCGGACGCCTCCTAACCGCAGGTCACAGACAGCACAAAGGGGCAGGACACCTAGGCGTGTCCTGCCCCTTCGTCGTGCGCTGTGGTGTCAGCTGGCGGTCAGCCTCAGCTGCCGCTGTTCGGCGCGCTCGACTTCCTCGCGGACCTCGGCGCGGCGCAACCGCCCCCACCGCTCGCTGTAGCCGAACTCCTCGCCGAGCGCGGAGCTCGTCCACCGGTTCGGGTCCTGCCGGACCAGCCGCCGGGCCCGCTCGTTCACATCATCCGTGACCGGCACATCGTGCCGATTGGTTTCCGGTCGGACGACATGCCGTTCCGCATCGACCTTCGCTTCCGATGCCGTTCCGGGGTTCGTTCCGCCGATTCCGGCGGACCGTCCACGCGGCCGAAGGCCGGCCGCGGTGCGCGTTACCCGCTGCACCCGGACGACCGGGCGCGGGCGACGGCGACGGGTGGGTGAACCGGGCTGGTTTCCGGTCTGCCGTTCCGGCACCGGGGCTGCGCTGACGTCGCCGGAACGCTCCGGCACCACGTCGTCGTTGCCCTCATCAGCGGAGTCGTATCCCGCGGTGAGCTGCGCGGCTGCGTGTGTGTGGGGCCCGCTCGCGCCGGTGCCGTCGTGGCGGTCGTCGTGCGTGCCAGTGAGGGCGGTTCCGGCAACGGTCGTGCCGACCAGTTCCGGTACCGGAACGGACAGCAGCTGTGTCCGGAACGCCTCGACCGTTCCGGACCGGTCCGCCATGCACCGCAACAAGAGCAGGCCCGGGCGGAACCGGAACCGGCGTGCGCCGTTCCGCTGCTCGAAGTCAGCGCGCATCTCGGCGAGCACGACGTCGAACACCGCGACCGCCGCGATCGGCAGTCCAGCGGCGACCAAGCGGGCTTCGGGAGTGAGCTGGTGAATCCAGTTGATCCACGATGAGATCGCGGTGAACGTCCACATCAGCAGGCGGCCGCGCATGGCGCTGCGTCCGTAGAGCGACGCGCGGTAGGTGATGAGGGTGGCGCCGAACGCGGCGCCGTCGAACGTGGCCGGGATCAGCCACGCGGACCAGTAGCTGAAGCCGCTCATCTGGTCTTGGCCGTAGGCGTGCAGGCCGACGAAACTGGCGCCCCAGCCCATCAGCGCGGCCAGGGCGACGAACAGCAGCGACGCCGTCGACAACCACCATCGTGCCGCATCGTCACCGTCGCGACGTGCTGCATTGCCGGTCGATAGCATGGTTCCTACCTCGTTTCAGGGGTGCCGGCGGGCGGACTTTCTTGGTCGGAGGGCCGTCCGCCGGTTTCATTTCCGGGTTGGTCGAGCGGTCGATCTACTCGGTTTGCTCCTGGCCGGCTGCCGCGGCCTGCCGGATCGCGTCGATCCGGGCTTCCGCATCGGCACGGATCCGGTCCGCCTCGGAACGGGCGCGGTCGAGGTCGTCACGGTGTTGCTGGCGAACCTCGGCAAGCTCGGCACGGAGCCGCTCCACTTCGGCACGCAGCTCGGAACGCTGCTCGCGCAGGTCCTCGGCCAGCGCCTTCGAATCCGCCGCGGCCTGTTCCGCGCGCGCGGCCTGCTGGCGTGCTTCCTGAACCTGCTGGTCCGCCTCAGTGCGGACCTGTGCCAGGTCGGCGGCGTGCTGTTCGGCTCGCTCGCTGAGGATGCGGTCGCGGTCGGCGCGGACCTGGCGGCCGTCTTCCTCGGCGGCCTGCTGCACCTCGGCGACCCGTGCCTCGGCGTCGGCTCGTACGCGCTCGGTTTCGTCCTGGGCGGCCTCGGCGGCGCTGCGGGCGTCCTCGGCCGCCTGGCGCGCTGCTTCGGCGGTTGCTTCGGCGGCCGCCTGAGCTTCGCGGGCCTCGTCAGCCTCGGCATCGGCGTCCTCACGGGCGGCCCGTTCGTCCTCAAGCTCAGCGCGGGCCTGGTCGCGTTCGGCTTCGGCCTCGTCGGCGCGGTCGTTGGCGGCAGCGATCTCCCGCTCGGCCCGGCGGCGGGCGGCCGCGACCTCGCGACCGGCGGCGTCGACGTCGGAGGCCACCGTCAACGACTCGGCGTAGTCGCCCAGGGCCCTCTGCAGCCCGGTGACCAGCTCGGCGATCTTCTGCGCCTGCTCGCTGGCGCTCAATCGCGCGAGGTCGAGCGTCAGCTCCCCCTCGTCGTCCTCGGCGGCGGCCGGGGCGGCGGTGGCGGCCTGGCGCCCTGCGACCGCCCGCCTGCGGTTGTTGGCGTTGATCCGGTTGTGCTCGACGCCGTCGACCCGCTGCCCGCAGTAGCGGGCGGGCCGGCCGGTGCCCTGACGGCGCGGCACCTCGTTCGTGCACCCGTCCGGCCAGTGGCACCTGGCCCGAGCGTCGCCGGCATCGGCGGCGGGCGCGGCGGCCGGGCCGTCGCTTCGTTCATCGGTCATGCCGATCATCCTACGACGTTTCGTCGTTTCGAGTCAATTCGTTTCAGCGTTTCGTATCGATGTTTCGTGTCAACTCGAAACGATTTGATATGCGATTGCACACGATCGAAACCGCGCATAAGGCTACTTATGTGCGGCTCGGGATCTGGAGGTAGTTAATGGCGGCAGTTAATGACGTCTGCTGTGGCGCCGTTGAGTGGCGCACCGTGTGCGGCGTAAGATGAGGGCATGGATGAAGGCAGGATTACCGTGCGGGACCTCGATCCCGCCGACGTCGACGCGCTCAAGGACGAAGCGGCCCGACTGGGGACCTCGCTGAACCGACTGGCCGCCGACACGCTGCACCGGCGCGCGCGCACCGCGCGCAACCGGCGCCTGCTGCGCGCGGTCGGCACCGCCGGCCACGCCCCCGTCGAGGTCGACGCCGTCGCCGAGGTCCGGGCGCTGCGCGAGGGCCGCGACGAGCGGGCCGCGGAGCTGGCCGACGACCGCGAGGTCAGCCGGTGACCACCGTCGTCGTCGACGCCAGCGTCCTGATCGACGCCCTGCTGCCCGGTCCCCGCCAGCAACCCGCCCTGAGCGCCCTGGAGGGCGCCGAAGTCCTGGCCGGCCCACAGCACCTGCCCATCGAGGTGCTCTCGGTGCTGCGCAAGATCTCGCTGCGCGAGGACTCCCCGGCGCTGCTCACCGCCCGGCGCACCCTCGCCGAACTCGACCTCGACCTGGTGCCGCTGTCCGAGATCGGCGAACGAGTGTGGGAGCTGCGGCACGCCCTGAGCGCCTACGACGCCGCCTATCTCGCGGCCGCCGAACACCTCGGCGGCACACTGCTTTCCGCCGACACCGCACTGCTGGAACACCCCGACCGGCGCTGCGCCGTGCACAACCCCCGCAGCGCTGCGCGACCGTGATCACCACCGCAGCACCAGGCCCCGGAGGTACCTGATGACCAGCAATGCCGCGGACTCGATCAGGCTCAACCGCTGGGCCAGCGCAGCCCATGACGCGCTGGGCGACTGGCTCGGCGAGCACCAGGCTGAATACGTCGGATGCGCGGTCGACGACGACGGCACCCGGCAACTCCGCTGGCAGTGGCCGACCGGCGAGCTCGGCGCGAGCCCCGGGCGCCGCCGCGAGCTACTGGTGCGGTCGCTGGCCGGCGACCTCGACGGGTGGGAGCTCGTCTTCCGCGAGGTCAAACACAGCCCTCGTGGCGGGCGCGTGCGCCACTACGCCTCGACCTCGACGACCGGGCTCAACCTCGACCAGCTGCGCCACGCCGTGATCGAGCTCGTCGACGCCGGCCTGGAACACCTCGGCTCCCCCACCGCCACCTGCGGGCACAACGGCGGTGACAACGCACTGTTCATCACTGCGCTCGGCGCGCTCGTCCTTGCCGTGCTCACCGCGCTATCGATGGCGCTGGGGTGGCCGTGGCTGATCCAGATGCTCCTGTTCCCGGCGACCCTCCTGTGCACCGGCGGGTTGATCGTCCAGGCCGCCCAACGGTGGTTCCTCGGGTACTGACCAGCGAACGGAGCGGCGGGCCTGATCGACCGTCAAGACCGGAGGTTCCGGTGGGTTTCACCGGTTACCCACAGCCACGTCGAACAGTTTTGCTACACTTACGGTGTCGGAAGTTGAACACCAGGAGAGCACCACCCCTATCTAGATTGGTGTTCAACCTTTGTTGCTGTTCACAACTCTGACTGTTGGGGCACTCTGCTTCGTCGCCCTACTCGCCCGACTCGTTCCGGTGCCAGTAGTGATGCTGTTCGTGATCGCCCTCGTCAAACCCGCGGAATCAGTCCGCGCCTTCGGCGACACACTCCACCGCTCCCCGAGCGGGACAACGAACCAGGACGAACCTTCGCCAGCAGCAGACGATCAGTAGTAGCACTTCGACGTCGGATCCATATAGATAATCCCTGTTATCTATCCACTGTGGAGGGAGGCTAGGGGAGGATGACCGGCGGCATCTGGCCGGTCGAGATCCAGGTGAAAACGTAGTTGCCTGCGACGCCGACGACGAGCGCCAGGATGACGCCGCTGAGGACGAGCGAGATGAGGGCGCGCGACCGGCTCTGCCGCTGTAGGCGCTGGACCAGTTCCTCGTTTTTGCGCGCGAACATGGTTTCCACGGCGGCGGCGGCATCGGCGTGAATCGAAGCCAGTCGCTGTTTTTCCTCGGCCTCCGCTGTCAACTCCTCCAGGCTCGCCTTCTTCGCGCGGACCTCGGCCGTCAGCTCCTCGATGAGCTTCTGCGACTGGTCCAGGTGGCGACTCAGCTCCGCCATGCGGCGCTTGAACGCCGTCTCCTCATCCTCGATCGGAGAGGAGGTAGTCGAGCCCAATCGCAGGTCGATCCATGAAGCGGCTACCCCAGCGATGCTCGCCGCCGCCGCTAGCAGCCCAACAACGAAGGTCCCCACCAGCACCGGGATGGGGGAAGGCTCATTAATTGCGACCGCGGCGACCCCCGCCGCCGCTGCGAGAAGCATTGCGATACCGGCTGAGGCGCGGAGGCGGTTATTCATCGAGCACAGGGTAGCGGGGTGATCACCCGGCTCGGAGTCGTTATCCATATGACCTCGCCGAACGCCGCACTCGGGCACCGGTTCCGGATGTGAAACCCGATGCCCCGGTTCGAGATCACAAAGCGAAACCGGGGGCGTCGGCGAGCCGTCGTCGGTGCCCGGACCGATGATGGTCGCCGTGGAGTGTGTGCAGCAGCGGTCGGCGGTCGTGGAGATCGTGCGCATACCTGCCCGGGTGCCGGCGGGCATCGACCGTCTCGACGTGCTCGTCGACGGCCTGCCAGTCGGCGATCTCCTGCTACGGGTGTGCGAACCGTGCGAGGTCGCGGTGATCGAGCACCTGCGGATCGATCGCTGGTACACCCGGCAGGGGCTGGGCCGGCGCCTGGTCGAGGCCGCAACTGCCGAGCACGCAGGCTATGCCTGGTCCACCACGGAGATCTCAGACAACCCCTCGGCGCGCGGTTTCGCTGCGGCCGGCCTCTGGCCGGGCCCGCCTGTACCGGCGTGGTGCGAGCACATGCGCGAGGCCGACGCTTTGATTCCCTGACCAGCAGGAAGCGCTGGTGACCAAGTGCACCGCCGCGCATCCTGAACCTCGTGGAGTCGCGGATTCGAACCTGCCCGGGGTGCGGACTCAGCATCTCGGCCTACACCAGCGGCGTGCTCTACCCCCACCTGGACCTGCGCGGCCAGCCCTGCCAGGGCTGCGACGACGCCGCCGACACCGATGATCAGTGGATCCTGATCCTGCGGGAAGAGCTCGGCTACGACTTCGCCGTGATCGGCGATATCTACGGGCTCACCCCCGACGGCGCCTGCAAGCGCTACCACGGCGCCCGACGCCGGGAGAATGCCCGCGTCGAGCGCCGCGGCTGGGCCTGACCAGAACCGTGCGACTGGCCGCGCCATTTCGTCACGGTGACTTTGCTAGTGCGGCCGGCGGACCGCGGCCAGCAGCTCGTCGCGCTCGTGCTCCGGCATGTCGCCGGGCAGCGCGAACCGCAGGTCGGCCGTCAGCTCGTCGAGCGTGACCGCGGGTTCGATCTCGTGCGCCTGGCGGTGGTGGGTGCGCAACGCAGCCAGCAGGTCGGCGACCAACTGCCGTGCCGGCCCCTCCCCTCGTTCCCGCCAGGTCCAGGCCAGCACGCGGCCGAACCCGTCGCCGGGGTGCAGCAGCCGCGGGCTGTCCTGCCGCAGCAGGCGGGCAATCATGAAGTCGGCGGTATCCCGCACGAACCCTGCGGACAAGGACTCGAACGAGTCGCCGGGAACGGTCACCGTGTGCATGAGGATCTCCCTGGTGCTCCGATGTGGACTGATCAGGCGCAGTGTGCCCGACCGTCCAGACGGCGCGCTTGGGATTTAGACCAGCCCGAAAACCCCTGGCCGCGCGCCCGCTCGGACCTGTCCGGACCTTGTCCGCCAGCGAAGCGGACCGGTCCGGCACGGGCGGACAGCTCACGGTTGAGCTCTCCGCTCGCGCGGCCGCACAGCGGCCTCCGGCACCCACATCTCGGTCGTCAGGTACCCGCGCCCGTTGCGGGACACGAGCTCGACTCCGCGCAAGTGCGCCCACCGGTCACCGGTGGCAGTGAGGTGCCAGGCGATGAGTTCGGCGTTGACCTGGCGGCCGTTGTCGATCCCGCCGGCACGCACGATCAGCGGCGTACCGGGCTGGACTCCGATCCGCTGCGGCGGCAGGGCGTACCGCAGGTCCACCACTACCGGCACCGGTGGTTCGCGCACGTCGCGCGTGCCGCTCCATCCAGCCTCACCACAGTCATCGCTCACGCGTTCGATTATGGCTTGTGAGCTCGCGGTCGACCAGCTCCGACCACGGCACGACCAGGGCATACAACGACGAGCGGGGCGACTCCAGCGCTGGAGTCGCCCCGCTCGTCGGACTCGGTTCACGCCTGCGCGCCTCCGCAGGCCTCGATACGGCCGAGTTCGGCCCACAGCTCGTGGTCTTCGGCCCGCTCGCTGAGGCGAGCGGCGGACCAAGCGAGATCTCGTGCTCGTCCGTCTCCGATGTTCGCGGCTTCGGCCCCGGCGGCGCGATAGTTCGCGGCCGCGCCGAGCAACAGGGCGACGGCACGGAGGTGGTCGCCGATCTGCCAGGTCGAGCCGCAGCGGCGGTCGAGCTCGCGGTACCGGTCAGCGTGCCGCTGGGCGGCCGCGAGGCGGGTTTCGAGGCTCATCGGCTCTCCCTTTTCGCATCTCCGTGGGCGTTGGCGAGTTCCTGCGATTCTTCGACGGGCGAGTCGACGAACCAGTCGATCAGTTCCTGCGGGACCGGTTGCGAGTCAGCCATTGGACATCACCCGGAACCGGGTCGCGCACGAGAGGCAGAACACGCCGCTCGTCGGCATCGTGCACTGCGCGCACGGCCCGATCGGCGGCTCGTAGGACAGCAGCATCGCGATCACCACCGGTTCAGGACGTCGACCGCGTCGGCGAGGGCTTCGACGTCTTCCTCGTCCGGGAGGTGCGTGACGGGCGTGCTAGACATAGGTCATCTCCTGTTTCAGGGGATCCACGCCCGGTCGGATCTGGTTTGCGAGTCCTCATCCGGCCGGGCGCACAACATCTGATCTATGCCACTTTCATGTGGCCACTTTAATGTGGCATTACTGCTGGCGACTGTCAACTAGGAGTGGCCACACGAATGTGGCATGATGCTCGGCATGGAGGATCCCGTCGAGCAGGCCCGGGCCGAAGTCCGAGCGGCGCGAGAAGCGGCTGATGCCGCCGCCGATGCCGCCCAGCAGGCCCTGCTGCGCTATCACCACGTGCTCGCCGAAGCGCAACGGCAGAAGATCCTGAAGCAGTCCGAGCTCGTGGATCTCACCGGCTACGGGCGCGAGCACCTCCGACGCATCGCGCGGGCGGCTGGCGTACCCTCTCCGCGCGCCTAACTGCGCGCCGTAGCGCTCAAACTGGGATCGCCCAGGGATTGCTCCCATCCTATTTCGTCACGTGACATAAATAAGCGCTGGTCAACGCCTTTCACGGATCGCCTGCCATTGGGCGCGCGCACCCGGCTGCATGCGCTGTCTCAGCTGGACTGAAACGTCTGAATCCACACGCGTTTTCACGCCGTCACTCACCTGGGTCCTCAAGTGTTCCTGCAGACCTATTGTCGTGCGTCTCCTCGGACGTCTGACTCAGCGTGCTGATAAGCGCAGGTCATAGCACGTGTGCACTTATGGCCTCACTTGGTAGTGCACACGTGGGTACACGTTGATTTCCACGTTTCGTAGTCAGTCTCGGTGCACGTGGTTTCGCACCTTGGATTACTGGCGTGTCTTCGTGTGTGTTGACACGTGAAGACACGCGCTTGATCAAGCGTTAGTGAGCAAGTAGGCGATCGGGTTCTTTGTCACCTTGCTGAGAATGCTTCTTCCCGGGCTGGTTTACGTGCTTGGCTACTGCAGTGTTCCTCCGTTGATCAGCGCGCTAGGGTGACCACGTTGCAAGCGACGGGCAGTCGTGCGCTGATCCCAGCGGGTTTCGAAGTAGGAGGAGTCACCTGATGGCGCGTAGAGCCGCAGCTGTGAATGACAAAGGGGGAGTAGGCCGTACCCTGCTGATACGTCTCTTTGCTGAGTATCTGGCGCGGTGGCATGACCTCAACGTGCTGATGGTCGACCTGGACCACCAAGCGATCCTCTCGCGGCGAGTCGGCTTCGATATGTGGGGCCGGGATGCCGAACTCCCGAACGCAGCAGGACTCTTTGACCGTCGCATTCAGGCTGGAGATGCGGCGGACTTCATCCACCCGATCCGGTGGGATCACGAGCGGTTTCCCTGGGCAGCCCGAATCCACATCATCCCGGGCCATGAGGCGCTGCAGGATGTCGAGGAAGACGGGCACGGGAACCCATCTGGCCGCGTTCGACGAGCCTTGGACGGTGCTGACGACGGCTACGACGTGACGTTGTTCGACACGCGGCCGGACTTCGGCAAGAGGTCTCAGGCTGCGTGGGCGGCCTCCCATGATCTCTTCGGCGTTACCGAGCCCTGGCGCGACGAGATGGAGGGTGTCGCCCGGCTCCTTCAGCGGGTTCTCGACTTCCGCGATGACTTGGACAACAAGGAATTGGACATCGCGGGGATCATCATCAACGAGTTCAACAACCCGTCCGAGCACATCCGGAACAACATCGCAAAGCTGGAACGTGCCGCGACTGCGCAACGGGTCTGGACTGACTGCCCTCTGCCGAACCGTCGCTTCATCACCGAGCAGATGAGCACCGGTGAGCCGTTCGCGGCGATGACGAACGTGAAGAACACGGCAGCCATCGATGCCGCTGTCGAGCCACTGATCAAAAAGTTCCTGGAGGTGACCGGTGTCGGTGACGCATAAGGATGACGAGCTGACAGTCCCGTCGTCGCGGCGGCCGCTTCCGCCTCCTCCGCCTGGTGCGAAGCGGGAGCGCAAGGAGTCGAATGAGGACGCCGTTGAGGCCACTCCCGATGTATCTCGCCCAGCACGGCGTGCATCTGCGCCGCGGAAGCGTTCCCGCCCACAGCTGACCTTGTACGTCTCGCCGTCCGTGCAGCAGCGATTCAAGCGCTACCGGGACGCCGGGGGCCGCAGGCGGACCAACGCCGGCGTGGTCTTGGAGGCGATCGGTACGAATCACGACCGGCTCGGTGAAATCATTGCCGCATCGCGGCGGTCAGCAGCTCCTGGAGGTGACCTGTTCCCAGTCGATCCGGCAACCGTGCGGTACCTGGGATCCGGAAGCGTGCAGATCCAATTGAGCCTCACTGAGGAGCAGCTCGACGTCATGGACCGCGTCACCGAGGAGTTGGGGTTCGCGAAGTGGGCGACATGGGTCGCCCCCGTCCTGAACGAGTTCTTGCCTGGAACCAAGGACTCCTGAAGCCGCTGGTGAGGAGCGCTCCGATCGAGCGTGACCACAAGGCACGAAGGGGGCCTATCCCGCACGGGGTGGGCCCCCTTCAACGTTCTCCACGGGCATGAGCACCGAGATCATCTGGAACGAGATCCCCGCGAACACGGATGAGCTGTGGCCGGTGGCGCCACCGGCCGAACTCGAAAGCGCCGTCGACGGCGATCTCAACGACAGTGTCGATCACCGTGGGTTGGTACCAAACGTCATCGGCCTGGCCAGGCAGACCGGCGACGGTGCCGGGTAGTTGGGTTGGGCTGCCGCTGGCGTGCAGGCGGCTTGTGAGCTCGGTGGCGAGGTTGTGGGGGAGGGGTTGGGTGATGCCGGCGGGTCGCCATCGTCCGGATCGGGTTGGGAGTCCGAGGACGAGCGAGGTCGCGGTGACGCCGAGAACCGCGGCCTCGGTGGTGGTGATGGTGCGGGTTTTGCGCCATCCACTGCGGCGGCCGGCAAGGTAGGCCGCGTTGCGTGGTTTCGCGACAACCCCTTCGACTCCTACGGCCGCCCAGGTGGGATCCAGCCATGTCAGTGCCTCTGAGCGCTCGGGGGTGGCTGGCACCGGTTGGACCAGGCCCTGGTGGCTGGTGCTGAGGAGTTCGTTCAGGGCGTCGCGGCGGCGGTGGTACGGCTGGGGCCGTAGGTCGACGTCGTGGTGTGCCAGTAGGTCGAACGCGACGTAGTAGACGGTGACGCCGGCCTGCTTGCGGTGCTGTGGGCTGTTCTGCAGAGCCGAGAAGTCCAGTCGGCCGGTGTCTCGGAAGGCCACGATCTCACCGTCGAGGACGGCGTCGCCGAGCTCGGCGACGGCGGCGACGATCTCCGGGAATCGGGACGTCAAAGCGCGTCTCGCGCGTGACCACAGACCTCGGCTCGATACGGCACCGCGCCAGCCGTCCAGCTTCGCCTCATAGCTCCAGTCATCGCCGGTCGGGACGTGGTCGACGGCGCGAGTCTCGGCGAGGTCGATCGGTAGCTGGAGGGGCATGGCCACCTCGATGTTGGAGCTGAGGCGGGCCGCGCCGGTGCAGTGGCCGGCCCGCGTGGCTGTGGCCGACCACGTTCCCCTCGTGTCCACCACAACACGCTCAGGCTAGCTCAGGTGTTCGAGTGATCGCCATCGGTCGAGGTCGCGTGTCGGCGTGGGACTGGGTCTTCCACCGGATGGGGTGGGATCGGCGGGCGAGTCGAGGTGTGCACCAGCGGTGACCGGCTCGATGTGATCGCCAGTGGTCCACGTTTGCACTACCGGCGTCGTGAACCGTATTTACGGTTCGCGGTCACAATTTGACGTGAATCCGCAGGTCACAGCTTGCGAAGGTTGCGCGATGACGATCTGCACCGTGTACAGTCATGGGTAGTTCGAACGACCGGTGCTGTAGAGCAACCTGGGTTTTGACACCAAAGTGCCAAAACCTCCGGTGGTCCGAACACCAGCAAGGCCGGCCCCCGCGAGGGAACCGGCCTGCTGAACCGCCGAGCCGGTCAGGATCGAGGCCACAGCTCCCCAGCTTTGAGAACCTCGATCACGACCTGAGCGGTACGGGAAAGCGCCCCGAGTGCGTCGATCACGACGACGTACCAGGGGCGTTTCTCATTTTCACGGTGATTCACCGCAGTCCTCCTCGATGTCAGGACGCCCGCGTCCGCGGGGCGACCCACGACAGGCCCTGTTGCCTGCCGAGCACGGGGAGGAGGACTCGATCCATCACCGCTTCGATCATCATACTGATCTCCCCGCCACGAAGAGGCCTTCGCACCTGGTCCGCCTCGCGCGCGCGTACGTACGCGCGAGCGCCTAGGCCCACCCCAAAACGGCCCGCAGCCCCGGAAAGTGGCTTGCATCACCCCCATTTGGCCCATCCTTTCGGCGCCCCAGAACACCGGCATCCCGGTTACAAGGCGGGCCGTCCCTGATCCCTCGTCTCATCGGCGCCGTCGTGCTTCTCGTCGTGCTCGGGCCAGCGCCCGCGCATGGCGTTCTTCGGGTGTGCTGGCGGATGCCGGCTCGATTGCGGCCGTGGCGGGCGAGTGGTCCTGGTGCTGCGCGTCGGTGCGCTCGTGAGCCTGGCGCACCAGCTCGCGCCGGAGTTCGTCGGCGCGGGAGCGAGTGGTGGCGCGCTGCTGGAGCTCGGCCGTCACGTGGGCTCGGGCGGCGGCGCGGGCCTGGTCGTCGGCGGCGAGTTCGCGCGGGGTCAGCGCGGTTTCGGCGTCGCGCTGCTGCACTCGGGCCTGGTGGGCGTGCTCGGTCGTGAGCTTCTCGTGGGCGCGTTGGCCGCGCTCGCGGATGGCCTCGGGGGTGAGCCGCTCCAGGACGCGGTCGAGGGCGAGGCCGGGCACGATGACGTCGGCGTCGACGGCGGCGCGGCCGATGGCCTGGATGAGTCCGGCGCGGCCGACGACGTGCTGGAGGCGGGCGGTGGTGCGGCCGTGCTGGTTGCGGCCGGGCAGGACCTGGCCGCGGTCGTTGCGCCATGCCGCCAGGCGTGCCTCGATCCACCGGGCCGGTGCGACGACGCGTTCGGCGGGCATCGACGGGAGCGGGGACCACGACGTGGGCCGGAACTGCAGGGCGTGCAGCACGTCGTCGTTGGTCCATCCGGCCTGCCAGTACGGGCGGCACAGACTCCGGACCCACTTCGCGGAGAGCCGGGCGAGCACCTCGTGCCGGCCACGCAGCTCGAAGGCCGCGGCGAGCATCTCCGCCCTGGTCACAGGCGCCCGACCTGCAAAAACCGAGGCCATCTCTTCGTCAAAGCGGGCGCGTAGCGCCTCAGTAATTTCAGTGCTAACTGAATCTTTCTGCTCGGACTTGTGGAAAACCTCTACGCGCGCGTAGGAACCACCTGCTTTCGTAACGCTCTCCCCTTGAGGGGAGAGCGTTGGGGTCCAGGTTTTATCCCCAGCAACTGGTGCGGTCGTGATGAACGGGCCGACCATCTCGGCTCGGCGGCGGGCGATGCGGCGCTGGCGGGCGGCTTCGAGGTCGGCCAGGCGCTGGAGGATGTCCGGTCCCTGCTCGGCGTCGACGTCGCCGGGGCGGACGGGGATGCGCAGGGCGTAGACGGCCGCACGGTTGCCCTCGACGTCGGCGCGGGCCATCGGCCGGAACCGCGGTGTCGAGCCGTGCTCGATGGTGGTGAGCCACCCGGTGACGCGGAGCTGGCGCAGCCAGCCGGCCATCGTGCTGCGGGCCCAGCCGGTGGCCTCGCACAGCCGCTCCCAGGTCGGCCAGGACTCCCAGTTCTCCCAATCGGCATGAGCCGCAAGGCAGTGCGTGAGCGCGTAGAGGCGCCGGCGGGTGCGCAGTTGCAGCGTCTGCACCCACTCCTCGGCGGCCAGGGACTCCAGCCATTCGACTTGCGAGCGCGGGTCGCGGTTGCCCAGGGCTTGGGTGGGTGTGGGCCCGATCTCGGCGGCCTCAGCAACGCCGCCCTGGGCAGCCCAGCAAGGACCGCAGTGAACGGTCCGCAGCGGCAGCGGACGGGGGACGCCCGGCCGATCACCGCAGGTCACGCACAAGTCAGCTGGCGTGTTCTGCGCACGATCGGACGCAGCGTGGTGCTCGGCAGCCAACGGCGCACACGCGCCGAGCACGACGTCATCGACGCGGCAGTCATGAACCTGCGGCGTGTCGATGCGAGTTGGAGTGGATTTTGGAACAGGGCGTGCGCTACCCTGAGAACGCCTCTGCAAGGCAGCGTCCTCCTGGTGGCGGGCGCCTGGCGGAGAGCGGATGGCGGTCCGCTCGGCCACACAAACAGCAGGTCGGTGATCCTGGCGGGGATCCGGCCTCGAAGACCGATCCGACGGCACCGGCCCTGGCGGGGGCCGGTTTTTGCTGTCCTAAGTGGAAGCCCGGCGCGTGTTCAGTTAGGCCTGTTCGCTACTGGTTCACGCTGTCTCGGGTAGCACCTCCGCTCGGTCTTCCTTGGCGATCTGCCGAGCTTCGTCCAGCGTCAGCGAAACGAGCGGCTTGCCCGGAGGACGCTCCAGGTCCAGGGCGTCAGCCAGCAGAATCGCTGCTGCATCTGACCTGCTGATGCCGTACCTCGCTGCGATGACGTCGACCACCCTGCGATGCTGGGGGGCGGTCCGGACCGTCATCGGCGCTTCCTCGGGCCCCCGTTTTGGAGCTGGCATGATCGTGAACCTATCTGAATCACGATCAATCTCGCACCCGACACGCCGAATCGAGTTCATGCCGCGCGTGAGGTGCTCAGGGCGTGGAGCGTTGCACGTGAGAAGCGCCAGCAGTCACCGAGGCAAACGCCGGGGATCGTTCCGCGCTCGGCCTCGCACAGCAGCTCGTCCTCGGTGATCTGCAGCAGCTCGGCCGCTTCCTCCGGAAGCAGTGGAGTGTCTATGACGGCGTTGCTCGCGCGGGTAGCGCTCGTGGCGGTGGTAAGCACGGTCTCCCCCTAGTGCGTCAGCCCCGCGCAAGCCGAACGGTGATCAGCTGCGTGTGAGCGTTGGCTACAGTGGACGAACGTAACTGGATGAAGACATCACGTCAACTGACACGCTAGCAGGGTGGGGATATGTCGCCCGATGATGACAGCGCGCTGTCATTGAGGCATCATGGTTCCATCTTGGGGTCAGGGAGGGCACGAGATGAGCGAGCAGGATGTGCCAACCGCAGCCTTTGCCACGCGGTTGAACCACTACATCCGAACCCGACGTCAGCCGGACGGGTCCGCTTGGTCAGTGCCGGCGGTGGCCGCCGCTATTGGAGTTAGCCGCCAGCACATGTGGAACCTCTCCAAAGGCTCGGCGAGCCCGAAGTGGGAGGTCGTCTGCGCACTGGCTGACCTGTTCGACACCAAGACCGACGCGTTCGCCGAGGGGCTCGACGAAGAAGAGCGTCGTCGTGACGAAGCGATGACGGTGTTCTCGCGCGCCGGTCGGGAGATGTCGGTCGAGCGGCTGGAAAGCGTGGTCTCGTTCATCCAGTTGCTGGAACACCAGCGCGGTCTCGACAAATCGGATGACAACGACACCGACTCGTAAGCAGGCGAAACTGCTGCGGTCGGTGAGACGCTGGGGTTGTGGACATGAAAGGTCGTTGGGAATCCTGGCGTGCCGAGCGTCGACTCGTAAGGCGTTTGCGGCGGCAGCTTTCGGAGCTGGGAATCACCGGCCCGATGGGCATGGAAGAGGTTGCCGAGCGGCTGGGCAAGCATCGGGGACGCCCCACGATGCTCGTCCCGTACCCGCTGCTTGCCGGCGAGGCCTTCGGCCTGTGGCTCGGGACGACCGGGGCTGACTACATCCTGTACCAGGAGACCGCCTCGCCGTTGCACCGCGAGCACATCATTGCCCACGAGATCGGGCACATGCTCTGCGGGCACGAATCCGATGAGATCGATGACCAGGTGATGGCCGATCTCATCCCCGGTGGCCGACCCGATCTCGTCCGCAGCCTGCTGCGGCGCACTCACTACGACCGCCCCAAGGAACGCGACGCCGAGACCGCGGCTTCCCTTCTCTTGACCGAGGCGCAAACCGCCAACCAGGTTTTGTTGCCATCGCGCACTCCTCGCGCCGAACGGATGCGCGCCACGCTCGTCGATCGGCCCTGGCTATGAGCGGGCTGGTCGAGCTGCGCACGGTGCTGCTCCTCGGCGTCATTGTGTTCTTCGGTGCGCGGCTCGTGCGCACGCCGCAGAACCGCGCGCTGTGGGCCCTGATGATCGTGCTCGTGCTGCACTTCTCGTCGGACCAGCTGCAGGACCTCGCATACGCGGCCGCCGCCAACGAAGTTGAAGCCGGCGGGCTGGCGAAGCTGATCCAGAACATCGTGCTGGCCGCGAAACTGGGCGGCATCGCCGCTTTCTTCCTGCTCTCCACCGGCGGACCAGACGCCCGTCGCCGAGCACGGTGGGAAGTGCTGCCGTTCCTCGCCGGCACGATCGGCATGACCGCAGCGATGTTCTCCACGCCCGCGCCGCTGCGAGACCACAGCTTCACCTCAGCCGATATGCAGGTCCCCGGCATCGCCAGCTTCTACCTGATCGCCGGGGCGTATTTCATCTACATCACTGCGGTCGGTGCTGGTTGGGCGTGGGCTTACGCGCGCGAAAGCGATCACCGCTTGGGCCTTGGCCTGCGCGTGGCCGCCTTCGGTCTGGCGTGCATGTTCATCGCGAGCGTGCTGCGGGCCGGTTTCGCCGTGGTCCGGGCGTTCGGGGGTTCGGTGCCGCCTGGACTCAACCGCATCGGGATGACCCTTTTGATCATCGCCCAGCCGGCGGTCATCACCGGGCTGATTCTGGGCGCGGTCCTGACCGTGATCGCACGGGCGTCGGTCTGGTGGCGCCAGCGTCGCCAGTGGCGTCAACTGCGACCGCTCTGGGCTCATCTGCACGCGGTGTTCCCTGATGACGCGCTCGATCACCAACACCAGCTCACAGACTCGCAGGAACGGTGGGCCGTCTCGCAGATCCGGCGGCGCTGGTGGCGTCGGGTCGTGGAGATCCGCGACGGACTGGTGCAGCTCAGCCCGTACCTGCACGCCGCCGGGTGGGACGACGCGCTCCCTCCGGACAACCAAGCCGCGATCCTGCGCACCGCAACCGAGTGGCGGCAGCAGGGTGCGACGGTGGAGCGTGCCGACACCGTGCCCGTGGCCGCGCCCCCGCGCGACGATCTCGCAGCCGACCTCGAACAGCTGCTGACCCTCTCCCGCGCGCTGGCAGAACAACCTCGAACTGCGGAGACCGCATGATGATTCTCAGTGCCGACAGGCTGCTGCCTGGTCCGTCCGGGCAGGTCGTCGACGACGGCGCACTGCTGATCGAGGGCGATCGCATCGCGGCCATCGGCCGGCGGGCCGACGTCGAGATCCAGGCGCCGGCGGGCACCGAACACCGGCGGCTTGACGGTGCGACGCTGCTGCCTGGCCTGATCAACGCCCACGTGCATTTGGCATTCGACAGCTCGGCGGACCCGGTCACGGCTGTGCAGGAAGCCTGCGATGAGGAGCTGCGGGCGGGAATGCGCGAACGTGCGCAGGCCGCGCTGCGCTCCGGCTGCACGACCCTCCGGGACCTCGGCGACCGCGGTGGACTCGCGGCCCAGCTGCGCGACGACATCAAGCGGGGCGACGTCCCCGGACCGCGCATCCTCGCCTCCGGCCCACCACTGACCACGCCGGGCGGTCACTGCCATTTCCTCGGCGGAGAAGTCGACGGCCCGGCCGACATCCGCCAGCGCGTCCGCGAGCTCGCCGAGCTCGGCGTGGACTTCATCAAGATCATGGCGTCCGGAGGACAGCTGACCCCGGGCTCACCACCGATGTGGCAGTCGCAGTTCAACGCCTCGGAGCTGAAAACGGTGGTAGACGAGGCCAGTCGGCTCGGCCTGCCGGTAGCCGCCCACGCTCACGGAACCGAGGCCATCACCGACTCCGTCCATGCCGGAGTCACCACGGTCGAGCACTGCACGTGGGTCGCCGGGGAAGGCCAAGAGATCCGGCGGGACGAGCAGGTCGCCCGGCTCATGGCCTCATCCGAGATCGCAGCGTGCGCGGCCTCCAGCCGCAACTGGCGGGGGATCATCGACAAGATGGGCAAGGAAGCGGCGGAGAAGATTTACGGCCGCCTGCCCTGGATGGACGCACTCGGGGTACCGCTGATCACCGGCACCGATGCGGGCCTGCCGAGAAGTCCCTTCGACGACCTTCCTGGTGCACTCCAGCTCTACACCTACCTGGGCTTCGAGGCCGCTGACGTCCTCGAAATGGCGACCACCGGCACCGCAACCGCGCTCGGCCTCGCCGAGCGCACCGGCAGGCTCGCGGCCGGCCTGGACGCCGACGTCCTGGCCGTCGACGGCGACCCTCGTGATGACCTGGCGGTGCTCAGCGCGGTTCGGCTGGTGGCTGCTCGCGGCGTCGTTGTCGAATAGCGACAGGCCCTACAAACCTGCCTGCCGCTTGAACTCCAGCACGGTCGAGCGCGCGAAGCGCCAGACACTTCCGAGGCAAACGCCGTGGACTTCGCCGCTGCGCGCGGCGGACAGCAGTTCTTCTTCGGTGATCTGCAGCAGCTCGGCGGCCTCACACGGGAGCAGGACTTGGTCGCAGAGCGTTGCTTCGGTGGTCATGTACTTGACTGTGCGGTCCGCGGAGGCGTGCGCGGAACCTGGCAGCACCTAGCACCACCTAGCACGTACCGTGCTAAGTCGTTGGTGAGCCGGGACGCGTCGGCGAGGATCAGGGGGCTAGGTCATGCGGCGGCGGATCCAGGGAGATCAGGTGCGCATCGCGGAGCTCAGGCGCCGACTCGGATGGAGCCAGGAACGGCTACTCGCCGAGCTGGAGCACCACGCCCGCCGCCTGGGGCGTGCAGTCCCAGCCCGAAATTCCCTGCTCACGAAGCTCAGCCGCTGGGAAAACGGGCACAACGTTCCCGACGACGTCGCCCGCGAACTGCTATGCGCCGCGCTCGGCTGCTCCGAGGACGATCTCGGGGTGGGGGAGAGCAGCGCGCCTGTCGGCGGGCTCGAACCGCCTGCCAGCACCACCTCGTCGGCGGCGATCACGCCCGACACCCTGCAGATCTACACGACACTTCTCGGGCAGTACGCCCAGCTTGATGCGATCGCGGGCCCTCGGGCTGCGATCGGCCCGGTGCGCGAGCAGCTGTCCACCCTGGAGGGACTGCTGCACCAGGCGAGCGCCCCGATGCGGCCGGCCCTGGCCGAGCTCGCCGCTCGATACGCCGAGCTCGGCGGCTGGCTGGCCCAGGACACCGGGGACGCCGCGGCGGCCGCGGCGTGGTCGTCCAAGGCAGCGGATTTGGCCGCGCTGAGCGGCAAGGTCGAGCTGACCAGCTATGTCGCGATGCGCCGGTCCAACGTGGCCACCGACGCCGGCAAACCCCACGATGGCCTCCTGCTCGCCGACGGCGCACTCGTCCATGAAGACCGCCTCCCGGCCGATCTCCAGGCCCTGGCCTACCGACAGCACGCCCACGCTCACGCATTATTGGGCGACGAGCTCCGCGCCGGCCGCGCGATCGACCTCGCCCTTGAAACCGCGGTGCACGGCACCGACGCCTCCGGGATCGCCCCGTACTGCGGGGTGTCGTACCTGCAGAGTGAAGGGGCCAGCGCGTGGGTGCAGCTGGGCCGCCCGGACCGCGCCGTCGTGCTCCTGGAGGACGCCCTGCGGACCTGGCCCGCTGATCAGGCCCGGGACAGGGGCATCGGACTGGCGCGCCTGGCCCGCGCCGTGCTGCTCGCCGACGACCTCGAACGGGCCTGCACGATCGGTCACCAAGCCGCGGACGCAGTTCAGGCCGCACCGTCTGCACGAGCCGTGAGCGAGCTGGAGCAGCTGCGCACCGCGCTGCGAACCCGCCGGAACCAACCCACCGTGGCCGAGCTCTCCGACCGCCTTCGACTCATGCACCTGTAAGGAAAGCCGTGATCCTGCCTTCGACGACCGCGACCGCCGCAAAGCACCAGGCCGCCGACGTCGCCCTACTGCCGATCGGGTCGTTCGAGCAGCACGGGGCACATCTCCCGCTCGCGACCGATTCGCTGATCGCCGGCCTCATCGCCGAGCGAATCGCCTCGGCCTACGACCTGTTGTTGCTGCCGACGATCCCGATCAGCTGCTCCCACGAACACGAAGGCCTGCTGGCCGGCACCACATCGATCAGGGCCTCGACGCTGTACACGCTGGTCAACGACATCGCCGACTCCCTGGAGCGGCAGGGCATTCACCGCCTGGCGCTCATCTCCGGCCACGGAGGCAACTACGTGCTGTCCAACGTCGCCCAAGAAGCGTCCGCGAGCCGAACTCGGCGGATGCTGGTGTATCCGTCCAGCGCGGATTGGAACGCGGCTCGCACCGCGGCCGGCTGCGAGCTGACGGCGAGCGAGGACATGCACGCTGGCGAGGGCGAGACCAGCATCCTGTTGCACGCTGCCCCGTCGCAGGTCGGCGACTACAAGCGTGCCGACCACCGCGCCGATCACCGCCCCGACCTGCTGCTGCACGGCGTGGAGGCCTACGCGCCGAACGGAGTCATCGGCCAGCCCTCGCTCGCATCAGCTGAGAAAGGGCGGTCGCTCCTGGACGCCCTCACGAATCAGTTCGCCGCGCGACTGGAACAACTGCGCGCCGCACCGATAGGCCACTCCACCTGATCAGTGTCGGCCCCGTTTACGAACCTACGAATTCCTACGAACCTACGAATTCTTACAATTTCCCCCGACTACATCACACCTCGGCCTAGCCTCCGGAAACTGTCGGATTTGTATGGTTTACTTGAGTCATACGGGCGACGGAACCATCCGGCCCTCAGCTGAAGGGAGTCCCTCGTGGGGCTCGATCGGAAGAATAAGCGCGCGCTGGACAGATTCACCAAGAACTTCGATAAGGAATTGCAAAGGTCCGCGAAGCGGAACATCAAGCCCATTTCGGCGGAGTTCTCCGGATCCTCTGGGGCGTTCGGGCCACCGCCCATCACCAACGTCTATGGCAACACGGTGCATGTTCACGGTGATGGCAACCAGCTTGCGGTCGGTAACGAGGGCGATGTTCAACAGTTTCAGGGCGAGCAGCCATTGGACTTGGCGAAGCTGCAAGATGTCCTTCGTGACCTGCATGCCTCGAACATCGAATTCGGAGATTCCGAGGTCGAGACAATGGTCGCCGAGATTGCCGAGGAAGTAAGGGGGGAGATCGAATCTGCGACGCCTGATCATGGTCGGCTTCGCGAGCTCGTGACCGCCCTCGCGAACTACCTGCGCACCGTGCCGACCACGGCTGTTGGGGGATTCATCGCCCAAGGACTCACGTTGGCACTGCTGCCTGCTGGTTGAGCATCCTGATCCTGTCGGGGACACATCGAGAACGGCCAAGAAGTGGAAGGAGCCGCACGGCTCGACCATTTCAAATGAGAGGCCCGTCTCATGTCCCACTATCACGGGGGAATCGACCCCGAGAACCGTTGGTCCCGCACTATCTTGATCATCGCGGCCGGAGTGATGCTCTGGGGCGTGTGGGATGGATCTGTGCCTGTGCAGGACCTGGTCGAGGTCGTGCTGATCCTCATCGGGACCTCGAGGTAGCCAGCCAGGCTGCACGCGGTTCCCCGACACGGGGCGGGGCCTGTCACGCTCAACCGACCAACAGTGAACGGCGGGGGGCCGGTAGGGGCGGGGCCGGTGGAGGGTGGGGGGGTGGGGGGGACCGGGTGTGTTGGAGTGGGCGGTGGGGGCGCGCGTTG
>NZ_JBFAQJ010000051.1:0-45880 GCF_040677225.1 Saccharopolyspora sp. NPDC049357 | reverse complement strand
AGTAGGCGCTGACCAGGTAGGAGATGACCGCCTGCTCGTTGACCCCCATGAACCGCACCGACAACCCGGGTCGGTACTCGTCGGGAAGGCCGGTCTGGTGCAGACCGACCACGCCCTGGTTCTGCTCGCCGAGCCGCATCAGCAGGACCGAGCTCGTGCGCTTGTCGCTGACGTGCAACTTGTCGCACGGCAGGATCGGCACGCCTCGCCAGGCGGGGACCTGGTGCCCGCCGAGGTCGATGCTCTGCGGGTACAGGCCGCGCTTGCTGCACTCCCGGCCGAACGCGGCGATCGTGCGCGGATGTGCCAGGAAGCAGCCCGGTTCCTTCCACACCAGCGTCAGCAGCTCGTCCAGGTCGTCGGGAGTCGGAGGTCCGGTCCGGGTGGGGATGCGCTGCCGCAGGTCGGCGTTGTGCAGCAGGCCGAAGTCGCGGTTGTTGACCAGCTCCTCCTCCTGGCGCTCGCGCAGCGCCTCGATGGTCAGCCGGAGCTGCTGCTCGGTCTGGTTCATCGGCTGGTTGTAGAGGTCCGCGACGCGGCTGTGCACGCGCAGCACGGTCTGGGCAACGCTGAGCTCGTACTCGCGCGGTGCCAGCTCGTAGTCCACGAACGTGCCGGTCAGCGAAGGTTCGCCGGAGTGACCCGATGCGATGTCGATGTCGGCCTCGCCGTGCGGGTTGTGCGGCCGCCCGGGTCCGGCGAGGGCCTGCCGGACGTGCTCGCGCAGCGATTCCGACGAGCCGTTGAGCTCCTGGAACGTTCGCCGGCCGAGCGAGAGCACGGTGCAGGGCGTCACCGCCTTGTAGCTGGCGTCCCACTCGCTGGAATCGCCCGCCAGCACCTGCGCGCCGAAGTACTGGCCATCGGCGAGCACGTCCAGCACGGTCTGGTCGCCGTACTCGCCGGTGCCGATCTTGTTCACCTTGCCGTGCGCGATGAGCACGACCTCTTCGGCCGGGTCACCGGAGTTGGCGATCACCTCGCCCGGTTCGAACTGGCGCTGCACGAAGCGTTCGGCGAGCGCGCGAAGCGCCGCCTCGTCGTCGAAACCGCGCAACAGCGGCAGTTCCTGGAGTTCCTGGGGGATGACGCGGACATCGGCCCCGGTGTTGCTGAAGGTGATTCGCCCGTCCCCGAGGGTGTAGCTCAGCCTGCGGTTCACCCGGTACACGCCACCCGCGGCCTGCACCCACGGCAGCATGCGCAGCAGCCACCGCGAGGTGATGCCCTGCATCTGCGGGACCGACTTGGTCGTGGTCGCGAGATTCCTGGCTGCGGCTGTACCCAGGCTCAACTGCGGCGCTTCGGTGTCGGCGGGGTTCGGATCGGTCGCAGTCACGACAGAAATACCACCAATCATAGAGCTGACAAATCGTCGGGAGAGTGCTCGAAGGGGTTCGGTCCCGTGCGAAGGTGGACGCGAAAGTTGAATCGGCGAATGTCGTCGAGGAATGAGAAATGGATTGGAAGGAATTGTTCTCCGGGTGATTCGCGACCCCGGCGTCGCTTCCGGATGGAACGCTAGCACCAAGCAACTGGGCCGTACAGTCACCCGAAAGTGCTGAATGGCGCTATACCTGGTGGTCAGCGCGGGGGGTCGCCATGATCACCTGATGTTCCTATTGCGCCACGCAGAGTGGTGGGCAACTCCCGTCCCGCTAGTCGTTTTCGGGGTTCGATCAGCCTGGCGACCCAATGAGCGGGGCGGTCGAACGGAAGGTTTCGAGACCGCATTGCTCCACTCGGGCGACGGATGTGTGAACTCGAATTCCACGAATCGGGTTATCCAATTCACAGCGATCTTGGGCGTATTGTTCGGGATGTGGTTCTGCCGGGTGTTTCCCGGGTTCGGTCGAGATAGGTGACGGACCATCAGAATCGGCGAACCGGTTGACTCTTCTCTCCAGGAGGCGATTTCGCGTGAAGTGGAACCTGCGGTTGGTCGCGGCGCAGCGCGGTATCTGGAAGGCCACCGACCTGCAGCGGAGATTCGCCGAGCACGGCCTGGTGATCTCCGCCGGGAAGATGTCCGGCCTGTGGTCGAAGACTCCAGCCAGCCTGAAGCTGGACGATCTCGACATCATATGCCGCGTGCTGGGCTGCGAGGTGGGTGATCTGCTAGAGCCCGAAGTGCCGGTGGTGCCCGCACAACGGCAACCCGACGTCGTGCGCGAAACGACCGCTGGTGTGGCGGAATGAACCTGATCGTCAGCGGAACCCTCTGGGTGCTCGGCGCATCGCTGGGTGCTGCACTGATCGGCTACCTGGTGCGCAGGATCGGCCAGGACGAGGGACGTCCGAGCAACAACGACGCTGCCGGGCAGGTGTTCACCATCGTCAGCGGCCTGCAGGCCGTGGTCCTGGCATTCGTGCTGGTGACGCTGTTCGACGCGGTCTCCGACGCCAGGGACGGCGCCTACCAGGAGGCCCAAGACCTCGTGGCGGTGTCCTGGGCGGTGGAATCGCTGCCGGCGCCGATCGCGGCCGAGGTGCGCAGCAACAGCGTGGCCTACTTAAACGGCGTGGTCGGCGTCGAATGGCCGCAGATGCAGCGCGGAACTCCGGTCGGTGGACCGGGCTGGGGGCAGTTGGACCAGATCCGATCGGTGGTGGTCAACGCGCCGGCCGACGGGGAGTTCCAGGAAGACCGCAAGTCCGAGGCCCTGGACAAGCTCAACGACGTCTACTCGGAGCGGCACGAACGACTCACCCGGGCGTTCGACCGAGGGGTCGTGGCGGTCGTGTGGTTCGTGCTGATCGTGGGCAGCCTGGTGTGCGTGCTGCTGCCGAACCTCTTCGGCGGCACGAAGTTGTTCCCGCACATCGTTCTGGTGTCCACATTGGCCGGTGCGTTGGCGCTGCTGCTGTTCGCGATCTTCCAGTTGCAGAACCCGTTCAGCGGCGGTTCTCGGATCGAACCGGAGGCGTTTCAGTGGGCGCTCGCACGACTCGGGCGGGGCTAGCCGGCGCCCTCGCGCTGCTGGCGGCGGTGGTCGCCCCGGCCGCCGAGGCGGATCCGGCGTGCGAGGCGCTGCAGGTCCGCACCCGCGGCAGCACGTCGGTGCTGCACCGGGTGGTGTTGCCCGACTTCACCGACACCCGGGTCGGTGTGCTGCCGTACCGGATGAACGCCCTCGGGTATTCGGCCGCGCAGGGCTACGCCTACGGCATCGCCTCGGGCTTCTCCGACGGCGGCCACGTGATCGTGCTGCGGCCGAGCGATCCACCGCTGGACCTCGGACCGGTCATCGCGGGGCGTGCCGACACCGTGCGGAACCCGCTGGGCCACCCGACGGCGGGGGCGATCCGGGGGAACCGCTGGTACGTCCTCGAAGATGACTACCTGCACGTGGTGGACGTCGATCCTGAGAGCCCGACGTTCCGGCACGTGCTGTCCTCGGTCGAACTGGACGAGCGCCACGGTCCGTTCGGGGTCGACGACTTCGACGTCGGTCCCGACGGGTTGCTCTACGGAGTCGCCCAGACCTATTCGGGAATCCCGGCGGTGGTCCGGATCGATCATCGCACCGGCGTGGTCGATCCGGTGGTGTGGCTGCGGAAGTTGTTGCCCGACAGCTACGGGTCCGTCGTGATCGGGAAGGACCGGGCGCTCTACGTCACCGCCAACCACAGCGGCGAAACGTTCCGGATCGGCAGCGGCGGAAGTCTGGAGAAGCTTGGCGAAGTGCCGCACATGTCCAGTTCCGACGCCGCGGGGTGCCTGGAACCACCACCAGCACCACCGCCACCACCAGCACCACCGCCTCCGCCACCATCAACGACGCCACCGACAACAACACCACCACCAACGACCCCGCCGGCGCCTCCGCCGCCGAGCACTCCCGCACCGTCCCCGACGGCGCCCCCGACGACGTCGGCCCCCACGCGGCCCGCTCCGACTGAGACGCCCGCCCCCACGCCCACCCGCGGCCCCGCGCCGCCTGAACCGGTCGAGGAACCGACCGAGCCGTCCGAAGCGTCCGAAACCGCCTCGCCCGCGTCGGCGTCCGAGGACCCGGACGCCGACGAGTCCGGGCACACCACGCAGGAGAAGCGGCGCTGGGCGCTGGCCGCTCTGGTGCTGCTCATCGGCGGGAGCGCGGCCCTGCGCGCGCTGGGACGGAGCTGAGCACGCGGCGACGCTGGTCACGACCGTGGGTTCTGGAGGTGATGTCACCGGCTAGGCTGCCGCGCATGCTGCAGGCTCGGGATGAACGGACGCTGCTCCGCTGCGGTACCGCGGGCGCGGTGCTGTTCGTGGCCGTGTTCCTGGTGCTGGGTTCGGTGCGGTCGGACTACGACCCGCTCCGCCACCCGGTGAGTTCGCTGGCCATCGGTCCTCTCGGCTGGGCGCAGGCGGTGAACTTCTGCATCAGCGGTGTCCTCGTCGCGAGCTTCGCGTTCGGCGCGCGGTCGGTGCTGCTGCGATTAGGCGGCAACTGGTGGATTCCCGGGCTGATCATCGCGATCGGCGTCGGTCTCATCGGTGCCGGTTTCTTCACCACCGACCCGGTCAACGGCTTCCCACCGGGCGAGGTGGGGGAGATCACCGCGACCGGTGTGCTCCACCAGCTCTTCTCGATCGGCGTGTTCCTGGGAGTGCCCGTCGCGAGCTGGTTGCAGGGCCGGCTGTTCAGATCGACCCAGCACCCCTGGTGGGCCGCCTACTGCTTCGCGACAGCGGTGGCCTGCGCGGCCGGATTCGTGCTGGCCGTGCTCGGATTCGCCCGGGTTCCGGACTTCGAGCCCTACGCGGGGCTCTTCCAGCGCATCGCGCTGTGCGTCGGATTCGGGTGGTTGCTGCTGCTCTCGGTGTTCCTGCGCAGCGCTCGCTTCTCCCGGGCCTTCAACGTCCGGGCCCGGACGGACTGACGCCCCGGCCCGTGCGGGACCGGGGCGTCGGTGGAACGGGTTCAGTCCTGGGCGAGCCGAGCGGGGAAACCCCCGGTCGCGATCGGGCCCCAGCTGTCGATGGTGATCCGGATCAGCGACTTGTCCTGGCGGACCATCGCCTCCCTGTACTCGTCCCAGTCCGGGTGCTCACCGGAGATGCACCGGAAGTACTCGACCAGGCCGTCCAGCGCGTCGGGCATGTCCAGCACCTCCGCGGTGCCGTCGACCTGCACCCACGGGCCGTTCCACTCGTCGGAGACCACGCACACCGAGGCCTGCGGGTTGCGGCGCAGGTTCCGCGTCTTGGCCCGCTCCGGGTAGGTCGAGATGACCAGCCGTCCCTCGGTGTCCACACCGCAGGTCAGCGGCGACATCTGCGGCCGTCCGTCGGCTCGGGTGGTGACCAGGACGCCCTTGTGCCGCGGCCGCAGGAACTCCAGCAGCGCTTCGCGGTCGACCTTGTCAGCGGTGGCGATCGCCATGAACAGCTCCTCGAAACAGATCGCTGAGAACGCCGTCCAGCCTAGTCCTCGCCACCGACGACCGCTCGCCCTCCACTGTGGAGCGTCGCCCGCTGAGCCGCGTCCTAGACCCGCTCGAAGACGGCGGCCAGGCCCTGCCCACCTCCGATGCACATGGTTTCGAGCCCGTAGCGGGCCTCGCGGCGCTGCATCTCGCGCGACAGCGTCGCCAGGATCCGGCCACCGGTGGCGCCCACCGGGTGACCCAGGGAGATGCCGGAACCGTTGACGTTGAGCCGCTCGAAGTCGCCCGGCTTGAACTCCCATTCGCGGGTGCAGGCCAGCACCTGCGCCGCGAAGGCTTCGTTGAGCTCGATGAGGTCCACATCGGACAGACCGATCTCGGCGCGCTGCAACGCCTTGGCCGTCGCCGGCACCGGACCGATGCCCATGGTCCTCGGCGGCACGCCGGCCCGCGCCCACGACACCAGCTTCACGAGGGGGCGGAGCCCCAGCTCGGCGGCCTTCTCCGGAGTGGTGACGACGCAGATCGAAGCGGCGTCGTTCTGGCCGCTGGCGTTGCCCGCGGTCACGGTCGCGTCCGGGTCGTTCTTGCCCAGCACCGGCTTGAGGCCTGCGAGCTGCTCCAGCGTGGTGTCCGGCCGGGGGTGCTCGTCGACGTCGACCACGACCTCGCCCTTGCGGGAGCGCACCGGCACCGGCACCAGCTCGTCGTCGAAACGCCCGGCCTTCTGGGCCTCGGCGGCGCGCTGCTGCGAGCGGACAGCCAGCTCGTCCTGCTCCTCCCGCGCGATGCCGTACTCGCGCCGCAGGTTCTCGGCCGTCTCCAGCATCCCGCCCGGAACGGGGTGGTTCTTGCCGCCGGCCGTCGTGCGGCCCCGGGCCAGCGAGTCGTGCAGCTCCAGTCCGCTGCCGCGGATGCCCCACCGGGCCTCGGTGGTGTAGAACGGCGCGCTGCTCATGCTCTCGGCGCCACCGGCCAGCACCACGTCGCTGACCCCGGTCTGCACCTGCATCGCGGCGTCGACCACGGCCTGCAGGCCCGATCCGCAGCGGCGGTCGATCTGGGTTCCGCCGACCTCCACCGGGAGCCCGGCGTCGAGCGCGGCGACCCGGCCGATCGCAGGCGCGTCCGAGGTGGGGTAGCAGTGGCCGAGGATGACCTCGTCGATCTCCTCGCCGGGAAGCCCGGTGCGCTCCAGCAGTCCCTTGATCGCGGTGGCGGCCAGCTCCACCGCCGACACCGTCTTGAAGACTCCGCCGAACCGGCCGATCGGGGTCCGCAGCGGCTCGCAGATCACCGCTTCGCGCATCACTTGCTCCTTCGCGTTGGCACGCCGCCGTTTCGGACGTCGTTCTTTCGTTGGTAGCACAGCATCAGCGGGGATCGTAAGCTGCGACGATTATGTCGCAACGCGTCTCACCGGGGTGTGAATTCGGTATTGGACGCTCTCGGCGAGGCGTGCGAAGCTGACCGGAATCGGTGTCGTCAACGAAGGAGTCGACCATGCTGCCGGGCGAGTGGGCGGAGCGCGTGAAGACCGTGCGGGTGATCGGCACCGGTGTGATGGGGCGCGGCATCGCCCAGATCTGCGCGGCCGCCGGCATCACCGTCGAACTCGCCGATGCCCGACCGGAGGTCGTCGAGACCGCGGTGGCCGAGATCGGCCGGATGTACGACAAGCTCGCGGGCAAAGGCCGGATGAGCGCCGAGGACGCCGCGGCCGCGACGAGCCGGCTCGTCGCGATCGCCGACCCGCTGAGCGCAACCGACTGCGACCTGGTCGTCGAAGCCGTCCGGGAGGACCTCGACACCAAGCGCGAGCTGTTCGCCGAGCTCGAACGGGTCTGCGCGCAGCACACCGCCTTCGCCACCAACACCAGCTCGCTGCAGGTGACCTCGATCGCCACCGCTCTGCAGGACCCGAGCAGGCTCGCCGGTCTGCACTTCTTCAACCCCGTGCCGCTGATGCGCCTGGTCGAGGTCATCCCCGGTGCGCGCACCGCCGCCCACCTTCCGGAGGCGCTGACCGAACTGGTCCGCCGACTGGGGCACACGCCGGTGCGGGCCACCGACACGCCGGGCTTCCTGGTCAACCACGCCGGGCGCGGTCTGGTCACCGAAGCGCTGCAGATCCTCGCCGAGGACCTGGCGACCCCGGAGGACGTCGACCGCATCGCCCGGGACGTGCTCGGACTGAAGATGGGGCCGTTCGAGCTGATGGACCTCACCGGGCTGGACGTCACGCACCCGGCGATGGAGAGCATCTTCACCGGCTACTACGGCGACCCCAGGCTGCGCCCGTCGCCGATCACCCGCGCTCGGCTGGAGGCCGGACTGCTCGGCCGCAAGACGGGGGAGGGGTTCTACCGCTACGAGGACGGCGTCAAGCAGGAACGACCCGAGGCCGTCGCGCCGGAGGCCACCGGCGCGACGGTGTGGGCCGACGACACCGCGCTGCTGGAATCGCTGGCCGAGGCGGGCGTACCGGTCGAGCGCGGTGACGAACCGTCCTCCGCCGAGATCGTGCTGGTCACGCCCCACGGGCACAGCGCGGCGTCGGCGGCGTTGTCGGCGCGGTTGCCCGCTGAACGCGTCTGCGGCGTGGATCCGCTGAGCAACGCCACCCGCTGCACGCTGACCGTGCACCCGGCCACCGACCCGGACGTGGCCCGTGCGGCTTGGGCGGCGCTGGCCGCCACCGGACGTGCGGTGACGATCGTGCGCGACGGCCCGGGGATGATCGCCCAGCGATTGCTCGCGGCGATCGTCAACACCAGCTGCTTCATCGCCGAACAGCGGCTGGCCACACCCGGCGACATCGACACCGCCGTGCGGCTCGCGCTGGGCTACCCGCGCGGTCCGCTGGAGTGGGGTCAGCAGGTGGGAGCGCGCCGGGTGCTGACGATTCTGCGGGCGCTGCACTCCGCCACCGGCGATCCGCGTTACCGGCCCAGCCGCTGGCTGGTCGAACGCGCCGACCTCGGCCTGGCGCTGGACGAGACCGGCACCGCCGTCGCCGACGTCCTCTAGGGGCTGTTGAAGAACGCGGCGGAGCCGCTGTTTCAGGTGTGGGGCTCAGCCTGCACCGCCGCAGGTTCCGAGCGGTTTCGTGGCGAGTAGCCGCGACGCCGATGTCCACCCCTGGGTAAGCGGGATACATCAGCAGTGGCGCACGGAGTCCACGGAGCCGCTCAGGTTCTGCCACTGGCACCGCCGAGCAAAGCGATTCCCAAACAGCTCCTAGGGGCGTTGAGCGGCTCAGGCTCAGTCCTCGGGCGTGTTGGCCTCGCGCAGCGTGCGCATGGCCTGGGCCAAGGCGCGCGAGTCGTCCTGGCCCAGGGGAGTGAGGACGTGCTCGCGCAGGACCTGGGCCGCGGTCTCGCGGGCGCGATTGGCGACGTCCAGGCCGTGTTCGGTCAGCTCGGCGTAGGTGACCCGGCGGTCGGTCTCGCTGGGCACGCGCTGGATCAGGTCGGCCTTCGCCAGCCGGTCGGCGACCTTGGTGAACCCGCCGCTGCTCAGCGCCGCCTCACGGGCGAGCTTGGTCATCGGCATCCTGCTGTCGGGGGAGCGCACGAGCCGGAGGAGGATGTCGAGGGAGGCCATCGGGAGGCCGTACCCGTCCATGATCGCGGTGGCCAACTTGGCGGCCGTGACGTGGTAGCCCTCGATGACCAGGCCCCACCAGGTGACGATCTCGTCGTCGTCGACGGCGCTGTCCGGACCGATCGCCTCGTTCAACGCAACGCTCCATTCACTGCATGTTCGTGAAGCCCGATGTTACATGAAAGACGCTTTCTGGAAAGTCGCTTGCGTTAAAGCATCTCGCGAAAGAGTTTCTCGTTCGAGAGAGATAGCAAGGTCGGCTTCGCGCGCCGTTCGGGACCGCGTTCCGGTCACTCCTCCAGCGCGATGGCGGAGAGGACGAGTCCGTCGCGGACCAGCCAGCGCCCGCTGAAACCCGTCAGCCCACCGGAGCTCTTGCGCAACCGAGCGGTGAAGCTGCCCGCTCCGAACTCCAGCTCCGCGTCCTCGAAACCGAGCCACTCGCCGGTCACCGGGTACCAGGTCTTGTAGACCGATTCCTTGCAGCTGAACAGGATTCGGTCCCAGCGGATGTCCGGGTCGCGGGCGCTGAGCTCAGCGATGTGCTCGCGCTCCTCGGGCCGCGAGACCACGTCGAGCACGCCGTCGGGAAGCGGTTCGTGCTGCTCGGCATCGATTCCCACCGAACGCAGTTGTCGGCGACGGGCCACCGCCGCGCCGCGAAAGCCGGCGCAGTGCGTGATGCTGCCGACCACCTCCGAGGGCCACTGCGGTGCTCCGCGCTCGCCGCGCAGCAGTGGCACCGGCTGAACGCCCAACGCGCGCATCGCCCGATGCGCGCACCAGCGACCGCTGGTGAACTCGCGGCGCCGCTTGGCGACCGCCTTCTCGATCTCCACCGCTTCGGCGTCGAACAGCGTCGCCTCAGGTGGGTCGTCGAAGGTCTCGGCGGTGGCCACCACAGCGGGCAAGAGCTCCTCGATCACCCCGACAACCTAGCTCATCTGGTATCTGACCTGGGCAGACGGTGTGACGTCCCACTACGTGGAGTCCCGTTTACAGCCGACGACGTGCGGTCTAGCGTCATGGTCATGATCCCGTCGGTGCCACTGACGATCCGGGGCTACGTGGACTTCTCCCGCGTGTCCTCGGCGCTGTGTCGCGCCTGACGCTGCTCTCCTCGTCTCTTCCCGCACCACCGTGCTGAGCTTTCTCCGGTGGTCGCTTCCGCATGTCCGCCCACGCCCGTGGAGCTCTCATGACCACACACCTGACACCCGTGCGCACGGGTGAGCAGATAGCCGTCACCCAGGTGCGCACCCGCACCGCTCGACGCGAATCCCGCATCCCCCTTTGGACTTTCAAGCTCATCAGCCCCATCGCGCTGGTGGCGCTGTGGCAGGCGCTCAGCGCCACCGGAGTGCTCAGCGACGACACGCTGGCCTCGCCGGCCACCGTGCTGGCGACCGGCGTGGACCTGTTCGCCGAAGGACGGCTGCAGGAGGCCATCGCGGTGTCGCTGCAGCGCGTCGGCGCGGGCCTCGTCATCGGCGTGGTGGCCGCGACCCTGCTGGCCACGCTGTCCGGGCTCTTCCGGCGCGGCGAGGACCTGATCGACGCGCCGATGCAGATGCTGCGCACCGTCCCGGTCATCGGGCTGATCCCGCTGCTGATCATCTGGTTCGGCATCGGCGAAGAACCCAAGATCGTGCTGATCGCGCTGGCGGTGACCTTCCCGCTGTACATGAACATCTACGGCGGCATCCGCAACGTCGACGCCGGACTGGTCGAGGCCGCCAAGACGCTGGGGCTGGGCCAGTTCGCGCAGGTGCGCCACGTGATCCTGCCCGCAGCGATGCCCAACGCCCTGGTCGGCCTGCGCTACGCGCTCGGATCTGCCTGGCTGGCACTGGTCTTCGGCGAGACCATCAACGCCTCCGCCGGAATCGGCTACGAGATGAACACCGCGCGCGAGTTCTTCCAGACCGACGTGATCGTGGTCTGCCTCGTGCTCTACGCCCTGCTCGGCCTCGTCGCCGACTTCATCGTTCGCGGACTGGAAAGGGTGGTGCTGGCATGGCGACCGGCCTTCAGCGGGAAGTGACCACGAAACCGGCTTCGGTCCGGGGTCTTTCGCGCAGCTTCGGAGATCGCACCGTCCTGAGCGAGTTGGACCTGGACATCGAGCCCGGTCAGTTCGTCGCGCTGCTGGGTCCCAGCGGCTGCGGCAAGTCGACCCTGTTGCGCATCCTCGCCGACCTGGACCAGGAGGTCACCGGGGACGTCGAGGTCGCCGAACGCCGTGCCGTCGCGTTCCAGTCGCCTCGGTTGATGCCCTGGAAGCGCGTGTGGCACAACGTCGTTCTCGGCCTGCCCGGCCGACCGGACAAGCAGCGCGCCGTCGCAGCGCTGGAAGAGGTCGGCCTCGGCCACAGGGTGGACGTGTGGCCGAAGGTCCTCTCCGGCGGCGAGGCGCAGCGGACGTCCCTGGCCCGCGCCCTGGTCCGCGAACCGGACCTGCTGCTGCTCGACGAACCCTTCTCGGCGCTGGACGCGCTGACCCGGCTCAAGGCGCAGCGGCTGGTCGGGGAGCTGTGGCAGCGGCACGGCTGCGCGATCCTGCTGGTCACCCACGACGTCGAGGAGGCGCTGCTGCTCGCCGACCGCGTGCTGGTCATGCACGAGGGCCGCATCGGCTACGACAAGGTCCTGAACCTGCCGCGGCCGCGCGAGGTCGGCGACCCGGAGTTCGTCGCGCTGCGCGCGGAGCTGCTCGCCCGCCTCGGTGTCGAATGAACGATCGGATGAGGTGGGGGTGATCAGCCGGGCAGGGGCCGCCCGGCTGGAGCCGTAGTGGCGGCCAGCAGCCGGTAGGCCTCGTGCTCGGTGTCGAGGACCTCCTGATCGCCGTGGTGCGGGTGCAGCGGCTCGCCCGCCGCCACCTGATGCGCGTCGCGCAGCGCGAAGACCGCGCGCAGCAGGTGTTCGCGCGCCTGCGGATCGGCGGGGGAGCGCTGCAGGTCCCGAGCGGCCCGGCGGCAGCCCCGCATCGCCTCGCGCAACCGGGTGCGCGCCCGGTTGTTGGCCAGCACCAGGCAGACGCCGACGCCCAGCAGCGCGCCGAACACGGTCATGCCGACCCGCTCGGCGACGAGTTGCAGGCGGTCGGCCGGTTGGCTCAGCGCTGCCAGGCACAGCGCCAGCGGGGTGGCGAAGGTCAGCCCGAGGCCGTAGTTGGCCATCACCACCAGCTCTGCGGCGATCTGGCAGACCACGATCACCACCAGGATCGCCGCCGGCGTGGGATCGGCCGCGAAGATGCCCAGCGCCAGCAGCGACCCGGCGACGGTGCCCGCGGTGCGCTGGACCGCGCGCTGCCAGGTCGTCGCGGTGTTGTGCGACTGGAGCACGGAGCTGACCGAGACCACCGCCCAGTAGGCGTGGTCGAGCTGGAAGGTCGAGGCCAGCAGCCCGGTGACCAGCGAGGCCACCGCCATCCGCAGCGCGTTGGTGCGGAACTCGGCGAGTCCGGCGTGTTCGACGACCACCGGCCGGGGCAGCGGCCGCTCCTGGGCCGGTGCCGGAACGCGACCGCGACGCATCCGCTTGGCGGCGGTGCGCAGTTCCGCGGCCGCGTCGGCCGGGTGGTGCAGCAGGTGCACTGCGTGCGCGAGATGTCCGCGCAGCAGCAGCGTCGTTCGGCGCACACCGGCGGGCAGTCCGGTGAGCGCGTGGTGCACGGAGGTGTGGGCTCGGCGGCGGGCGGCGGCGCTCGGTGCCTCCAGGTGGTCGGCGACCGCCAGCAGCGCCCGCGCGGTCGCCAACCGGTGCGGGCCCGTCGGGTGCAGCGCACCACCCAGCATGCTGAGCGCGTAGGACAGCGCCGCTGAGGCTCCGGTGATCGCGACGATCTCGGCGAAACCGCTCCAGGTCTGAGGCGAGTAGGCGGCGGCACCTGCGGCGAAGACGAACATCAGCCCTGCGGGCGGACCCAGCCGCACCACGTCGGCCAGCAGCTTGGCCAGGGTCGCCACCAGGGTCAGGACCAGGACCTTGACCACGCCACCGGCGTCGAACGCCGATGTCACCGCCCCGGCGGCCACGCTCGCGGTCAGCCCCACGGCCACCACCGGCAGCAGCCACGCCCGGCGCGGGTAGGGGTCGACCCGGCAGTACAGCGAGGTGAAGGCGCCCAGCGCCGCGAACGGTGCGAGGTCCAGCCGTCCTGCCGCCAGCAACGCGCTGATCGGCACGGCGTAGGAGACGCCGACTCGCAGAGCGGGTACCAGCACTCCGCCGAAGATCGACGTGATTCGCAGGGCGTCTCGGGTGCGCAAGGTCTGGAGCAAAGAACCGTTCACTAGTAAAATATTACAAGGTGTTTTACCGGTGAAGGAGTGTGACGTTGGACGTCGTCGGACGGATCCGCGATCAATGGCGCGAGCGGTACCCGGACCTGGACCTCTCTCCGATCGAGGTCATCGGGCGGGTGCGCAGGCTCGCGGCGCTGACCGACCAGCGGCACGACGCGGTCCTCGACGACCTGCGGCTGTCCCGGACGGAACTGGAGGTGCTCAGCGCCCTGCGCCGGACAGGTGGTGGCCTGCGCCCCAGCCAGCTCACCAAGGAGATGCTGTCGTCCGGTGCCGCCACGACCAAGCGGCTCGCGCGGCTCGAGGAGGAGGGCCTGATCACCCGCAGCACGTCCGCCCGCGACCGGCGCGAGGTCGACGTGCGGCTCACCGACCGAGGGCGGCAGATCATGGACCGGGTCTTCCCGGCTCAGCTGGAGCGCGAGCAAGCGCTGCTGGAGCCGCTCAGCGAGGCCGAACGGGCCCGGCTGGGTGAACTGCTGGCGAAGGTCCTGGAGCCGATGGACTTGGTCAGCTGAACATCCGATCGTGCCCGGCGAGGCGAATGCCGGACCCCTTGTCCGGTGGGTTAAGGTTTTCCGGCTTCACCGGGGAATTCCCGCGGCTCGGCGAACTCGCTGTGATCGGACGATCACGCACCACGACCGGTGCCGCTCGGACGAGAGGACACAGGTTGGCCACGGTACGGATCGGCTCCGTTCCTGATCTGGACCTCGGCGGTCTGCCCGGCCGCCTGCGCGCCTTCGTCGTGGCGAACTCGCGCGCGATCACGCTGATGTCCATACCGATCGTGCTGGCATCGCTCGGGCTGCTGCTGCTCACCCCTCGCGCCGGGATCGGCGAGGAGTCGGCCATCGACTACCAGGTCTACCGCTGGGCGGTGCACACCTGGCTGGCCGGCGGGGACATCATGAACACCGCGCCGACGGTGAGCATCGGCCGCGTCCTGCCGTGGGTGTACCCGCCGTTCGCGCTGGCGCCGCTGGCGCCGCTGGCGCTGCTGCCCTTCAGCGCCGGTCTCATCGCGCTCTACCTGCTGGACCTGACCGCCATCGGCGGCACGTTGTACCTGGTGACGCGGCATCTGTGGCCCGCCGTGGGCAAGCGCGGGGCACTGGCGGTGGCCGCGGTGCTGCTGCCCTGGACGCTGTTCCTGGAGCCGGTCTACTCGTCCTTCGGACTCGGGCAGGTCAACATCCTGCTGATGGGCCTGGTCATGGCCGACTGCCTGGCCGAATCACCGCGCTGGCCGCGCGGGTTGCTCATCGGTGTGGCCGCGGCCATCAAGCTGACCCCGGCCGCGTTCCTGCTGTTCCTGGTCTTCCGCAAGGATTACCGAGCCGCGGTCGTCGCCGTGCTCACCGCGGCACTGGCAACTCTGTCCGGTTTCGCGCTGAACTTCTCCGCTGCTGTGGAGTACTGGTTCGGCAAGGGGCCCGCGCACGGGGTGAGCGGCTCGGCGTTCCACACCAACCAGTCCATCATGGGCGCGTTGGTCCGCATGGAACTTCCGCCCGTCGCCCAGAGCGGGCTGTGGCTGGTGCTGTCGGTCGCCACCACGATCGCGGTGGCGTTCGCCATCCGCCGGGTGGAACCGGTGCTCGCGGTGTCGGCGAACGCACTCCTGGCGCTGTTGATCTCACCCACGTCGTGGTCCGACCACTGGGTGTGGAGCGCTCCCGGCCTGCTGGTGCTGCTCGCCTTCGCCGTGCGTCGTCGCAGCTTCACCTGGTTGGCGATGGCCGCGTGGACGCTGGTCACGCTGCTGGCGGCGGCGTTCAACTGGATGCCTCCCGGACCGCCGTGGGACGTGGTGGCGCACCTGTTCGGGAACCCCTACACGGCGCTGGGCCTTGTTCTCGTCGTCCTGCTGGTGCGCTACGCGCGCCGTGAGCAGGTCAGCGCCGCGCCGCGGCCCTTTCCGATGCCGGAGCCGGCCGGTGTCTGAAAACGCGTTCGCATTCGGGCGATTGCGCCTTCGACTGCGGACGGTGTACCAACAATTACGGAAATGTGCGGGTCTGAACCGAATCCGAATGGCGTGAGCTGCGATTCGGGCTACATTCGGTACCGCGCAAGAAGATCGTGAACAACGCCACTGATGGACCCCAGCTGTCGCCTTAGGACAGATGTGTGGTGCACAATTCCTCGGGCTCCGGCCTTTGCGACAATGACGTCTCACAGTCTGAGAGTTGTCACGTTCCCTTAACTTCGAGTTACCTAGCGGTAGCCTTCAGGCCGCTGGGTCTGTACAGTGCCTCAAACTGACCGAGAGTGCAACGGCGCATCCTTATTCGTCAGTGCCCCCAAAGGTTCCGCGGTTCGCGATGGCTGAGTCATGCCCTGCTGCACGCCGCGACCTGTCGACGGGAGGTCCGATGCCCCAATCCCACCATGCAAGAAGCGTGGCGCAGCGTAGCGCCCAAGCCAGTGGTCTGTATGACCCGGCCAACGAGCACGACGCCTGTGGTGTCGCGTTCGTCGCCGACCTTCGCGGTCGGCGGAGTCACGACCTGGTTGACAAAGCACTGACAGCGTTGCGCAACCTGGAGCACCGCGGCGCCAAGGGCGCCGATCCCGAGACCGGTGACGGTGTCGGGCTGCTGACCCAGATCCCGGACGCGTTCTTCCGCGGAGTCGTGCCGTTCGAGCTCCCCGAAGCCGGCACCTACGCGGCCGGCACCGCGTTCCTGCCCGCCGACGAGGCCGCCGCTGAAGAAGCCGTGGCCGTCATCGAGCGGATCGTGGCCGAGGAAGGGCTGCGACTGCTGGGATGGCGCGAGGTCCCCATCGCCGCGGACTGCGCGGGCACCTCGGCGCGCGAAACCATGCCGAACTTCCGGCAGCTGTTCATCGGTGCCCAGGACGGGCAGCAGGCCGAGACGGCGCTGGCGTTCGAGCGTCGGGCGTTCTGCGTGCGCAAGCGCGCCGAGCACGAAGCCGACGTGTACTTCCCGAGCCTCTCGGCGCGCACCATCGTCTACAAGGGCATGCTCACCGAGGCGCAGCTGGGCGCGTTCTACCCCGACCTGGGCGACGAGCGCTTCGCCAGCGCGATCGGCCTGGTGCACTCGCGGTTCTCCACGAACACGTTCCCCTCCTGGCCGTTGGCACACCCGTACCGGTTCATCGCGCACAACGGTGAGATCAACACCGTCAAGGGCAACCGCAACTGGATGCGGACCCGCGAGAGCATGCTCGACACCGACCTCATCCCGGGTGAGCTCAAGCGGCTGTACCCGATCGCCTCGCCCGAGGCCAGCGACTCGGCGACCTTCGACGAGGTCCTCGAACTGCTGCACCTCGGCGGCCGGTCGCTGCCGCACTCGGTGCTGATGATGATCCCGGAGGCGTGGGAGAACCACGCCGAGATGGACGCCAAGCGCAAGGCGTTCTACGAGTTCCACAACTACCTGATGGAGCCCTGGGACGGTCCGGCGCTGGTCGCCTTCACCGACGGCACCCAGATCGGCGCCGTGCTGGACCGCAACGGTCTGCGCCCCGGTCGCTACTGGGTCACCGAGGACGGACTCGTCGTACTGGCCAGCGAGGTCGGCGTGCTGGAGTTCGAGGCCGACAAGGTCGTGCGCAAGGGCCGGCTGCAGCCGGGTCGCATGTTCCTGGTCGACACCGACGCCGGCCGGATCATCGACGACGACGAGATCAAGGGCGAGCTCGCCGACGAGTACCCGTACCAGGAGTGGCTGGACGCGGGCGTCGTGCGGCTGGGCGACCTGCCCGAGCGCGAGCGCGAACTGCCCTCGCACGACTCGCTCGTGCACCGGCAGCAGGTCTTCGGCTACACCCAGGAAGAGCTGGGCGTGCTGCTGCAGCCCATGGCCACCACGGGTGCCGAGCCGATCGGCTCGATGGGCAACGACACCGGCTTCGCCGCCCTGTCGGAGCGCCCGCGTCAGCTGTTCGACTACTTCACCCAGCTGTTCGCGCAGGTCACCAACCCGCCGCTGGACGCGATCCGCGAAGAGCTGGTGACTTCGCTGGGCACCCACGTCGGGCCCGAGCACAACCTGCTCGACCACGCCCCGGAGGCGTGCCACCAGCTGGTGCTGCCGTTCCCGGTGCTCGACAACGCCCAGCTCGCCAAGATCGTGCACATCAACGACGACGGTGACCGGCCTGACCTCAAGCCCGCCGTCATCGACGCCACCTACCGGGTCGCCGGTGGGGGAGCGGCGCTGCGCGCGCGGCTGGACGAGATCTGCGACGAGGTCTCCGCAGCCGTGGCCGACGGTGCGCACGTGCTCGTGGTGTCCGACCGCCAGGCCGACGCCGAGCGCGCGCCGATCCCGTCGCTGCTGGCCACCGGTGCCGTGCACCACCACCTCGTGCGGGAGAAGGACCGCACCCAGGTGGGCTTGATCGTCGAGGCTGGCGACGTCCGCGAAGTGCACCATGTCGCTCTTCTCATCGGTTACGGGGCCGCTGCCGTTAACCCCTACGTGGCGATGGCCACGGTCGAGGATCTCGTCACCACCGGCGTCATCAAGGGAACCGAGGCCGAGCAGGCCACCGCGAACCTGATCAAGGCGCTGGGCAAGGGCGTTCGCAAGACCATGTCCAAGATGGGCGTGTCCACTGTGGCCTCCTACACGGGTGCGCAGATCTTCGAGGCCATCGGCCTGGGAGAAGAGGTCGTGCAGCGCTGCTTCACCGGCACCACCTCGCGCCTCGGCGGGGTCGGCTTCGACGTGCTGGCCGCGGAGGTCGCCGAACGGCACCGTCGCGCCTACCCGGTCGACGGCGTGCAGGCGCCGCATCGCACGCTCGCCGTGGGCGGCGAGTACCAGTGGCGCCGCGAGGGCGAACCGCACCTGTTCAACCCCAAGACGGTGTTCAAGCTCCAGCACTCCACGCGCTCCGGGCGCTACGAGGTGTTCAAGGAGTACACCCAGGCCGTCGACGACCAGTCGCGCGAGCTGATGACGCTGCGCGGGTTGTTCAAGTTCCGCGACGGCGCGCGCAAGCCCGTTCCGGTGGACGAGGTCGAGCCCGTCTCGTCCATCGTCAAGCGCTTCGCCACCGGCGCCATCTCCTACGGGTCGATCTCGCAGGAGATGCACGAGACGCTGGCGATCGCCATGAACCGGCTGGGCGGCAAGTCCAACACCGGTGAGGGCGGCGAGGACGCCGACCGGTTCACCCCGGACGCCAACGGTGACTCGCGGCGCTCGGCGATCAAGCAGGTCGCCTCCGGCCGCTTCGGCGTGACCAGCGAGTACCTGGTCAACGCCGACGACATCCAGATCAAGATGGCTCAGGGCGCCAAGCCCGGCGAGGGCGGTCAGCTGCCCGGCGGCAAGGTCTACCCGTGGGTGGCCAAGACCCGGCACTCCACGCCGGGCGTCGGGCTGATCTCGCCGCCGCCGCACCACGACATCTACTCGATCGAGGACCTGGCGCAGCTGATCCACGACCTGAAGAACGCCAACCCCCAGGCGCGCATTCACGTCAAGCTGGTCAGCGAGGTCGGTGTCGGCACGGTCGCGGCGGGTGTGTCCAAAGCGCACGCCGACGTCGTGCTGATCTCCGGTCACGACGGCGGCACCGGTGCTTCGCCGCTGTCGTCGATCAAGCACGCCGGCGGTCCCTGGGAGCTGGGCCTGGCCGAGACGCAGCAGACGCTGCTGGCCAACGACCTGCGCGACCGGATCGTGGTGCAGACCGACGGTCAGCTCAAGACCGGTCGCGACGTCGTGATCGCCGCGCTGCTCGGTGCTGAGGAGTACGGCTTCGCCACAGCGCCGCTGGTGGTCTCGGGCTGCATCATGATGCGGGTCTGCCACCTCGACACCTGCCCGGTGGGCGTGGCCACGCAGAACCCGAAGCTGCGCGAGAAGTTCTCCGGCAAGGCCGAGTACGTCGTGAACTTCTTCGAGTTCATCGCGCAGGAGGTGCGGGAGTACCTGGCGGAGCTGGGCTTCCGCTCGCTGGAGGAGGCCATCGGGCACGCCGACCTGCTCGACACCTCCGAGGCGGTGCGGCACTGGAAGACCCAGGGCCTGGACCTCGCGCCGATCACCCACGTTCCGGAGCTGCCAGCCGGCGCATCGCTGCACCAGACCACCGAGCAGGACCACGGTCTGGAGAAGGCGCTGGACAACACGCTGATCCAGTTGTCGGAGGGCGCGCTCAAGGAAGGCACCCCGGTCCGCCTGGACCTGCCGGTGCGCAACGTCAACCGGACCGTGGGCACCATGCTCGGCTCCGAGCTGACCCGGCGCTGGGGCGGCGAGGGCCTGCCGGACGACACCATCGACGTGACCTTCACCGGTTCCGCCGGTCAGTCCTTCGGTGCGTTCGTCCCGCGGGGCATCACCCTGCGGCTGCTGGGCGACGGCAACGACTACGTCGGCAAGGGCCTCTCCGGTGGCCGGATCGTGGTCCGGCCCGACGCGAAGGCGCCGTTCGTGGCCGAGCAGAACATCATCGCGGGCAACGTGCTGCTCTACGGCGCGACCAGCGGTGAGCTGTTCGTCCGCGGCATCGTCGGCGAGCGGTTCTGCGTCCGCAACTCCGGTGCGATCGCCGTCGTCGAAGGCGTCGGCGACCACGGCTGCGAGTACATGACCGGTGGTCGTGCGGTGATCCTCGGCTCGACCGGACGCAACTTCGCGGCCGGCATGTCCGGCGGCATCGCCTACGTGCTCGACGTCGATCCCCAGCGGATCAACCCCGAGATGGTCGACCTGGAAGCGCTGGACGACGAAGACCGCGAGTTCCTGCACGACCGGGTGCGCAGGCACTACGAGCAGACCGAGTCGGCGGTGGCCCGCGAGCTGCTGGCCGACTGGGACACCGCGGTCGAGCGGTTCGGCAAGGTCATGCCTCGCGACTTCAAGCGGGTGCTCGAGGCGCAGAGCGCCGCCGAACGCGAAGGGCGCGACGTCAACGAGGCGATCATGGAGGCGGCTCATGGCTGATCCCAAGGGATTCATGACGACGCCGCGGGAAACTCCGCAGCGTCGCCCGGTGGACGTGCGCATCAAGGACTGGCGCGAGGTCTACCTGGAATTCGAGCAGCCGCGGCTGACCAAGCAGGCCGGCCGCTGCATGGACTGCGGAATTCCGTTCTGCCACCAGGGTTGTCCGCTGGGCAACCTGATTCCCGAGTGGAACGACCTGGTGTGGCGGGACGACTGGGAGTCCGCGATCGAGCGGCTGCACGCGACCAACAACTTCCCGGAGTTCACCGGGACGTTGTGCCCCGCCCCGTGCGAGGCCGCGTGCGTCGTCGGCATCAACAGCGATCCGGTGAGCATCAAGCAGGTCGAGATCTCCATCATCGACAAGGCTTGGGAAGCCGGCTACGTCAAGCCGCAGCTGCCGGCGAAGCGGACCGGCAAGAAGGTCGCCGTCATCGGCTCCGGTCCTGCCGGGCTCGCCGCCGCGCAGCAGCTGACGCGCGTGGGCCACAGCGTCGTGGTCTACGAGCGGGCCGACCGCATCGGCGGACTCCTGCGCTACGGCATCCCCGAGTTCAAGATGGAGAAGAGCCGGCTCGACCGGCGGCTCGGCCAGATGCGCGCCGAGGGCACCGAGTTCCGCACCGGGGTGAACGTCGGCGTCGACGTCACCGTGGAGCAGCTGCGCGCCGACTACGACGCGGTGGTGCTCGCCGGTGGGGCCACCCAGGCCCGCGACCTGCCCGCAACGGGCCGGGAGCTGGACGGCGTGCACCAGGCGATGGAGTACCTGCCGCTGGCGAACAAGGTGCAGGAGGGCGACTTCGAGCGCTCGCCGATCCACGCCGAGGGCAAGCACGTCGTGGTCATCGGCGGTGGCGACACCGGTGCCGACTGCGTCGGCACTGCGCACCGCCAGGGCGCGGCCTCGGTGACGCAGCTGGAGATCATGCCGCAGCCGCCTGCGGAGCGCTCCGAGGCGCACCCGTGGCCGACCTACCCGATGCTCTACCGGGTCACCTCCGCCCACGAGGAGGGCGGTGAGCGGCTGTACTCGGTCAACACCCAGGAGTTCGTGGGCGATGACCAGGGTCGGTTGCAGTCGCTGCGTCTGGTCGAGGTCCAGCGCACCGATTCCGGTTTCGAGCCGGTGGCGGGCACCGAGCGGGAGATCCCGGCCCAGCTGGTGCTGCTGGCGATGGGCTTCGTCGGTCCGGAGAAGCCCGGTCTGCTGGAGGACCTGGGCGTGGAGCTCGACGCGCGGGGCAACGTCGCCCGCGACGAGAACTTCATGTCCAGCGTCGACGGCGTGTTCAGCGCGGGCGACATGGGTCGCGGTCAGTCGCTGATCGTGTGGGCCATCTCCGAAGGCCGTTCGGCGGCCGCCGGGGTGGACCGCTACCTCGTCGGCCGGGACGTGCTGCCGGCTCCGATCGAGCCGACCGAACGCCCGATGGTCTGAGTTCGAGCGTGTGAGGCGGTGCCCCGGTTTCGGCCGGGGCACCGCCTTTTCGCGTTCTCAGTCCGGTACCGGCACGCCGAAGTCCGGCGAACCGTCGTGCTGCCACCCGAACGCTTGCAGCCGGGTGTGCCGGTTGGGGTCGCCGACCCCGGCGTCGTACGGGCGGGCGTGGTAGACGAGCACGTCAGCGCCGTCCTCGGCGACGGTGAAGCTGTTGTGCCCCGGCCCGTACTGGCCGATGCCGGGGTTGGTGGCGAACACCGGCTCCGGGTGCTTCTCCCACGACGCGCTGTCGAGCAGGTCCGCGTCGGCGGACGCGGACAGGAGGCCCAGGCAGTAGTTGCTGTCGGTGGCGCTGGCCGAGAACGCCAGGAACACCTTGCCGTGGCGCGCGAGCGCCGCTGGCCCCTCGTTGACCCGGAACCCGCGGGTCTCCCAGTCGTGGGTCGGCACCGACAGCCGCACGGGTTGGTCGCCCAGCGTCCACGGGTCGTCCATCGGGGCGAGGTAGAGGTTCGAGTTGGTCTCGACTCCGGGTTCGTGCTGGGCCCAGGCCAGGTAGCGGACGCCTCGGTGCTCGAAGGTCGTGGCGTCGAGGGCGAAGGTGTCCCAGGGGGTGCTGATCCGCCCCCGTTCCACCCAGGTCCCGGCCAGAGGATCGGGGTTGGAGTTCTCCAGCACGTACATCCGGATGGACTGGACGTCCTCCGAACTGCCCGCCGCGAAGTAGACGTACCAGCGTCCGTCGAAGTGGTGCAGTTCCGGCGCCCAGATGTGCCTGCTCATCTCCCCGTGGTCGTGCCTGCGCCAGAGCAGGTGCTCTTCGGCCGTGCCCAACCCCTGCAACGTCGCCGATCGGCGCAGCACGACGCCGTCGTAGGTCGGGATCGTCGCGGTGAAGTAGTAGGTGCCGTCGGTGTGGCGGTAGATGTGCGGGTCCGCACGTCTGAGCGCCAGCGGGTTGTCGAAGTGCGTGGGGGAGCTCCAGGCCGTGGTGTTGCCGGTCATGGTGAGCGCTCCGGTGGCCAGTGCCCCGGAAAGCAGGGTCCTGCGGGAGAGGGCTGAACGGTGTCGCACTCTGCTCACCGTCCTTCGAACGCGGCCGGGGCAGAACGATTTCCGCACCTCGGCGTGGCATTCGAGATCACTGGGGTACCCCGGTCCGGTGAGGCTGGGAATTCGCTCAGCGATCGCCGGGTTCGGTGGGCGAACCGCATCGAAGGCGTGGACCCGACGGCCCGAGCAGCCAGGTGATCTCGCGTGAACGCACTGGTCGAAGCGCCCTTCTCCGCCGCGTTTCACCAGCGCCTCGCGCTGGTCTCGCCGGGCAGGGACGACAACGGGGTCTTGCTGTCCGGATTCATCGGACTAGCGTCGGACGCATCGGAATTCCGCTGCTGAATTCGGCGATCGCGCGCGCCGCACCACTGTCGAGCGATTTGAGGAAAAGGGAGCATGACCGAGAACGTCCTGACCGGAATTCGTGAGCAGGTCTTCGGCGACGATCCGCTCGAGGTCCGCGAAACCGGCCACTACACCCAGGAATACGTGGGTGGCATGGTCGACAAGTGGGACGACCTGATCGACTGGGAGCGCCGCGCCGCGGGCGAGGGCCGGTTCTTCGTCGACCAGCTCAAGGCCCGCGGAGTGCGCAGCGTGCTGGACGTGGCGACCGGAACCGGATTCCACTCCGTCCAGCTGATCGAGGCCGGGTTCGAGACCGTCAGCGCCGACGGCAGTCCGCAGATGCTGGCCAAGGCGTTCCGCAACGGAATGGACAACGGCGGCCACCTGCTGCGCGTGGTCAACGCCGACTGGCGCTGGCTCAACCGCGATGTGCACGGCGAGTTCGACGCCGTCATCTGCCTGGGGAACTCCTTCACGCACCTGTTCAGCGAGCACGACCGCCGCAAGGCGCTCGCCGAGTTCTACGCGATGCTCAAGCACGACGGGGTGCTGATCATCGACCAGCGCAACTACGACGCACTGCTGGACGGCAAGGCCGGCGGCAAGAGCAGCTACTACTACTGCGGAACCGAGGTCGAAGCGGTTCCCGACCACGTCGACGACGGCTTGGCCAGGTACCGCTACGAGTTCCCCGACGGCAGCGAGTACCACCTGAACATGTACCCGCTGCGCAGGGACTACCTGCGCGGGCTGCTGCGCGACGTCGGGTTCCAGCGCATCGACACCTTCGGCGACTTCCAGGAGAACCCGGTCGACGAGCCCGACTTCTACATCCACGTCGCGGAGAAGACCTACATCGAGGACCCCGACGCCTGAGGGGTCTGCCCCTAGACCCGCCACGGGGGACGTCAGGTGCGGCCCGGAAACCGGTGTTCAGCGGTTTCCGGGCCGCACCCGCAGGTCGGCCTCGATGCGCGCAGCCGTGCGCGCCAGCAGCGGCACGATCTCGCGTTGAACGCCTTGCTCGGTGGAGCCGTGCTTGTACAGGGAGACGTTGACCGCGGCGAACACCCGGCCGTCGGCATCGCGGACCGGGACCGCCACGCCGCGCAGCCCTTCTTCCAGCCCGTCGTCGGCGATCACGAATCCGCGCTTGCGCACCGCTGCGAGCTCCGCCAGCAGCTCCTGGCGGGTCGTGACCGTGTGCGGGGTGACCGGTGCCAGCTCGACCGAGCGGAGGCTGGCCTCCAGCCGCTCCGGCGGCACCGCGGCCAGCAGCACCTTGCCCATCGAGGTCGCGTGCGCGGGGAACCGGGTGCCGACCGGGATCGTCACCGACAGCAGCTTCGGACCCGGCACCTGAGCGATGTAGCGGATCTCGGTGCCCTCCAGCACCGCCATCGCGGTCATCTCCCGCACCTGCCGGGTCAGCTCCTGCAGGTGCGGCTCGGCGATCTGCGGCAACGACCGACTGGTGAGGTAGGCGTGGCCGAACTCCAGCACCTGAGGGGTCAGCGCGTAGCGGCGTTCGGCCTGCTGCACGTAGCCCAGCTCCACGAGGGTCAGCAGGATGCGGCGAGCGCCGGCCCTGTCCAGGTCCGCGGCCTGGGCGACCTCCGTCAGCGACAGCTCGGCCCGCTCCGCGGTGAACGCCCGCAGCACGGACATGGTCCGCTCCACCGCGCGGACGAAGTGCTCTCCACGCTGTTGCGGCACGACACCTCCCGACTCGCCTCCCGCGAAGCCTATCCGGTGCGGTACCGGAAGGAACTCATACCGACCGGCCGGTCTGTCTGGACTGGAGGGCGGGCGACGGGTTTAACTGAAGGCCGAAATCTGATCGGGACCCCGGAGGGATCAGCGAACGTGACCGCCGAGAGCGAAGACGAACTGCGGGAACGCCGGCAGGCGGTGCGAGACCTCGGTTCCGCGCTGCGCGACCTCACCGACGCCGCCGTGTCCACCGAGGCGGACGCCGAAACGCTGCGCGAGATCACCTCGCAGGTGAGGGCGCTCGTGCCTCCGCTGGACGCGGTCCGCCGGGAGCGCGGACAGCTGGCGGCCGTGGACGACGGTCGGCGCCCGCGCCGCCTCTACAGCCCGGCCGTGGGTCCGGGAAACCCGATCGCCCCTCCGATGCGGGTGGAGATCGTCGACGGTGCCGCTGTGGGCACCTGCACCCTCGGGTTGGCCTACGAGGGGCCGCCGAGCTACGTGCACGGCGGCATGAGCGCTCTGCTGCTCGACCAGATCCTCGGGCACGCCCACGCCGCGGGTGGAGCGCCGCCCGGCATGACGGTGCAGCTGTCGCTGCGCTACCGGCGGCCGGTGCCGCTGACCACCCCGCTGCGGATCGTCGGCCGCGTCGAGCGCGTCGATGGTCGCTGGACCGAGTCGAAGGCCACGATCTGCACCGCGGACGCACCGGACGCGGTGCTGGTGGAGGCCGAGGGCAAGTTCGTGGTGCCCAGCGCCGAGCAGTCCAGCCGGCTCTTCGGGAAGGTCGAGGGACTCGTCAAGTGAGGTAATCGAAGGCGGTACGCGAGGTTCAAGGAGGAGCCGCATGTACCCAGGTGTCCACGCCGTCACCACGCCCGACAAACCGGCCCTGATCATGGCCGGCTCGGGCGAGGTGCTGACCTATCGAGAACTCGACGAGCGTTCGCTGCGGCTGGCCAACGCGCTGCGCGCCAGCGGGCTGTCCAAGGGCGACGTGGTCGCCGTGCTCTCCGACAACAACCTGCACGCCTACGAGGTGTACTGGGCCGCCGTGCGCTCGGGCATGTACGTCTGCGCCGTCAACAGCCACCTGCAGCCCGACGAGGTCGCCTACATCGTCAACGACTCGGGTGCCAGCGCGCTCGTGGTCTCGGCCGGACTGGGAGCCCTGCCCGAGCAGGTCGCCGAACTGACCTCGGGGGTGCGCGTCCGGCTGGCCTACGGCGGGCCCGTGGCCGGGTACGGCGACTACGAGCAGGCTCTGGCCACCGCCTCCACCGAGGTTCCGGCGGTGCAACCGTGCGGCGCCGACCTGCTGTACTCCTCCGGAACCACCGGCCGCCCCAAGGGGATCCGGCCCGAACTGCCCGACCGCCAGGTGCACGAGCCGGGGAACATCCTGGTCGATCTGCTGCGCGGCTTCTACGGCTTCGACGAGGACACCGTCTACCTGTCCCCGGCTCCCGTCTACCACGCGGCTCCGCTGCGCTACTGCGCGGCGGTGCACGCCATCGGCGGGACCGTGGTGATGATGGAGCGCTTCGACCCCGAGCAGGCGCTGCGGGCCATCGAGCGCTACCAGGTCACCCACAGCCAGTGGGTGCCGACCATGTTCGTGCGGATGCTCAAGCTCGACGAGCAGACCCGCCACCGCTACGACCTCTCCAGCCACCGCAACGCCGTGCACGCCGCCGCGCCCTGCCCGATCGAGGTCAAGCGGGCGATGATCGAGTGGTGGGGCCCGATCCTGCAGGAGTACTACTCCTCCACGGAGGGCATCGGCATGACGATGATCGACTCGGCGCAATGGCTGGAGAAACCGGGCTCGGTGGGCAGGCCGTTGCTCGGCGTCGTCCGCGTCTGCGACGAAGCGGGCGAGGAACTGCCGGCCGGTGAGGTCGGCACCGTGTTCTTCGAACGCGAGGAGATCGAGTTCGAGTACCTCGGCGATCCCGAGAAGACCCGCTCGGCCAAACATCCCGGGCACCTCAACTGGGCGACGACGGGTGACCTCGGGTACCTCGACGAGGACGGGTACCTGTTCCTCACCGACCGCAAGGCTTTCATGATCATCTCCGGCGGGGTGAACATCTACCCGCAGGAGGTCGAGGACGTGCTGGCGCTGCACCCGTCGATCCTCGACGTGGCCGTCTTCGGCGTCCCGGACCCCGAGATGGGCGAGGCGGTCAAGGCCGTCGTGCAACCCGCGCCGGGAGCCTCACCGGGGCCGGAGCTGGAGCGGCAGATCATCGACCACGCACGCGAGCGGGTGGCCCACTACAAGGTGCCGCGCAGCGTGGACTTCGTCGACGAGATGCCGCGCACACCGACCGGAAAACTCGTGAAGGGCAAGCTCAAAGCCCGCTACGCGAACTGAACTGAAAGGGATACCTGTGGATCGACGTTGGGGCATCTCCGTTCCGCTGCCCGAGCTCTCGCTGCCGGAGCAGCGCGAACTCATCGCCGAACTGCCCGACCTCGGCTACACCGACGTGTGGTCGTCGGAGGCCAACGGCGCCGATGCGTTCACCCCGCTGGCGCTGGCCGCCACGTGGGCCCCGCAACTGCGGCTGGGCACGGCGATCGTGCCCGTATACACCCGCGGCCCGGCGACCTTGGCGATGAGCGCGGCCACGCTCGCTTCGGCGGCCCCGGGGCGGTTCGCGCTGGGCGTGGGCACCTCGTCCAACGTCATCGTGGAACGCTGGAACGGCATCCCCTTCGACGAGCCGTACAAGCGGGTGCGCGACACCGTGCGGTTCCTGCGCCGTGCTCTGAGCGGCGAGAAGGTCACCGAGTCCTACGACACCTTCGAGGTCAAGGGATTCACCGCCGGACTCGTGGCCGATCCGGTGCCGCCGGTGCTGGTGGCCGCGCTGCGCCCGGGAATGCTGAAGCTGGCCGGGCGGGAGGCCGACGGCGCGATCATCAACTGGCTGTCCCCGGACGACGTGCGCACCGTCGTGCCCTACGTGCGGGAGGGCGGCCCTGACAAGGAGGTCGTGGCGCGCATCTTCGTCATGCCCGACACCGACCCGGACACGGCGCGGGGGCTGGCGCGGCGGCACATCGCCGCCTACATGAACGTGCCGGTCTACCGCGCGTTCCACGAATGGCTGGGTCGGGACGAGCTCACCCCGATGTGGCAGGCGTGGGACGCCGGTGATCGCAAGGCGGCGCTCGCGGCGATCCCCGACAGCGTGGTCGACGACCTGGTGGTGCACGGCCCGGCCGAGCACTGCCGGGAACGCGTCCAGCAGTACGTCGACAACGGTGTGACGACACCGGCGATGGCGCTGGTCGCGCCGGGCGACCCGACCGAGGCCGTCCGGGCGCTGGGACTGAAGTAGCGCCGCGGTGGCCGCGGCCTCAGCTCAGGGCGGCGGGCTGCTCGTCCAGCCCGCCGTCCAGGTGCGCGGTGTCGTTGAACCGCCGCACGATCCAGCGTCCGGCGGTGACCACGATCTGGGAGATCGAACCGTTGCTCGCCCCGAGGAACGCCATCGGGAGGCTGCCGCTGGCGATGGACATGATCTCGCCGATCACGCCGCCGTGGGTGAACACGGCGATGCGCTCATCGGGGTGGGCGGCGGCAAGCCGGCCGATCGCTCCGGCGACGCGATCGCGCAGGGCCTCGGCGGGTTCGGCGCCCGGGATGACGTCCCATCGGCCTTCGCTGTGCATCCGCTGGATGACCGGGTCGTTCTGGGCGACCTTCTGCCGGAACAGCCCGCCCTCGAACTCGCCGAGGTGCACTTCCCGCAGGTCCTTCTCCACCTGCGGGACCAACCCGAGCCTGGTGGCCAGGGGAGCGGCGGTCTCGGTCGTGCGGCGGAGGTTGGTGACGTAGAGGGCGTCCAGTCGTTCGCCGGCGAGCCGGTGGCCCACGCGCTCGGCGTGCACCCGGCCCGCCGGGGCCAGTTCCGGATCGCCTTGCCCGCCAACGAGGTCGAAGGGCTTGCCCGGGACCGCCGGCGCGGACTCGCCGTGCCGGACCAGCAGGATGTCGGTGGCGCCGGCGGGCGGTGCGAACGCGGACTGCCGGTACTCGACGTCGGACATGGTGCCCCGCTTTCTGAGCTCGTGCTTGCAGGCCGGACTTTTCCACTGCGCAAGGTCGTTTTCAAACCCGCGAAACGGAAGGTGCGATGACGTACACCGAGATCGGATACGAGGTTTCCGAGGGGATCGCCACGATCAACCTGAACCGCCCCCAGCGGCTCAACGCGTTCACCCACGTGATGCGCGGCGAGCTCATCGGGGCCTTCGACACCGCGGAGGCCGATGACTCGGTCCGCGCGGTCATCGTGACGGGTGCGGGCCGTGCGTTCTGCGCGGGCGCGGATCTCAGCGCGGGGGAGGACACCTTCAACGGCGAGAACAACGACGCGCGGGCGAACGCCCACCGCGAGCTCGGCGAGGTCGACGGGGTCCCGCGTGATGGTGGCGGCACGGTGGCGCTGCGGGTGGCTGCGATGCGCAAGCCGGTGATCGGTGCGTTCAACGGTGCCGCGGTGGGCGTAGGAGTCACCATGACGCTGCCGATGGACATCCGCATCGCCGCCGAGAGCGCCAAGTTCGGGTTCGTGTTCACCCGCCGGGGAATCCTCCCGGAGGCGGCTTCGTCCTGGTTCCTGCCGAGGGTGGTCGGCATCTCGCAGGCGATGGAATGGGCCGCGACCGGGCGCCTCTTCGACTCGGCGGAAGCGCTGTCGGGCCGCCTGGTGTCGCGGGTGGTCGCCGACGACGAGCTGATCCCCACCGCGCGTTCGATCTGCCGGGAGATCGCCGAGAACACCTCGGGGGTGTCGGTGGCGGTGGCCCGCCAGCTCATGTGGGGAATGCTCTCCGCGTCGTCGCCGTGGGAGGCTCACCGGTTGGATTCCAAGGGGATCAACGAGCTCGGCGCCGGAGCGGACGCGGCCGAGGGGATCGGTTCGTTCCTCGCCAAGCGCCCTCCGGAGTTCCCCCTCCGGGTGAGTCAGGACTACCCCGAGTTCATGCCGGAGTGGCCTGCTCGCCCGGAGGGGGTGTGAGCGCCCGCTTTTCCCGTTCTGCGGTTGTCAAGGAACATGTCGCCGGGATCACCGGCCATCTGAGGATCGGGGAGTGCAAAGACGTTCGGGCATCATCAGCGCGTGCCGGGCGGTGGCTCTCGGGCCACTGCCCGGCGGCGTTGCGTGCGAGGGGAATGAGTCCTATATCGGATCGAATGTCGCTCTGTGGCGGCAGAGGTCAGGTCGGGAAAGTCGAACACCGTTGATGTGAAAAGGAGTTCATCGGCGGTGAGTGATGAGCATTGGCTGATCCCTGTCGAACGCATGTGTCAATGGTGCACCTCGGCGTTCGAAAGCGCGAGCGAAAAGCGCCTACACGATCAGGTGATCAGGTGCGAAAAGCACTGCAAGACAACACCATCAAGTGATCGCCTTGGATGAATCCACAGGTCACGCACCCGCCAGCAGGCTGGTTCCCAGCGACACCATCATCACCGCGATCACGCCGTCGAGCACGCGCCACGACCCCGGGCGGGAGAAGAAGCCGGTCAGCAGTCGCGCCCCGAAGCCCAGGGCGACGAACCACACGCAGCTTGCCGCCAGCGCACCTGCTCCGAACTCCCAGCGCATCGCGCCGTAGCCGGCCGCCACCGACCCGATGAGCAGGATGGTCTCCAGGTAGGTCTGCGGGTTCAGCCACGTCATGGCCAGGCACGTCATCGCCGCACGCCGGCGCGATCGCGTCTCGCCGGTGCCGGCCTCGAGTCCGGACGCGGGGCGCAGCGCCCGCCGAGCGGCGAGGAATCCGTAGCCGAGCAGGAAGCAGCCGCCGACCGCGGTGCAGATGGTGAGCAGCGTCGGCGAGCTGGTCACCAGCGTTCCGAAACCGCCCACTCCCAGGGCGATGAGGATGACGTCCGAGACGACGCAGATGGTCACCACCAGCAGCACGGCGTGCCGTCGCAGGCCTTGGCGCAGCACGAAGGCGTTCTGGGCGCCGATCGAGACGATCAGGGACATGCACGTGGCGAATCCAGCGGACATCGGGAGCAGGGCGTTTGCCATGCACTCGACGCTAGGTCCAGGTCGGTGAACAGTACAGCTAAAGATTCTGAACTACCATTAGGAGATGTGAACTTCGATCTGCCCTTGGAGCACGTCCGGACGCTGCTCGCCGTGGTCGACGGCGGCACCCTGGACGCCGCCGCAGCCGCGCTGCACGTGACGCCGTCGGCGGTCAGCCAGCGGCTCAAAGCCCTCGAGCAGCGCACCGGACGCGTCCTGGTGATCCGCAGCAAGCCGGTGCAGCTCACCGACTCCGGGCAGGTGGTGGTTCGCTTCGCCCGGCAGCTGGCGCGGATGGAGGGCGACGTGGCCGCCGAGCTCGGCATGTCGGGCAGCGGCGCGCCGAGCACGCTGCCCATCGCGGTCAACGCCGACTCGCTGAGCACCTGGTTCGTGCCTGCTCTGGCGCGGGTTCGCGAGGACCTGGGGATCTGCTTCGAGCTGAACCGCGCCGACGAGTCGCACACCACGACGCTGCTGCGGGAAGGCCGGGTCATGGCGGCGGTGACCTCGACGCCGGACCCCGTCCAGGGCTGCTCGGTGCGCCGGCTCGGGCACATGCGCTACCTGGCGTGCGTGGCACCGGAGCGGAAGGGGGAGCGGTCGCTCGCGCAGGTTCTCGACGAGGTCCCGGTGCTGATCTTCGACAGCCACGACGACCTGCAGGACGCCTTCGCCCGCACGATCACCCGAGGTCGGGGCGCCGGTGGCCCCCGGCACTTCGTTCCCTCCTCGGAGGGGTTCGTCGAGGCCATCGTGGTGGGCCTCGGCTGGGGGATGGTCCCGAGGGTGCAGGCCGATCCGCTGCTGAGGTCCGGTGCGCTGGTCGACATCGCACCGGACCGCGGAGTGGACGTGCCGCTGTACTGGCAGCAGTGGAAGCTCGACTCGCCCGCGCTCGCCGCCGTCGCGGACGCGGTGCAGGCCAGCGCCGCGACAGACCTGGATTAGGCCCGTTCGAAAAGGTGCCGGGCGGTTGCTGCTCCCCGCACCGCCGAGCAGAACGACCCCCGCCGACTCCTCACGCCGGGTCGGCGAAGTTCGGAGTGCGCTTCTCCAGGTTCGCCGAGATCGCCTCCAGCTGGTTCGGCGTCCCGATCAGCGAGTGGATCGCGACCTGCTCGGCTTCGAAGCCCTCGTCGAGCGGAATCCGGCCGGCCAGGTCGAGCAGCCGCTTGGACTCGCGGATGGCCTGCGGGCTCTTGCCCGCGATCTCACGTGCCAGCGCCAGGGCCGCCGCGTGCGGGTCCTCCTCCACGCGGGTGGCCAGCCGCAGCGCGACGGCCTCCGCGCCGCTGACCACGCGACCGGTGAACGTCAGCTCCTTGGCGACATCGCGGCCCACCAGCTCCGGCAGCACCTGGGTGCCGGTCATGTCCGGGTTGATGCCCCACTTGATCTCCAGCACCGAGAGCCGGGCGTCCGGGGCGACCAGCCGGATGTCGGCGCCCAGCGCGATCTGCAGGCCGCCGCCGTAGGAGACGCCGTGCACCGCGGCGATCACCGGCTGCGGCAGCAGCGTCCAGATGTGCACGGCCTGCTGCGCGAGAGCCTTGGCGGGGCCGTCGGTCTCCAGGCGCGGCGGGCGGGCGCCCTCGGCCATCTCGCCGAAGACGCTGAAGTCCAGCCCGGCGCAGAACCCGCGACCCTCGCCGGAGAGCACGACCGCGCGCACGCTGGAATCCGAGCGCAGCCGCTCGCCGGTGGCGACGAGCTCCTCGAACATCGCTTGGTCGATGGCGTTGAGCTTGTCGGGGCGGTTCAACCGCACGTCGGCCACTCCATCGGTGACGGTGCAGCTGATCCGCTCTGCTGTCGACACGGGCTCTTCCTCCAGGCAGGGTTGTGAAAACCGCGCGCTGCAGGGCGAAACCGTGCACGGCGGAACTTAGCGAACGTTAAGGGCCGTGCGTGCGCGCAGTCAAGATCGGGCGCCGGGCGCGTGCTTGTGCTCGTCGCCTCACTGTGCCTAGCGTCACCGAGGAGTTCGCCGACCCCGGATGAGGTGGGATCTATGGCTGGGCCGATTCGGATCGCAGGGTTCTCGGGCTACCTGGGAGACAGGCGCAGCGCGCTCGACGAGGCGATGGCGGGAGATCCGGTCGACGTTCTCATCGGTGACTACCTCGCCGAGTTCACCCTCGCGATGCTCTCGGCCCGGCACCGCAACGACCCGTCGCGCGGATACGTCGAGTACTTCCTGACGCAGCTGGAACCGCACCTGCCCGCCATCGCCGAGCGCGGCACGCGAGTGGTCGTCAACGCGGGCGGGTTCAACCCGGCAGGGCTGGCCGAGGCGGTCCGGCGGCTCGTCGCCGAAGCCGGAGCGGACCTGCGGGTCGCCCACGTCGAGGGCGACAACGTGCTGCCGAGGCTGGATGCGCTGCAGGCCGAGGGGCACGACCTGGCCAGCATGGACACCGGCGAACCCCTGTCGAGCTGGCGAGGGCGACCGGTCGCGGCCAACGCCTACCTCGGCGGCTGGGGCATCGCCACCGCGCTGGGCGCCGGAGCCGACATCGTGGTGTGCGGGCGGGTCACCGACGCGTCGCTGACCGTCGGTCCCGCCGCCTGGTGGCACGAGTGGGAGCGCACCGACTTCGACCAGCTCGCAGCGGCCGTCGTCGCCGGGCACATCATCGAGTGCGGGCCGCACGCGACCGGCGGCAACTTCTCCGGCTTCGCCGAGATCCCCGGCGTGATCGCACCCGGCTTCCCGATCGCCGAGATCGACTCCGACGGAACGACCGTCATCACCAAGCACTCCGGCCACGGCGGAGCGGTCACAGTGGACACCGTGACCGCTCAGCTGGTCTACGAGATCCAGGGCCCGCGCTACCTCAACCCGGACGTCACCGCGCACCTGGACACCGTGCGGTTGAGCGAGGTCGGGCCGGACCGGGTGCAGCTGTCGGGCACCACCGGCTCGCCGCCACCGCCGACCACCAAAGTGGCGCTGTTCGCCCCGATCGGCCACCAGATCGTCACCACCCTCTACGCCACCGGTCTCGACATCGACGAGAAGGTGGCCTTGATCCGCGAGCAGGCCGCGGCGCTGCTGGACGACCCCGAGGCCGAGCTCGACGTCTCCGCGATCGGTGTCGCCGCCGAGGATCCGCAGCGGCAGTGGGACGCCACCGTGCAGGTGAGGATCATGGCCACCGCGGCAGAACGCGAACCGCTGCAGCGGCTGGTCGCCGGTGTGGGCCAGTTGTACCTGTCGAGCATCCCGGGCTTCTTCACCGACACCGCCGCTCGGCAGGCGGCGACGCCGAGCACGCGGATCGACTACTGGCCCGCGCTGCTGGACGTCGGCGCGGTCGGGCACCTCGTGGTCCTCGACGACGGATCCCGCATCGAGGTCGAGCCCTCCAGCGTCGTCGAAAAACCGTCCCAGCCGGAGCATCCCGATCCGCCGGCGCTGGAACCGCGTGCCACTCGGCGCGTGCCGCTGGGACGAGTCGCGCACGCGAGGGCAGGTGACAAGGGCGGCAACAGCAACGTGGGTCTGTGGGTGTCGGATCCGGACGCCTGGCCGTGGCTGCGGAGCCTGCTCACCGCGGAGGAGCTGCATCGGCTGATGCCGGAGGCAGAGGGTCTGGAGATCGTGCGGCACGAGTTCCCGAACCTGGGCGCCGTCCACTTCGTGCTGCGCGGCCTGCTGGGCACCGGCGGGTCCAGCAACCTGCGGGTCGACCCGATCGGCAAGGCTGTGGGGGAGTTCCTGCGCGCCCGGCTGGTGGACGTGCCGGAGGAGCTCCTCTAGATCTCGCCGTTGAGGCCGTGCGGTAATATGCGTATGCCGCACGCAATAGGAGATTGCGCAGCGATGGGGTCGGGGCGGTTCGGCGGCATCGACTGGGGGTGATGCCGCCGAACCGGACTCGCGAGATCTCCGAACATGCCGTCCAGAACACGGGTTGTTAACCCGTTCAGCGTAGCCTCTACGCGCGACGCCGACGTCGAGCACGAGGATGGACAGCGATGACCGATCGACGCGTCCAGCCCAGTGGCGCTCAACTGCTCTGGGGCGACAAGAACCGCCCGCCGCGCGGGCCGAAACCCACGATGAGCCTGCCCCGCATCGTCGAGGCGGCCGTCCGGCTCGCCGACGCCGAAGGGCTGGAGGCGCTGTCGATGCAACGGCTCGCCGGCGAACTCGGCGTCGGCACCATGTCGCTCTACCGCTACGTGCCGAGCAAGGACGAGTTGACCAGCCTGATGCTCGACACGGCCATCGGCGCTCCACCGGACATCGGCAAGCGGTCCGGTTGGCGCAGCGCGATGGAATCCTGGGCGCGCGCCAACGTCCGCGTCTTCGAACGTCACCCGTGGGCGTTGGCGCTGGTGACCCGGCCGCGGGTGATGGGGCCGAACGAGGTCGGTTTCCTGGAAGCGGGACTGGCGGCTCTGCGCGGTACCGGGCTCGGACCGGCCGACATGCTCAACACCGTGCTGCTGGTCAACGGTTTCGTGCGGGGCAGCGCCCCCTTCGTGGCCGACCGGGGTTCCGACGGACCGCAGATGATCAGCGCGACGATGCTGGCCGAGTTCGGTCAGCAGGAGGCCTTCCCGACCGTCTGCGAGGTCATGGCCGCGGTGGCGCAGCGCCGCCCGCGCAAGGCCGAGGTTCCGTTCGAGTACGGCCTGCGCCGCGTCCTCGACGGCATCGCCGCCCGCATCGAACAGCTCTAGAGGACCTCAGCGCGCCGAGGGGATCGCGGCGCCGTGGGTGATGGGGAGCGGGAGCACCGGCCTGTTTCGGTGGGAGTCCATGATCGAGATCGCGGTGGCCGTCTCGCCCTTGCCCAGCGCGTCGATCAGCATGCGCTGCTCGCCCACCAGTCTTCGCCGAGCGCCGTGGTCGTAGAAGTGGACCGAGCGGTAGGGCTCGGTCATGGTCCATATTCGCTCGATCTCGTCGACGATCAGGTCGAGCCGGGAACTCCGGAAGATCGCGAAGTGGAAGTCGTGGTCGAGCTCGGTCATCCGCAGCACGTCGGTGGCCTCCGCGGCGGCCTCGATGCTCCGGTTGAGTTCGCGCAGGTCGACCAGCTGCGCGTCGCTGAACCGCGGAACCCGGCGCAGCACCGTGGACTCCAGCGCGGCGCGCATCAGGTAGGACTGCTGCAGCTCGTCGGAGGACAACCGGGTCACCGTGTAGCCCACGTTCGGCTGGTGGCGCACGACGCCTTCGGCCTCCAGCGACTTGAGGGCCTCCCGGATCGGAACCCGGCTCACGCCCAGCCGTTCGGCCAGTGCCTCCTGCCTCAGGGGCTGTCCCGGAAGCAGTTCCTGACTGCGCAGCATCCGCCGGATCTGATCGACGGCGCGCCCCACCGAAGTTCCCGCCATTGCACACGCTCCGCGCTCGACTGGATCGGTGCGGGGATAGTAACGCACCGTGTTCGGCGTCCTACGCGGAGCTGCGGTGTCCGTCAGTCGATGCGTGCCCGGTGCGCGGCGGCTATCGTGCGTTTCGTATGCCCACCTCCTCACCGCCGGGCGGAGACGCCGCGCCGAACCCCTGGCAGCCGCTCTTCGAACAGGCTGCGGCAGCCATGGCGATCCTCGACTTGCAGGGGAAGTACCTGCACGTCAACGATGCGTTCTGCACGATGCTGGGGTACCGCCCTGAGGAGCTGGTCGGCCGCGACTACCGCAGCGTGACGCACCCCGAGGACGTCGACGTCGACGGCCCGATCGAGTCGGACGTGCCGCTGGAGAAGCGCTACATCCGCTCCGACGGGACCGTGATCTGGGCGTTGGTCTCGCGCTCGTTCATCCGGGACGCCCTCGGGGCCCCCGTCTACTTCCTCTCCCAGAGCCAGGAGATCACCCGCCGCCGCGAGGCCGAACTGCTGTGGCAGCGCAGCTTCGCCAACGCTCCGATCGGCATGGCGCTGCTGGATCTCAAGGGGTACTGGACCGAGGTCAACGACACGCTCTGCGACATGCTCGGCTACACCCGCGAAGAGCTGCTCGGCAAGCACTTCAGCGAGGTCACCTTCGAAGACGACGACGAACGGGGCCGCGCGGCGCTGGAGGATCTCGTCCACGGCGCGGTGGAGAGCGTCAACATCGAGAAGCGCTACCGGCGCAAGGACGGCCAGGCGATCTGGATGCTGATCCGCGCCACCGCCGTTCCCGGGGCCAGCGGGAGGCCGGCCTTCGTGGTCAGCCAGTACGACGACATCGGCGAGCGCCGCCTCGCCGACGCGCGCTTGGCGCAGCTGGCGCTGCACGACCCGCTCACCGGGCTGGCCAACCGCACGATGCTGGCCGATCTGATGGACCTGGGGCTCAGGCGAATCGCCCGGGGTGACGGGATGCTCGCCGTCATCGTGGCCGATCTCGACGAGCTCAAGCCGCTCAACGACCAGTACGGCCACCTGGTGGGGGACAAGGTGATCATCGCCGCAGCTCATCAGCTGCAGGAGGCCGTCCCCGGTGGCGATGCGGTCGCGCGCCTCGGCGGCGACGAGTTCGTCGTGGTGGGCCTGGTCGAGAGCGCGGCCGAAGCCGCCGAGCTGCGGGATCGCATCGAACAGCGCCTCAACACGGAGGTGACCGTGGGCGGAACGACCTTGCGGCTGCGCACCAGCGTAGGACTCGCCGTCACCACCGATCCGCACACGACCCGGGACGAGTTGGTGCACGCCGCGGACCAGGACATGTACGAGCGCAAGCGCCGCCGAGGCGCGGCCCGCGACTAGGGAGCGGCGAGCTCTTCGAGCGCGGGCTCGATCGCCCGGTGGAACGTGGGGTAGGCGAAGATCATCTCGCTGAGGCGGGTGATCGGGACCTCGGCGTGCACCGCGACGGCCAGCGCGCCGACGATCTCACCGCCGGACGGGCCGACGGCCGTCGCACCGACCAGGACACCGCGATCGGCGTCGGCGACCAGCTTCACCAGTCCCTCGTTGCCGACCTTGTGGATGAAGCCCCTGGTCGATTCGGGCAGCCGGGAGATCGCGGTGCGCACCCGGTCGAGCTCCGCGACGGCGCGGGTCTCGGTCAGCCCGACCGTGGCGACCTCGGGATCGGTGAAGGTCACCGACGGCATAGCGCGGTAGTCGGCGGGGGTGACCTGCTCGCCGAGGATGTCGGCCGCCGCGATCCGCGACTGGTAGACCGAGGTGTGGGTGAACGCTCCGTGCCCTGTCACGTCGCCGATCGCCCAGACGCCGTCGGTGGCGCGCATCCGGGCGTCGACGGCGATCGTTCGGGCGGTGTCGTCGAGGCCCACGGCCGCCACGCCGAGCGCGCCCAGATCCGTGCGCCTGCCGGTGGCGACGAGCAGGTGATCGGCCTCGAACTGCTCGCCCTCGGTGGAGATCTGGAAGAGCCCGTCGTAGGACACCCGCTGCACGGCGCTCCCGACCCGGACGCGCACCCCCTCGGCCAGCAGGCGATCCGTGATGACCTCGGCGGCCTCCGGCTCGGACAGCGGGAGCAGTTGCGACTGCGCCTCGATGATCGTGACCTCGCTGCCGAACCGGGCGAAGACCTGCGCGAACTCCAGCCCCACCGGGCCGCCGCCCAGCACCACGAGGGACTGCGGGAGCTTCTCGATCGACACGGCCTCGCGGTTGGTCCAGAACGGAGTGCCCGCCAAGCCCTCGATCGGTGGAACGGCCGGCTCGGTTCCGGGGTTGAGCACGATGGCGCGCCGAGCCCGCAGCACCTGCTCGCCGACCGTCACCTCACCGGGAGCGGTGATGCGCCCGACTCCGCGCACCAAGCGGCCGCCGGTGCCCTCGAACCGGCGGACCGCGATCTCGTCGTTCCAGCCGGTCGTGGCCTCGTCGCGGATGCGGCCGGCCACCGGGGACCAGTCCGGCCGGACGGTCGACGACCCGGCCAGCTCAGGCACGCGGCGAGCTTCGGCCAACGCGTCGGCGGCGCGCACCATGATCTTGGTCGGGATGCAGGCGTAGTACGGGCACTCGCCGCCCACCAGGCGCGACTCGACCCCGACCACCGACAACCCGGCACGGCCGAGCCGGGCGGCCACGTCCTCTCCACCCGGCCCCATGCCGATCACCACGACATCGACCTCGTCGGCCACCTGGCCCACCCCCGCTCTCGTCCTCGCCCCCAGCGCACCACTGGAGGCGCGGGAACGCTAGCCGAGCGCTGTGCGCAGCACCGCGTGGACCTCGCGCATCGCCTCGGCCGCGACCGGCATCGCTTCGGCGTCGGGGGCGAAGCCGTGGAACAGCCCGGGGCAGTGCTGAGTGGAGGTCGGCACGCCTGCTTCCTTGAGCCGCTCGGCGTAGCGCCTGCCCTCGCTGCACAGCGGATCCATTCCCGCGGTGAGCACGTGCGCCGGCGGCAGACCGGTGAGGTCGTCGGCGCGCAGCGGGGAGGCGTGGGGGTGATCGCGGACCTCCAGGTCGGGCGCGTACTCGTCCCAGAACCACATCATGTGCTGCTTGGTCAGCAGGCAGTCCGGCCCGCTGTCCACGTAGGACTGCGTGGTGAAGTCGTGGTCGGTGACCGGGTAGATCAGCAGCTGGAAGGCCAGGTCCGGGGTGCCGCGCTCCTGGGCCTGCAGGCAGGTCACCGCCGCGAGGTTGCCGCCTGCGCTGTCACCGGCCACGGCCAGCCGGGACGCGTCGGCGCCGAGCTCCGCAGCGTGCTCGGAGGCCCACACCGCGGCGGAGTAGGCGTCTTCGACGGCGGCGGGGTAGCGGTGCTCGGGTGCGAGCCGGTAGTCCACCGAGATCACGATCGCCTCGACCGCGTTGGCCAGCGAGCGCGCCAGTCCGTCGTGGGACTCCAGGTCGCCGAAGACCCAGCCGCCGCCGTGGAAGTACACCAGCAGCGGCAGCCCGGTCCTGGTGCTCGGCCAGTAGATCCGCATCGGGATCTCCACGCCGTAGGAGCCCGGGATCAGCCGGTTCTCGACGCGCTCGACCTCCTGCCGCGGCCTGTCGTCGCCTCTGGCCGCCGAGAGCCTGCGTGCCGTCGCGGCGTCGGTCACCTCGCCGCCGAGGTCGGGGAACAGCTGCTTCGCCTGTGCGACGAAGGGTTCGGCTTCCGGGTGCAGCGGCATGGTGTCCTCCACGGGCAGGCTCGACCGGACTTGTAGTCCGGCTTGAGATGTAATCCGACCCGGCCCCGGGTGGGCATCGGCCAGTTGAGCGATCGTTTTCCCGCATCATGGGAAGCACTTATCGTGTGGCAGATCACAAATTTGTCGCTGAACAGCCCGTAGCGCCCGTTCACCTCCTGGTTGCACCATCGATACAGGTACGCCTGCCTGCGCGGGGATCTGGAACTGGATCGTTCCGCGCAGAGGGTTGCGCACGGTGGTCGTGAAGATCGACTCCGTGATCGCGGCCACTCCCGTACCTGTATCGTTCGCCACAGGACGAACGTTGCCTGCAATTGAAGGGGAACGGATCAATTGGGTGCGACGAACGGACACCGGACGAACGGGACCCGGAAGCTCAACAGGGTCGTGATTCGCTTCGCCGGTGACTCCGGTGACGGCATGCAGCTGACCGGCGACAGGTTCACCTCGGAGGCCGCTGCCTTCGGGAACGATCTGGCGACGCTGCCTAACTTCCCGGCCGAGATCCGGGCCCCCGCAGGCACGCTCCCGGGCGTGTCGAGCTTCCAGCTCCACTTCGCCGACTACGACATCCTCACTCCCGGCGACCGGCCGGACGTGCTGGTGGCGATGAATCCGGCTGCGCTGAAGTCGAACCTCGGCGATCTTCCGCATGGTGGGATCCTGATCGTCAACACCGACGAGTTCACCAAGCGCAACCTCACCAAGGTCGGCTACGACGCCGACCCCCTCGAAGGCGAGGTCCTCGACGACCTCTACGCGGTGCACCGGGTGCAGATGGGGACGCTGACCCAGGGCGCGCTGGCGGACACCGGTCTGGGCAAGAAGGACGCCGAGCGCTGCAAGAACATGTTCGCGCTGGGTCTGCTGTCGTGGATGTACCACCGGCCGACCGAGGGCACCGAGCGGTTCCTGCGGGAGAAGTTCGCCAAGAAGCCCGACATCGCCGAGGCCAACGTGCTGGCCTTCCGCGCGGGCTGGAACTACGGCGAGACCACCGAGTCGTTCGCGGTGACCTACGAGGTCGCTCCGGCCAAGCTGCCCGAGGGCACCTACCGGCAGATCACCGGCAACACCGCCCTGGCCTACGGGATCGTGGCGGCGGGGCAGCGCAGCGAGCTGCCGGTGTTCCTGGGCACCTACCCGATCACCCCGGCCTCCGACGTGCTGCACGAGCTCGCCAAGCACAAGAACTTCGGCGTGACCACCTTCCAGGCCGAGGACGAGATCGCCGGTGTCGGCGCCGCTCTGGGCGCGTCGTTCGGCGGTTCTCTGGGCGTGACGACCACGTCGGGTCCTGGTCTGGCGCTCAAGTCGGAGACCATCGGCCTGGCCGTCGCGCTGGAGCTGCCGCTGCTGGTGTGCGACATCCAGCGAGGTGGTCCGTCGACCGGCCTGCCGACCAAGACCGAGCAGGCCGACCTGCTGCAGGCGCTCTACGGGCGCAACGGCGAGTCGCCGGTGCCGGTGCTGGCGCCGTGCTCGCCCGCGGACTGCTTCGAGATCGCGCTGGACGCGGCGCGCATCGCGCTGGAGTACCGGACGCCGGTGCTGCTGCTGTCCGACGGAGCGATCGCCAACGGCTCCGAGCCGTGGCTGATCCCCGACGTGACGTCGCTGCCGGACCTGAGCGTGGAGTTCGCGACCGAGCCCAACGCCACCGACGGCTCCGGCGAGTTCTGGCCCTACGTGCGCGACGAGGAAACCCTCACCCGCGAGTGGGCCGTGCCGGGCACGCCGGGTCTGGAGCACCGGGTCGGCGGTCTGGAGAAGGCCGACGGCAAGGGCAACATCTCCTACGACCCGGACAACCACGACCACATGGTCCGGTTGCGGCAGCGCAAGATCGACGGCGTGACCGTCCCGGACCTCACCGTCGACGACCCGAGCGGCCAAGCCCGGGTGCTGGTGCTGGGCTGGGGCTCGTCGTTCGGCCCGATCGGCGCGGCGTGCCGCCGGGTCCGGGCGCAGGGCTTGCAGGTCGCGCAGGCGCACCTGAGGTACCTCAACCCGATGCCCGCCAACCTCGGCGAGGTGCTGCGCGGCTACGACCAGGTGATCGTGCCGGAGATGAACCTCGGGCAGCTGGCGATGCTGCTGCGCGCCCGCTACCTCGTCGACGTGCAGTCCTACACCAAGGTCGCCGGCCTGCCCTTCCAGGCCGAAGAACTGCAGAACGTGCTCACCGATGTCTTGCAGGGGGTGTCCGCGTGACCGCCACCGAGCTGGGAATGCCGTCGCTCGGCGGGCTGGCCGGGGTACCGGCCGCCGATGCGCCGCAGAAGGCCAAGGACTTCAAGTCCGACCAGGAGGTCCGCTGGTGCCCGGGTTGCGGCGACTACGTCGTGCTCAACGCCGTGCAGAGCTTCCTGCCGTCGCTGGGGCTCAAGCGCGAGAACATCGTGTTCGTCTCGGGCATCGGCTGCTCCAGCCGCTTCCCGTACTACATGAACACCTACGGGATGCACTCCATCCACGGGCGCGCCCCGGCCATCGCGACCGGTCTGGCGACCTCGCGGCCGGACCTGTCGGTGTGGGTGGTCACCGGTGACGGCGACGCGCTGTCGATCGGCGGCAACCACCTGATCCACGCGCTGCGCCGCAACGTGAACCTGAAGATCCTGCTGTTCAACAACCGGATCTACGGGCTCACCAAGGGCCAGTACTCACCGACGAGCGAGGTCGGCAAGGTCACCAAGTCGACCCCGGCCGGTTCGCTGGACTACCCGTTCAACCCGGTGTCGCTGGCCCTCGGCGCGGAAGCGTCGTTCGTGGCGCGGGTGATCGACTCCGATCGCGCGAGCGTCACCGAGACGCTCAAGGCCGCCGCCGAGCACCGGGGCAGCGCGCTGGTGGAGATCTACCAGAACTGCCCGATCTTCAACGACGGCGCCTTCGACGTCCTCAAGGACAACGAGGAGAAGGAACGCCGGATCGTCTCGCTCGCCCACGGCGAGCCGATCGTGTTCGGCCCGGAGGACGAGCGCTACGGCGTCGTGCAGGGCCCGGACGGGCTCCGCGTCGCCAAGCTGTCCGAAGTGGACTCCACCGACGTCGTGGTGCACGACGCCGAGCGCGAGGACCCGTCGCTGGCCTTCGCCCTGTCCCGCCTCGGCGGCCAGGACCTGAGCCCGGCGATCACCGGCGTCTTCCGCAACACCGTCCGCCCCACCTACGACGACCTCGCCCGCGAGCAGGTCGCTCAGGCGGCGGATTCCAAGCCCGCGGACCTGCAGAAGCTGCTCAACGGCAACGACACCTGGACGATCTGAGCGAGCCCGGTGACGACGAAGAGCCCCACCGAGCGGTGGGGCTCTTCGCATGTCCGAGGTTCGCGCCGGAGGACGGCCTTCAGCGGGTCACAGGACCGCTTCGATGAGGTGCGGGCCCGATTCGGTGAAGGCGCGGCTCAGGGCGGCGCGGAGTTCCTCGCCGGTGGTGGCGCGGGTGGCCTCCACGCCGAAGCCCCGCGCCAGCCCGAGCCAGTCGAGGGCCGGGTCGGCGAGGCTGGTCATGGACGCCGCGGCGGCGCCGGGATCGTCGATGCCCGCGCGCCGGAGCTCCTCGTCGAGGATGCGGTAGCGCGAGTTGGAGCAGATCACCGTGGTGACGTTGAGGTTCTCGCGCGCTTGGGTCCACAGCGCTTGGACGGTGTAGGCGGCGCTGCCGTCTGCCTGCAGGTTGATCACCGCGCGGTCCGGGCAGGCGATCGCGGCACCGGTGGCCACCGGCATCCCCATGCCGATGGCGCCGCCGGTCTGCGAGAGCTCGCAGTGCGCGGGCGCGGCGTCGGCGATCGCGGGATAGGCCGCTGAGGACGAGACGCCCTCGTTGACGATGATCGCGTTCTCGGGCTGGGTCAGCACGATCGCCGCCGCGATCGCGTCCGCGTCCAGCGCCCCGGTCGGAGCCGTCACCTGCGGACGCTCGGCCTGCGGGAGCTTCTCGGCCGCGCTGTCGGTCGCCTCGGCGAGCGCGGCCAGGGCGTTGAGCGCGTCGGAGTCGGCATCGGCCAACTCGTGGACCTTCACGCCGTCGGGCAGCGGATGGCTGGGCTGGCCCTTGTAGCCGAAGAACGACACCGGCGTGCGGGCCCCGACGAGGATCAGATCGGAGAACCCCTCGAACGTGGCGTTCATGGCCTCCGGGAAGTAGGGCAGCATCCGCACCGGAGGGATCTCGGGACCGCGTTCCACGCGGGCGCTGCCGCGCTCGGCGAGGACCTCACCGCCTGCCTTCGCCGCGATGCGCACGGCGGTGCGGATGCCCTCGGGGTTCTCCACAGCCTGCCCGCCCAGCAGCAGCACCGGGCGGCGTCCGGACGCGAGCACCTTGGCGATCTCGGCGATCCGCTGCTCGTCCACCTGCGGGCGGTCGGGCGCGGTGGGTACCTCGACCGGCATGGAGCCCTGGCTCCACATGTGGTCGGCCGCGGCGATGAGCGTCGCCGGCAGCCGGTCGCGCAGCGCCGCCAGGTACGCCTCGGCGAACTCGCCCGCAGTGGCCGACGCCGACGTCGTCCGCCCCACCCAGCCCGACACCGGACGGGCCAGCGACTCGATGTCGCTGTTCAGCGGGGCGTCGGCCGACTGGTGCCAGGACGCGTGCTCGCCGATCAGGTTGATGATCGGGGTGCGAGCGCGGCGCGCGTTGTGCAGGTTCGCGATGCCGTTGGCGAATCCCGGCCCGAGGTGCAGCAGCGTCAGCGCGGGCGTGGAGGTCATCCGGCCGTAGCCGTCGGCCGCACCGGTCACCACGCCCTCGGACAGCCCCAGCACCGCGCGCACCCCGGATTCCTGGTCGAACGCCTCGACCAGCGGGATCTCGGTGGTGCCGGGATTGGCGAAGCAGACGTCGACACCGGCGGCGGCTGCGGTGGCCAGCAGACCTTCGGAACCCTTCACGAGCACTCCTACGGCGCGTCGGAAACCCGGACCGATCTCATGCTCACCGCCCGGACGGTGACCGGCAAGACCTCACTCGGTGTGCGCGAGCAGGTGCTGCAGCAGCAGCCGGGTCAGGGACTCGGGCGCTTCCTCGGGGATCCAGTGCGAGACCTCCTGCAGCATCTCGAACCGGTAGGGGCCGGTGACGTGCTGCTCGGTGGCCAGCGCGGCGGTCGACCCGACGGCGACGTCCTCGGTGCTCCAGACGAACAGGGTCGGCACGGTGATCGGGCCGATCTCCTCGTTGAACCGCGACGCCCGGTACCAGTTGAGCGCACCGGTGAGCGCGCCCGGCTCGGTGAGCCGCTGCACGTAGTCGTCGACGTGGTGCTCGGGAACGCCGGGGTAGTAGATGCGGCGCAGCTTGGCGGCGTTGTCGGCCAGCAGCGTCTTCTCCGCCGTGGAGGAGCGCAGCGCCTGCATGTAGGCCGAGCGCTGCTGCTGGTCCTCGTCCTCGCGGACCGCCCGGGTGAAGGCGTCCAGGTGCGGGATCGACACCGCCGTGAGCGTGCGGATCCGGTCGGGGTGCTCGGCCGCGGTGGACCAGGCCACCGCCGCGCCCCAGTCGTGCCCGACCAGGTCGAAGCGGTCCCAGCCGAAGTGATCGGCGATGGCCAGGACGTCACCGACCAGCTCGCCCATGCGGTAGTCGGCGACCTGCTCCGGGCGCACGCCGGGGGAGTAGCCGCGCTGATCGGGTGCGACGGCGAAGCACTCGGCGCCGCCGAGGACGCCCAGCTGCTCGCTCCACTCGACCGCCGCTTCGGGGAAGCCGTGCAGGAGCAGCACCGGGCGCCCTTCCTCGGGGCCCGCGGTCAGCGCGTCGAACTTGCCCGCCGGCGTGGGGATCTGGATGTATTCGGCCACGGGCCCACCCTAACGGTCATCGGGGGGGTGGGGGGGTGGGGCTGGTATACGCCCACCCCCCCCCCCGGTGGGGCGCATCCGGAAAGGAATGATCAAACAACTGAAAAAATAAAA
>NZ_JBFAQJ010000050.1:0-46650 GCF_040677225.1 Saccharopolyspora sp. NPDC049357 | reverse complement strand
CTCGACGACGAGGGCTACGTGCAGGTGCAGCAGCCCAGCACGCACACCGGCGTGCCCGGCGTGTTCGCCTGCGGCGACCTGGTGGACCACACCTACCGGCAGGCCATCACCGCCGCCGGGTCCGGTTGCTCCGCCGCGATCGACGCCGAGCGCTGGCTGGCGGAGAACGAGACCCCGCAGGCCGAGATCGCCTCCGAGCTGGTCGGCGGCGGCTACGGGGCCTGAGCCCCAGAACAATTCCACAGCGTGTCCCGGAACCGTGTGCGTGCGAGCGGCGCAGCCGCGAGCTAGGAAGTCCGCCCTCGCAGCTCGCACCGCCACGGGTTCGCACACGTCTCCCGCACCCTGAGCAAACCGTCCCACTTTCAACGAAAAGGGAGATGAACATGGCCGGCAACACCGTGACCGTGGACGCCGATTCCTTCAAGACCACCGTCCTGGACAGCGACAAGCCCGTGCTGGTCGACTTCTGGGCGACCTGGTGCGGCCCGTGCAAGATGGTCGCCCCGGTGCTGGAGGAGATCGCCGACGAGCACGCCGACAAGATCACCGTCGCCAAGCTCGACATCGACCAGAACCCCGGCATCTCCCGCGACTACCAGGTCATGTCGGTCCCGACCCTGCTGGTCTTCCAGAACGGCGAGCCCGTCAAGCAGATCGTCGGCGCCAAGCCGAAGGCCGCGCTGCTGTCGGACCTGTCCGACTACCTGTGATTTCGCTGTGAAGTCAACCTCGTTTTGAGGCAACCGAATAACGCGCGCCCGCCGTCTTGTCGATAGGACAGTGACGGCGGGTTCGTGCTTTCACGGGCCCCGCCGCTGCGGTGGGGCTCGTTCTCGCCGCAGCGAGGGATCATTCGTGTACGGTCCGTTGTCGCACGTCCGGCCCGGTGCTCGTAGGCCGCAGCGCCGGGGTACGGCGCACAAGGCACAATGACCCGACGGGTCCGCCAGCCGCGGACCCGCTCCGCAAACGCAGAACTCGGGAGAATCCCGACAATCCTCCGCGTCGGTCTCGCCGACGCCTGAATCGAGCGAGGAGTGCATGCAGCTGCTCCACCGCGGTGACGTCGGTCCGGCCGTTGCCGAGATCAAGAACACCCTTGCGTCGCTGGGACTGCTGCCGGCAAACGGCCGGCCAGGGCCCGCGCTCTTCGACGAAGCGGTGGAACAAGCGGTACGCGGCTTCCAGCAGCAGCGGGGCCTGATCACCGACGGAGTCGTCGGCCCGGCGACCTACCGCGCGCTGACCGACGCGCGGTGGCGCCTCGGCGACCGCTCGCTGGCATTCCTGGTGTCCAAGCCGGTCAGCGGCGACGACGTGTTCGCCCTGCAGGAGCGCCTGCTGGAGCTGGGCTACGACGCGGGCCGCCCGGACGGCATCTTCAGCGCCGAGACGGAGCAGGCGCTGCGCAGCTTCCAGCGCGACTACGGGCTCACCCCGGACGGCATCTGCGGCCCCGGCACCCTGCGCGCGCTCAAGCAGCTCGCCCCCAAGGTCCGCGGTGGCCGCCCGGTCTTCCTGCGCGAGCAGGAGAAGGTCCGGCGCGCCGGACCGCGGCTGCGCGGCAAGCGCATCGTGATCGACCCGGGCCACGGCGGCGGCGACCGCGGCGTGACCGTCGGGGACGTCTCCGAGGCCGACCTGACCTGGGACCTGGCCCGCCGGCTCGAAGGCCGGATGGTGGCCACCGGCATGGAAGCGCTGATCACGCGCGGCCCGAACGCCTGCCCGCCCGACTCGGACCGCGCCGCGTTCGCCAACGAGGCGGGCGCCGACATGTTCCTGTCGCTGCACGCCGACGCCAACCCGTCACCGGGAGCCGAGGGCGTGGCGAGCTTCCACTTCGGCACCGGCAACGGCACCACCTCGACGGTGGGGGAGGCGCTGGCCGGGTTCCTGCAGCGCGAGATCGTCGCCCGCACCGGCATGCGCGATTGCCGCACCCACCCGAAGACCTGGGACGTGCTCCGGCTGACCCGGATGCCCGCGGTCCGCATGGAGATCGGTTACCTGACCAACGAGCACGACCGCAACCGCCTGCTCGACCCGTCGTTCCGCGACGTGGTGGCCGAGGGCCTGCTGGTCGCGGTGAAGCGCCTGTACCTGCTCGGCAAGGACGACCAGCCGACCGGAACCTTCACCTTCGACGACCTCCTGCGGCACGAGCTGGCACGCGCCGAGGGCGCCTGAGAGCCTCCGAACCGCTTGGCGGCGACCAACTTGAGCGCACCGGCGCCGCCGCGGTCCCTGAGCGGCTCTCAGACGAGGACAGCCGGGTTCCGCCACCGAGCGGGGTGAGCCTGGAATCCGTCAGGCACCGCCGACGGCCGGTTCCGCCGTCTTGATGGTCACGGACGTCAGCAGGCGCTCCAGGGCCGCCTCGACGTCCTCCTTCCAGCTGATGGCAGTGCGCAGCTCCAGGCGCATGCGCGGCCACTTGGGGTGCTGGCGGACGGTCTTGAAGCCGACCTGCTGGAGGAACCCGGCCGGGATCACGCAACCGTCGGCTTCACCGGTCAGGTCGCCGAACGCCTCGACGGCCTTCACGCCGCGCCGGGTGAGGTCCTTGGCGACGTTCTGCACCAGGATGCGTCCCAGTCCGCCCTCCTCGAACTCCGTGGTCACCTTCAACGCCGTGAGCAGCACGGCGTCCGCGCTCACCGGCGCGGTGGGGAAGGACGCGGCACGCGGGACGGCGGCCGGCGGCGCGTAGATCGCGTACCCGGCCGGGACACCGTCGACGTAGATGATGCGACCGCAGGAGCCCCACTCCAGCAGGACGCTGGAGACCCAGGCCTCCTTCTCCAGCTCGGTCTCGCCGAACTCCTCCGCCTGCTCCCTGATGTGCGGCGCGAGCTCCCAGTAGACGCACCGGCGACACCGCGGGGGCAGGTGGTCGAGGTTGTCCAGCGTGATGCCGACCACGCGTCGCGACACCTGACCTCCTGGCAAGCCGCAATTGCCCGCACGCGACCACGGCGGGTTGACGCCAGAATAGGCCGCTGTCCTGCCGGACGGCTAGCTCCGCTACTCACCCGCACCGCCTCAATGGGGTGACATCCCTAATAGCAACCGAACCAAGATCCAACGGGCGGACTTCGACGACCAGCGCCAACCTGTTGTTCCACGTGAAACAACGGCCTAAAACACCCGAGAACGACAGCGAGGCGCCCGCCGTCACCAGGCACGAGCAGGGCCACCGACGAGAGACCTGTTACACAGGCGATACCGCGGAACGATAGGGCCTATAGAATCGCCCGATCGTTTGTACGAGCTGCAAACGCGCTGGTGCGCCTAACCGAAACGGGAGCGCGATATGTCGGATCAAGGAAGCCAACCGGACCAGCCTGACCACTCCGTGGACAAGGCGGCCCGCAACCTGGACGCCTACCGGGCGCGTTACGCCGAGCGGACCGCCGGGATGACCGCTTCCGAGATCCGAGCTCTCTTCGCCGTCGCCAGCCGCCCCGAGGTGGTCTCGCTGGCGGGCGGCATGCCGAACCTCGCCGCCCTTCCGCTGGACTCCCTGGCCACCGAGGTGGCCAGGCTGGTGTCCGAGGACGGGCAGGTCGCGCTGCAGTACGGCTCCGCTCACGGCGTGCCGGAACTGCGCGAGCAGATCTGCGAGGTCATGGCCCTGGAGGGGATCAGCGCCCACCCGGACGACGTGGTGGTGACCGCCGGCTCCCAGATGGGCCTGGACATGGTGACCCGCATCTTCTGCGACCCGGGCGACGTGATCCTGGCCGAGGGGCCGTCCTACGTGGGCGCGCTGGGCTCGTTCGGCGCCTACCAGGCCGAGGTCGTTCACGTCGCGATGGACGAGGACGGCCTGCAGCCGGAGGCGCTGCGCCAGGCGATCGCGGACCTGGGCAAGCAGGGCAAGCGGATCAAGTTCCTGTACACGATCCCCAACTTCCACAACCCGGGCGGCATCACGCTGGCGGTGAACCGGCGGGCGGAGATCCTGGAGATCTGCCGTCAGGCGGACATCCTCGTCGTGGAGGACAACCCGTACGGCCTGCTGGGCTTCGACGGAAAGCCGTACCCGGCGCTGCGCAGCATGGACCCGGACAACGTGGTGTACCTGGGTTCGTTCTCGAAGACCTTCGCGTCGGGCCTGCGCGTGGGCTGGGTGCTGGCCCCGCTGGCGATCAGGGAGAAGCTGGTCCTCACGGCCGAGTCGGCGACGCTGTGCCCGCCCACGTTGAACCAGATGATCGTCTCCCGCTACCTGTCGACGCACGACTGGCAGGGCCAGATCAAGATCTTCCAGGAGCAGTACCGGGAGCGCCGCGACGCGATGATGTCCGCGCTGGAGCAGCACATGCCGACGGGCTGCACGTGGACCAAGCCGGAGGGCGGCTTCTTCGTCTGGCTGACCGTGCCGGAGGGCGTGGACACGAAGGCGATGCTGCCGCGCGCGGTGACCCAACGGGTCGCCTACGTCTCGGGCACCGGCTTCTACCGGGACGGGTTCGGCAGCCGCCAGATGCGGTTGTCCTACTGCTACCCGACGCCGGAGCGGATCCGCGAGGGCGTGCGCCGGCTCGCCAACACGCTGTCCGAGGAGATGGAGCTGGTTCGCACCTTCGGTACCGTGCCGCCCAGGAGCGTGCCGGGACCGCAGGCGCCGTCGCCCGACACCGCGTGAGTTTTCCCCGTCCACACGACCGGTCCACTGCGCCTGATCAGGTGCAGTGGACCGCTACTTTTCCGAGGTGCTGAAGAGTGTCTGATCGCTGGGTTGCCGTCCTCGCCGGTGGGCTTTCGCACGAGCGCGATGTGTCGCTGCGTTCCGGCCGCCGGTTGTCCGCCGCGCTGCGCTCGGTCGGCATGACCGTCGCGGAGTGGGACGCCGATGCCCGGCTGCTGTCCCGCCTCACCGAGGAGCGGCCGGACGCGGTGGTCATCGCCCTGCACGGCGGCGAAGGGGAGAACGGCTCGGTGCAGGCCGTGCTGGACATGCTCGGCATCCCCTACGTCGGAACCGGACCGCACGCTTCCCGTCGCACCTGGGACAAGCCGACTGCGAAGGCTGAGGTGGCCCGTGCCGGGCTGACGACGCCGGACTGGGTGGCGCTGCCGCACGCGACCTTCCGCGAGCTGGGAGCGCAAGCCGTGCTGGACGCGCTCGTGAGCAAGCTCGGGTTGCCGCTGATGCTCAAGCCGGACCAGGGCGGCTCGGGACTGGGCGCCCAGGTGGTGCGCGACGCCGCGGGTCTGCCGTCGGCGATGGTGGGCGCGCTGTCCTACGGCGACGCGGTTCTCGTCGAGCGCTTCATCGAGGGGACCGAGGTCGCGATCACCGTCGTCGAGGGACCGGACGGTCCGGAGGCGCTGCCGGCCGTCGAGATCGAAGCGGCCGACGGCGTCTACGACTACACCGCTCGCTACACCGCCGGGCTGACGAACTACCGGTCCCCGGCGGACATCTCCGCCGACACCGCCGCGGCGGCGGGCGAGCTGGCGATCGCCGCGCACAAGCTGCTCGGGCTGCGCGACATCTCCCGGACGGACGCGATCATCGACACCGACGGCGTCCCGCACTTCCTCGACGCGAAGGTGTCGCCCGGACTGACCGAGACCTCGCTCCTACCGATGGCGGTCGAGGCCGCCGGGCGATCGCTGGGGGAGACCTACGCCGGACTCGTCGAGCGGGCGATCAAGCGCGGCGGGTGACTCGCGCGTTTCACGTGAAACAAAAGCGGCGGACTCCACGGAGTCCGCCGCTTTTTCGTCGATCGCCGACCGTCACCGAGATCGGCCGATTTGATCACGATCAGTAATCATCACCGTGACGTAAGGCCTCGGTGTCATTCCTCGCTGATTCCACGGCCTTCCTGACCCAAGATCAACTCTGCGATGCGCTCAAGGTCGTCGATCGACCCGTACTCGATGACGATCTTGCCCTTCCGGCTTCCACGGGACACCTTCACCTTGGTGTCGAAGTGGTTCGCGAGCCGGTCCGCCAGCCGATCGAAGCCAGGCGCCTGGATCTGCTTCTTCGCAGAGGACTTCTCCTTCGCAGGAGCCTCGGACTTCTTGAGCGTCACCTGCTCCTCGGTCGCGCGGACCGAAAGTCCCTCCGCGACGATCCGCTTCGCGAGGTCCTCCTGGTGCCCGACGTCGTCGAGGCTCAGCAGCGCGCGGGCGTGGCCGGCCGACAGCACGCCGACGGCGACCCGACGCTGGACTTCGAGGGGGAGGCGCAGCAGCCGGATGGTGTTGGTGATGACCGGACGACTCCGACCGATCCGGTCCGCGAGTTCATCGTGAGTCACGCCGAACTCGTCGAGCAGCTGCTGGTAGGCCGCCGCCTCTTCCAGCGGGTTGAGCTGCACGCGGTGGATGTTCTCCAGCAGCGCGTCCCGGAGCAGTGCGTCGTCCTTGGTCTCGCGGACGATCGCGGGGATGTACTCCAGACCGGCCAGCTGGGAGGCGCGCCACCGGCGCTCGCCCATGATCAGCTCGTACTGATCGTCCTCGATCTCGCGCACCACGATGGGCTGCATGAGCCCGAACTCGCGGATCGAGTGCTCCAACTCGTTGAGCGCTTCCTCGTCGAAGACCTGACGAGGCTGCTTCGGGTTGGGGTTGATCGATGCGATGGCGATCTCTTTGTAGACGGCACCCGCAACGGACCCCTGCGCCTCGCTCTCCGTTTCACGTGAAACGGAGGGCTCGGGCTGGGAGCCGCCGTAGGCGGGCCCACCACGCATCCCGGAGGTCGTCCCGCTCAGCGTGGCGCCATCGGCACCGGCTGGGGGAGCGCTCGGGATCAGCGCGGCGATACCGCGGCCCAGACCACCTCGTCGCTCGGTCATGCTGTCTTCCTTTCGGCACCCCGCTCCGCGATCTCTCGCGCCGCGTCCAGGTAGCTCATCGAGCCTCGTGATCCCGGATCGTAGGTCAACACAGTCTGACCGAAGCCCGGAGCTTCAGAAATCTTCACGCTACGCGGAATCACCGTCCGCAGGGTCAGGTCGCCGAAATGACCGCGCACCTCGGCGGTGACCTGATCGGCGAGCTTGGTCCGCCCGTCGTACATCGTCAGCAGGATCGTCGAGACCCACAGCGCCGGGTTGAGGTGGGACTGGACCAGCTCGATGTTGCGGAGCAGCTGTCCCAGACCCTCCAGCGCGTAGTACTCGCACTGGATCGGGATCAGCACCTCGTGCGCGGCGACCAACGCGTTCACCGTGAGCAGGCCGAGCGACGGCGGGCAGTCCACGAAGACGTAGTCGAAGTCCAACGCCTCGACCGCTTCGGCGTTCAGGGCCTCCTTCAGGCGGCCCTCGCGAGCCACCATCGTGACGAGCTCGATCTCCGAGCCGGCGAGGTCGATCGTGGCCGGGACGCAGAAGAGGTTGTCCGACTGGGTGCTCTTGGCCGCCGCGTCCGCGACGCTGATCTCACCGAGGAGCACCTCGTAGACCGAGGGGACACCACCGCGGTGCTCGACGCCCAGCGCGGTGCTCGCGTTCCCCTGCGGGTCGAGGTCGATCACCAGAACCTTGAGCCCGTGCAGCGCCAACCCGGCCGCGAGGTTCACCGTGCTCGTCGTCTTGCCGACGCCGCCCTTCTGGTTGGCCACGGTGATGATGCGCCGGTTCTTGGGGCGGGGGAGGTCCAGCTCGTCGGGGTGCAGCACGCGCGTCGCGCGCTGCGCCTCCTCCATGATCGGAGTCCAGCCGATGTCGTCCCGGCCGAAACTCATGGCGTTGGTCTCCGGGCCGGAGGGGAATCGCATGGCGCCCATCGCGCGCCCCCTTGTTTCACGTGAAACCCGACCCGCTCCGTTTTCCTCCGGATTCACCGTCCACGTTCCTTTCTCGCTCGACGTGTCTCACGACGCCGACCGGACGAGGTTCGGGCCGCCGCGACCCGCTCCACCACGACAACGGTCGTCGGCACATCGAGTACGCCGACACCGCATGATTTGACTTCGCCACGACCGCCACCGGCCGCGGCGATCGCCGCCGCATCCCGTTCGAGTTCTTCAGCCGCGCTATCGCCCTTCATGGCGAGCAGTAGGCCGTCCTGCCGCAGCAGCGGGAGAGACCACTTCGCGAGCCGTTCCATCGGCGCCACGGCGCGCGCGGTCACGACGTCCTGATCGGCAAGTCGTTCGCGCACCGGCCCCTCCTCGGCACGACCACGCACCACCTCGACGGTGAGTGCCAGCTCGGTGATGACTTCCTGCAACCACGTCACCCGCCGAGCCATCGGCTCCAGCAAGGTGAGGGTGAGATCCGGGCGAGCGATCGCCAACGGGATGCCCGGCAACCCCGCCCCAGAGCCTACGTCCACAACCCGGCTTTGAGGGGGGAGCAACTCCGCAATCACAGCAGAGTTCAGCAGATGTCTTTCCCAGAGCCGGTCCAATTCGCGTGGACCGATCAATCCGCGACGGATTCCGTGCTCGTGGAGTAACTCGGCGAACCTCTCCGCCAACTCCACTCGCTCGCCGAAAACGACCCGCGCCGCCTCGGGCGCACCTCCGGTCAAGACATTCACCCCGCTGTTTCACGTGAAACGGAAGACTTCGCGTCTAGCCTGCCGGATCGCGATCCCAAGCCGCGCACCAACCCGCTGTTTCACGTGAAACCACGCCGAACGAGTACCGGCGAGGCCAAGGACCATTCAGCCAGACCAGAGTTTCAGAACGGTTGCACCACGACTACAGCCCAGTCCGCCCAGTGGCAAACCGGTAAGTGTTCAAGTCGACAAAACGCCCCCGCCGGACCGAAGTCCGACGGGGGCGTTCAGCAGGGGAGTGGGTCAGCTCTTGAAGACGACGACCTTGCGGTTGGGCTCTTCGCCTTCGCTCTCGCTGTACACCCCATCGATCGCCGCGACGGCGTCGTGGATGATCTTCCGCTCGAACGGAGTCATCGGCCGCAGCCGAGCCTCCTGGCCGCTCTTGAGGACCTCTTCGGCGGTGGACCGGCCGATCTCGGAGAGCTCCTCGCGGCGCCCGGCCCGCCAGCCGGCGACGTCGAGCATGAGCCGGCTGCGCACGCCGGTGTCCTGCTGGACGGCGAGCCGGGTCAGCTCCTGCAGGGCTTCGAGCACCTGGCCGCGGCCACCGACGAGCTTCTCGAGGTCGGAGCCTCCGTCGATGCTCACCACCGCACGGCCGGCCTCCACGTCGAGGTCGATGTCGCCGTCGTAGTCGAGCAGGTCGAGCAGCCGCTCCAGGTAGTCGCCCGCGACGTCACCTTCCTGCACCAGCAGGGCCTCGGTGTTGGACACCTCGGGGGAGGACTCGTCGTTGGCGGGGGAGTCGGTGGCCTCGGCGACGGCCGGGCTCTCCTGCACAGTTTCAGACACTGGGTGTCTCCTCTCCAGGGGTTCGCGACGGGGTCAGCGGGTCTCGCCCGGCTTGTCCGTGTCACGAGCGCGGTCTTCGATCACCCCGGGGATCTCACCGGGTTGGTCATCGGACGCCTTCTCAGCAGTGGCCGAACCAGCAGTGGCCGAAGTCGTGCCTGCCGGGTTCGCGATCGCGGGCGCGTCAGCGGACGCAGCCTCCTCGCGATCGATCCGGCGGTACACCACTCGTTGCTGTCCCAGCGTCCAGAAGTTGTTGGCCAGCCAGTAGATCAGAATGGCCAGCGGGAGGAACGGACCACCGACGATAGCGAACATCGGGAAGATCCACAGCATCAGTTTGTTGGTCATCGCCGCCTGCGGGCTGGCGGCGGCCTCGGGGCTCTGCCGCTGCAGCGAGTGCCGGGCGGTGAAGTGCGTGGCGATCGCTGCGGCGATCATCAGCGGCACGGCGACGGTCATCATGGACAGCCGGTCGGTGCCGAACGTGGCGAGCAGCTCGGTCGGCTGGCTGAGCGTGTTGGACAGCTTCGCGCCGAACAGGTCGGCCTCGACGAAGGAGGCGACGTCGGCGGCGTTGAACACGAAGTTGCCGGGGGCGCCGGGCTTGAAGCCGTTGAGCACGTGGAAGAGACCGATGAACACCGGGACCTGCACGAGCATGGGCAGGCAGCCGGAGAGCGGGTTGAAGCCCTGCTCGGTCTGGAGCTTCTGCATCTCCGCGGCGAGCTTCTGCTTGTCGTCGCCGTGCTTCTCCTGCAACTCCCGCACCAGGGGAGCGAACTCCTGCATCTTCTTCATCGACCGGACCTGGTGCACGAACGGCTTGAACAGCAGCGCGCGCAGGGTGAATACCAGGAAGATGACCGAGAGCGCCCAAGCGAACCCGCTCGACGGTTCGAGCACGGAGCCGAAGACCTTGTGCCAGAACCAGAGGATGGCCGACACGGGGTAGTAGATGAAGTCCAGCACGCGGGCTACTCCTCGGCGGGTTTGTCGGAAAGGCGAATACCGGCTCGCCGCTCACGGGGTGGTGGGACCGGGTCCAGTCCTCCGGGGTGCCAGGGGCCACAACGCAGGAGCCTGCGGACGGTGAGCCATCCGCCGCGGAACAACCCGTGCACGGTCAGTGCCTCAACAGCGTAGGCGCTGCAGCTGGGGTAGAACCGGCACATCGGCGGCAGCAGCGGGGAGATGACCTTGCGGTAGACGTGCACCGGGCCGAGCAGGAGCCAGGCGGACAGGTGGGGTTTGCTCCCCGCACGACTTTCGTCATGCGATTCGTCATGCCGCCGATCCGGTGCCATCTCCTGCAACCCCGCCATCAACTGCTGTCCGGGCCATCGGGGTAACGGACGCGAAGCTTTTTCAACGCCGCGTCGATGTCCGTGCCGAGCTCCCGGCTGGACGCGTCCGCTGCCGGAGGCAGCGCCCGAACCACCACCAGTGTGCCAGCGGGCAGGTCCGGGAGGCGGTCTCGCATCAAGTGCCGCAGACGGCGGGCGACCCGGTGGCGCACCACCGCGACACCCACGGCCTTGCTGACGACAAAACCCACCCGGGTCGAAGCAGACGAGTCCCGGGTGGGTGCCGTATTAGCTTGAGCCTCCGGCTTGGCCTCACCACCGACCAGAGCCCGGGTCTGATCCGGGCGCAGGACGTGGACCACCAGTCGGGGACGTCCGGCCCGACGACCACGACGGACCACCAGGCGAAAGTCCTGGTTCCTGGTCAGCCGGGCTGCCGTGGGAAGCACGGCCGGACGCGATCAGGCAGACAGCTGCGCGCGGCCCCGGCGACGGCGCGTGGCCACGATGGCCCGGCCGGCGCGAGTGCGCATGCGCAGCCGGAACCCGTGCTTCCTGGCACGGCGGCGGTTGTTCGGCTGGAAAGTGCGCTTGCCCTTGCTCACGGTCGGATCTCCCGGTTACTACAGGCACCGATGGTCAGTTCGGACCACGGTTCGGTCTTGGTGTCCCCGGTTCTTCAACCCGCAGGTCCGCAGGTTACGGACCAAGAGCCGCAAGGCCGGGCGTGATGTCGGCGCGCCGACATGCCCGCTGCACAAGCGGGGGACTGTACGAGGGTACGCCAGAGCCAACAGCAGGTTCACAGCCGGGGTCGGCATCCGGCGATATCGGCCCCATAACGAAGGCGGCCAGGCCCGGCGAAGCGGGTCGCGAGGCCCGCGGAGATGTCCGCGCTGGTGATCGGGTCACCGCTCGTCGACACCGAAGAGCCTGCCACATCACGATCTCCGCGAGGCCCCGGGGACCTGCTTGTGGCTGAGGCCTCCGCTTGTTAGCGTGCCTCCCTGCGATGTCGCGGGCCGGTGGTTGGGAGCATCGGTCGGCAGTCAGGGGGAACTGACCTGGATCGCAGGGGTACTACGGCCCCAGGGGGAGACACCGGAGCGGGCTGCCGTACCTTCATACACACGCTGTGGACAACTCTGTGGACACGTGTGCCCATCGAGTCGCCCACTCGTTCCGTGGTACCCGCTACCCGTGCAACCTTGGGGGTTGGGGACCGGGGCCGCAACCGGGGAGCATCAAGCGAGGGGAGGGGAGCAGGCGGTGTCCGACCACCAAGCCGATCTCGGTCGAGTTTGGGAAGAGGTGGTGCAGGAGCTGTCCTCCGGCACTCTCTCGCCGCAGCAACGCGCGTGGATGCGGGTCACCCGCCCCATCGGGCTGCTCGACGGGACCGCGCTGCTGGCCGCTCCGAGCGATTTCGCGAAGGAAGCCATCGAACGCGCGCTGCGCGATCCGATCACCGATGCCCTCTCCCGCCGTCTCGGGCGCGACGTCTCGCTGGCCGTGAAGGTCGACACCGCGGTGCCCGCGCCGACCCGCCCGGTCGCCGCGCCCGCACCGGCACCCGCCCCGGAGACGTGGAGCCCGCGCGGTGGCGACGACCAGTCGTCCTCCAGCTACATCTCCGTTCCCGGTTACGGAGGCGACAGCTCCTTCGGGCACACGGCCCACACCGGTTCGATCGCCCACACCGGATCCATCCCGATCGTGCCCAGCAACGGTCCGCAGAGCGCTGGTTCTCCCAGCTCGGAGTCTCAGGGCAGGCACGCCGCGCCCGAGCCGAAGCCGAAGGCCGCGGACATCGACTTCCCGACGGCCGAGTTCAAGTGGCCCAACGGCGAGGTCCCGAAGCCCGCCTCGGCCAAGCCGGAACCCGAGGCGGAACCGGAGCCCGAACCCGCCGAATCCGCGTCCGAGAGCTCGGACACCTCCACCGGTTCGAGCTCGGCCGAGCCCGAAGCCGGTGAGCAGGCCGCTGACGAAGGCGTGTGGCCGACCTTCGGTCGCGGCCAGGGCGGTCAGACGATCCCGTCGGCCGAGCCGCAGCAGGGCCAGCCGTTCACGGCGCCCAAGCACGCGCCGCCGACCTCGCAGACCAGGCTCAACGCCAAGTACACCTTCGACACCTTCGTGATCGGTTCGTCGAACCGGTTCGCGCACGCTGCCGCGGTCGCCGCGGCCGAGGCACCCGCTCGGGCGTACAACCCCCTGTTCATCTGGGGCGAGTCGGGTCTCGGCAAGACGCACCTGCTGCACGCGGTCGGGCACTACACGCAACGGCTGTTCCCGGGGATGCGCGTCCGGTACGTCTCGACCGAGGAATTCACCAACGACTTCATCAACTCGCTGCGCGACGACCGGCAGGTGGCGTTCCAGCGCCGCTACCGGGACGTCGACGTGCTGCTGGTCGACGACATCCAGTTCTTGGAGGGAAAGGAAGGCACCCAGGAGGAGTTCTTCCACACCTTCAACACGCTGCACAACTCGAACAAGCAAATCGTGGTGTCCTCCGACCGGCCGCCGAAGGGGCTGCGCACGCTGGAGGACCGGCTGCGCACCCGGTTCGAGTGGGGTCTGATCACCGACATCCAGCCGCCTGAGCTGGAGACCCGGATCGCGATCCTCCGCAAGAAGGCGGCCCAGGACCGGATGAACGCGCCGGCCGACGTGCTGGAGTTCATCGCGTCCCGCATCGAGCGCAACATCCGCGAGCTGGAGGGCGCGCTGATCCGGGTCACGGCGTTCGCGTCGCTGAACCGCCAGCCCGTCGACCTGCAGCTGGCCGAGATCGTGCTGCGCGATCTGATCCCGGACTCGCAGACCCCGGAGATCACCGCGCCGACGATCATGGCGGTCACCGCGGACTACTTCGGCGTGACCATGGACGACCTCTGCGGGCCCGGCAAGACGAAGGCGCTGGCCCAGGCCCGGCAGATCGCGATGTACCTGTGCCGGGAGCTGACGGACTCGTCGCTGCCGAAGATCGGCCAGTACTTCGGCAGCCGTGACCACACCACCGTCATGTACGCCGACAAGAAGATCCGCAAGGAGATGGCCGAGCGCCGGCGCGTGTACGAACACGTCCAGGAGCTGACCGCCCGCATCAAGCAGCAGTCCCGCTGATCGACCGCACGACGCCGAGGACAACCGCCGTCCGAGTAGTTCTCGGTCCTTTCCGCACCCCGCCTGCCTGACGAAGCCGGTCAACGCGAGGCTCTGACCTGCACCTTTTCAGCGTCAGCCGCTCATTTCGCCGCTGACGGGATTTTGCGGGTCCCCTGGTGTGATTCCCTAGGCCGCACACGGCCCATCTTTCTGATATCAGGGCGTGCCCACGTCCACCCGCCGCAGCAGAAATGTTCAGGCGTTCCGGCCCGGGTTCACCCCTGCCCGCGCGCCCGCACCCGTGGCCGTCGAGGTGCTCGCGAAGGTTTCTGCTGGACCGCTCCGCCCTGATCCCGGGCGCCGAGCAGAAAGATTCGAGCCAGATCCGGTCGTCCGGCGGGGCCGCCGAACGCCTCCGCGCAAGACCTGCGCCCGGAAATCACCACTTTCAGTGTTCGTCCGGGCGCGGTGCGTGCGTCCCCGAAGATTGTCGGCAAGAACTTTTCTGCCCGGCCCCGTGGGCTTCACCTCACCGCCAGAACAAAAAACCGCCGAAGACACCAGCTGTCCACAGAAATTCAATCCCCAGGCTTGACCTGCAAATTTCCCCAGTTCATCCACAAGCTGTGCACAGCCTGCCCACATGGTTGAGGCCGGTTGCCAACAGAGTTCCCACAACTCTGCCCACAACCCGACCGGTGGAGAACGCCCAATCCACCCGGGGATGGGTACAACCTGGGGTCCGACTGTGGATGGGAGTGTGGACAACTGGGGATGGTTGTGGAAGAACTCAAGACGGTCAGAAGTTGTCCACCACCCGGCTGTCGTAGTCCCCGGTTACTTCCAGTGGCCATCCACACGCGATCACGCCACCCGACCAGCCCAAACGACAGTTGTCCCCACAACTCACAGGCCTTACTACTACTGCGGACATTTCTTCTCTTCTTAGAAAAAAAGAAAAGAGAACTAGGGGCGGTGGATAAGTGGACAACTCCCGCCTCGACGCTCGAACCGGCTCGGGCCAACAGCCACGACCCGGATGCGGAGATCGGTGAGCACGCTCTACGGTGGAACTCCCCGCAACGAGAAGCCCGGCTCGAACTCCTAGCGAAGTTCAAGCTGTTCTCGCCGCGGGATCGCTTCGCCCCCGATGCGGAGCACACCGAACCTTCCAGCCGCGCACGGCTCGACACAGTTCTCGGCAGCCGAGCCACGGCTGAAACCGAAAGGACACCCATGAAGATCCGCGTGGAGCGTGACGGTCTTGCCGACGCCGTCGCCTGGGTCGCGCGCAGCCTGCCGTCGCGGCCACCGGTTCCGGTGCTGGGCGGGGTGCTGCTCGATGCGAGTTCCGGGGAAGCGCTGACCATCTCCGGCTTCGACTACGAGGTTTCCGCCCAGGTCACCATCGACGCCTCGATCGACGCCAGCGGGAAGACCCTGGTCTCCGGGCGTCTGCTGGCGGACATCACCAAGGCGCTGCCGGCACGCCCGGTCGAGCTGACCGTCGACGGCTCCCGGGTGACCATCACCTGCGGCAGCTCGCGGTTCAGCCTGCCGACAATGCCGGTCGAGGACTACCCGGCGCTGCCGGAGATGCCCGAGCACGCCGGATCCGTGCCGACCGACCTGTTCAGCGAAGCGGTCGGCCAGGTCGCCGTGGCCGCGGGCAAGGACGACACGCTCCCGATGCTCACCGGCATCCGGATGGAGATCAACGCGGACAAGCTGACCATGGTCGCCACCGACCGGTTCCGGCTGGCGATGCGCGAGATCACCTGGGAGCCCGGCACGAGCATCGCGGACACCCAGGTGCTGGTCCCGGCCAAGACGCTGGCGGACTCCGCCAAGACGCTGGGCGCCGGTGCGAGCAAGGTCGAGATCTCGCTGGCCTCCGGCGACGGACTGCTCGGCCTGTCCGGCACGACCCGCCGGAACACCAGCCGGCTGCTGGACGCGGAGTTCCCCAAGTACCGCCAGCTGCTGCCCGCCGAGACCGCGGTGACCGCGAACATCGACGTCGGGCCGCTGGCCGAGGCGATCAAGCGAGTGTCGCTGGTGGCCGAGCGCGGCACGCAGGTCCGGTTGGAGTTCTCCGACCGCCTGCTGCGGCTGTCCGCCGGGGGCGACGACGAAGGCAGCGCCGAGGAAGAGCTCCCCATCGAGCTCGACGGCGAGGAGCTGACCATCGCGTTCAACCCGGCGTACCTGCTCGACGGACTCAGCGCGCTGAAGTCCGAGCGCGCCCAGATGCAGTTCACCACCGCCAACCGCCCGGCGCTGATCAAGCCGATCGACGACGAGGGCCAGGTCCAGGAGGGTTACCTCTACCTGTTGATGCCGGTCCGCCTGCCCGGCTGACCTCCGACGCGGCCGAGGTGGTGCGCGGCTCACATCCGGCGCACCACCCGCCCCGTCGTCCCGGTTCGTGGTCGTAGGCTCGCGCCAGATCGATTCAGCGGGTGCCATGATCCCGCAGCGCGGCCGGCCACGCGCCGACCTCCACAAGTCGACACACAGTTCGGATAGGGAGTTCCAGTGCAACTCGGGCTTGTCGGCCTCGGCCGAATGGGTTTCAACATGCGCGAGCGGCTGCGGGCCGCCGGCCACGAGGTCGTGGGGTACGACCGCAACCCGGACGTCAGCGATGCGGCGTCCGTGGCGGAGATGGTCGAGAAGCTGGCCGGTCCGCGGATCGTGTGGATCATGGTTCCGCACGGCGACCCGACCCGGCAGACCGTCGAGGAGCTGTCCGGACTGCTGTCCGCCGGTGACCTGGTGATCGAGGGCGGGAACTCCAAGTTCACCGATGACCAGGCGAATGCCGCGCTGCTGGCCGAGAACGGCATCAAGTACGTCGACGTCGGCGTGTCCGGCGGTGTCTGGGGCGCCAAGAACGGATACGGCCTGATGGCCGGCGGTGACGCCGAGGACGTCGAGCGCGCGCTGCCGATCTTCGACGCGCTGCGGCCGGAGGGTCCGCGCGACGAGGGCTTCGCGCACTCCGGTCCGGTCGGGGCCGGTCACTACGCGAAGATGGTGCACAACGGCATCGAGTACGGCCTGATGCAGGCCTACGCCGAGGGCTTCGAGCTGCTCGCCGCCTCCGACGTCGTCACCGACGTGCCCGCCACCATCAAGGCGTGGAGCAAGGGCACCGTCGTGCGCTCCTGGCTGCTCGACCTGCTGGTTCGCGCGCTCGACGAGGACCCGGAGCTGTCCGAGCTGCGCGGCTACGTGCAGGACTCGGGCGAGGGCCGGTGGACCATCGAGGAAGCGATCAACAACGCGGTCCCGGCCCCGGTCATGACCGCCGCGTTGTACGCCCGGTTCGCCTCGCGCCAGGAGGACTCGCCCGCGATGAAGGCGGTCTCGGCGCTGCGCAACCAGTTCGGCGGCCACGCGGTCCAGAAGTCCGAGGGCTGAACTCCCGGCTCCTCGTGTGGGGGCGTTTCGGCTGAAGCGTCCCCACACCGCGGGAACGTCGACGGGGAGACTTGTCGACAAATCTCCCCGTCGTTCCGCGGGTGTCCGCGCTGGTCGCGGCACGCGGACAGGCCGTCCGGCACGGTCCGGACACACCAATTCGGACGGTGCGGACGTCGCAGCCGCGGCGTCCGCGGAACCTGCCCGGCAAGAACAACTGAGTTGGATCGTCGTGTACGTGCGCCACTTGCAGGTCAACGACTTCCGGTCGTGGCCGCTCGCCGACCTCGAACTCGAACCCGGAGTCACCGTCCTGGTCGGGTCGAACGGTCAGGGCAAGACGAACCTGGTCGAGGCGATCGGCTACGTCGCCACCCTCGGATCGCACCGGGTCTCCAACGACGCACCGCTGGTCCGCTACGGAGCGGGCCGGGCGGTGGTGCGGGCCGCGGTGGTCAACAACGGCCGGGAGCTGCTGGTCGAGCTGGAGATCACCCCGGGCAAGGCCAACCGCGCCCGGATCAACCGGGGCGCGGCCGGCAAGCCCCGCGACGTGCTGGGGATCCTGCGGACCGTGCTGTTCGCACCGGAGGACCTGGCGATCGTGCGAGGTGACCCGGGCGAACGCCGCCGGTTCATGGACGACCTGCTGGTCGCGCGGGCGCCGCGCTACGCGGGGATCCGCTCCGACTACGAGCGGGTGCTCAAGCAGCGCAGCGCGCTGTTGAAGTCGGCGGGCGCCGCCCGGCGGGGTGGGGGCAAGGCGGATCTGAGCACCTTGGCGGTCTGGGACGGTCACCTCGCGCGCTACGGCGCCGAGCTGCTGGCCGGGAGGCTCTCTCTGGTGTCGGCGCTTGCCCCTCACGTGACCAGCGCATACGCGAACGTCGCGGCGACCGACGAGGCGAGCACTCCGTCCGGACGGGTCGCTGACCTGCGATATCGCAGCAGCTTGGGCGAATCGATGCCGGAGCGCTACGGGGTACCCGGGGGCCCGGAGATCCCGTGGGACGAGGCTGTGCCGGAGCTGGAGGCCGCTCTGCTCGCGGAGCTGGAGCGCGTCCGACCGCAGGAGATCGAGCGCGGCGTGTCGATGGTCGGCCCGCACCGCGATGACCTGGACCTGCTGCTCGGCGAGCTGCCCGCGAAGGGTTATGCCAGTCACGGTGAATCGTGGTCGTTCGTCCTGGCGTTGCGGCTGGCTTCTTACCACCTGCTCACAGAGGATGGCGCCGAACCGGTGTTGATCCTGGACGACGTGTTCGCCGAGCTCGACCGCCGCAGGCGGTCCCGGCTCGCCGCGCTCGTCTCGGGGGCCGAGCAGGTCCTGGTGACGGCCGCGGTCGGCGAGGACGTCCCGGAGGAGCTCACCGGCGCCCGATTCGACGTCCGGGAAGGTGAGGTGCACCGTGCCGCCTGACGGAAACGGACGAAAAACTTCACGCAGAGTGACCGCGACCACGGATCAATCCGTGGAACTACCCACATCTGGGGATAACTCTGTGGATGGTGTGGATAACTCCGCGCCCGTTCGCGGCTCCGACGGCGCCGCCCTGCCCGAGGACAAAGTGCCAGGTCAGGGGATCGACGGCAGCGAGCTGGCCGGGCCGGACCTGGCTCGTGCGGCGCTGCAGTCGGCGCGCGAGCAGTCCGCAGCCAAGCGCAAGGCGATGGGCAAACCCGGCAAGCCGGGCAAGCTCCGCACCCGCAGGCGTCGTGGCTGGACCGGTGCCGGACCCGATGACCGGGACCCGCAGCCGCTGGGCAGGCTCGCCGCGCGGATCGCCGCGGAGCACGGCTGGACCGAGCACCTCTCCGGTGGTCAGGTCTTCGCCAAGTGGGATTCGCTGGTCGGCGGGGAGATCGCCGAGCACACCAAGCCGCTGCAGCTCAAGGACTGCGAGCTCACGGTGCAGGCGCAGTCCACGGCGTGGGCCACGCAGCTGCGGCTGCTCCAGCGGCAGATCCTCAAGCGGATCAGCGACGGGGTGGGGCCCGGCGTGGTCAAGCGGATCAAGGTGCAGGGACCTGCGGCTCCGAGCTGGCGACACGGTCCGCGACACATCTCCGGGCGCGGACCGCGAGACACCTACGGCTAGTAATCTGCGAGCTGCGGACCGTCGAGGTGCGGGTCCACTCGCAGGTGAGGGTCGCCGGGCGGCCGATCGCCGCAGAGAATTCCGAGCGGGCGCTCACGGCTCTCCGATGGTGGATTGATCCGAGTTCTCGACTCTGTGAGCAAGCTAGGGGCGTCCTTGCCCCACTTCTGCGGCGGGGGACCAGTAGAATCAAGGCGGGTGTGACCCGACGCGCTCCCCGGTCGTTAGTGGCGAGGGGTCCGGACCGGGCCGCGCCGGGGTGCGGCGCCGGCAGCCGAGTCGCCCCGAAGTGGTCGTAGAGGTGCGCCGGAGCCGGTAACCAGGCCGGCATCGACCGATCACCGTGACAGCACAGTCGGCTTGAGGAGAAATCGAGGCCCGTGGCACCGAAGAAGAGCGAATACAACGCTTCATCCATCACCGTTCTTGAGGGCCTTGAGGCCGTCCGCAAGCGTCCCGGCATGTACATCGGTTCCACCGGTGAGCGCGGCCTGCACCACCTGGTGTGGGAGGTCGTGGACAACTCGGTCGACGAGGCGATGGCCGGGTACGCCTCCAAGGTCGAGGTCACCCTGCTCGCCGACGGCGGCGTGCGGGTCAGCGACGACGGCCGAGGCATCCCGGTCGACATGCACCCGGTCGAGAAGAAGCCGACCCTCGAGGTCGTGCTGACCGTGCTGCACGCGGGCGGCAAGTTCGGCGGCGACTCCTACGCCGTTTCCGGTGGTCTGCACGGCGTGGGCGTGTCGGTGGTCAACGCGCTGTCGACCGTGCTCGAGGCGGAGATCCACGTCGACGGCCACGTGTGGCGGCAGCGCTACGAGGACTCCAAGCCCGCCGCCGACATCGAGCGCGGGGAGAAGACCAGCAAGACCGGCACCACCATCACGTTCTGGGCCGACCCGACGATCTTCGAGACCACCCACTACAACGCGGAGACGGTCTCCCGCCGGCTGCAGGAGATGGCCTTCCTGAACAAGGGCCTGACCATCGTCCTGCGCGACGAGCGCACGGCCGAGGCGGAGGAGGGCGGTGAGGACGCCCAGGGCGCCACCGCCAAGATCACCGAGCGCACCTACCACTACCCGGGTGGGCTCGAGGACTTCGTCAAGCACATCAACGCGACGAAGGAGCCGATCCACAAGAAGGTCGTCGCCTTCAACGCCTCCGGCAACGGGCACGAGCTCGAGGTCGCGCTGCAGTGGAACTCCGGCTTCAACCAGTCGGTGTATACGTTCGCCAACACGATCAACACGCACGAGGGCGGTACCCACGAGGAGGGCTTCCGGTCCGCGCTGACCCGCGTGGTCAACGCCTACGCCAAGGACAAGAAGCTCCTCAAGGACAAGGACGGCAGCCTCACCGGTGACGACGTCCGCGAAGGTCTCGCCGCGATCGTGTCGGTGAAGGTCCGCGAGCCGCAGTTCGAGGGCCAGACGAAGACCAAGCTGGGCAACACCGAGGTCAAGTCGTTCGTGCAGACCACCGCCTTCGAGTGGCTGACCGACTGGTTCGAGCGCAACCCCGCCGACGCGAAGACGATCGTGAACAAGGCGGTCTCCTCGGCGCAGGCGCGGATGGCAGCGCGCAAGGCGAAGGAGCTGGTCCGCCGCAAGAGCGCGATGGACATCGGCGGCCTGCCGGGCAAGCTCAAGGACTGCCAGTCCAACCAGCCCGACGAGTGCGAGCTCTACATCGTGGAGGGTGACTCCGCGGGTGGCTCGGCCAAGGAAGGTCGCGAGTCGCGCTTCCAGGCGATCCTGCCGCTGCGAGGCAAGATCATCAACGTGGAGAAGTCGCGGATCGACAAGGTCCTCAAGAACAACGAGGTCCAGGCGATCATCACCGCGCTGGGCACCGGCATCCACGACGAGTTCGACCTGTCGAAGCTGCGGTACCACAAGATCGTGCTGATGGCCGACGCCGACGTCGACGGCCAGCACATCCGGACCCTGCTGCTGACCCTGCTGTTCCGGTTCATGCGCCCGCTGATCGAGAACGGTCACGTGTTCCTCGCGCAGCCGCCGCTGTACAAGATCAAGTGGCCGCGCGCCGAGCCGGAGTACGCCTACAGCGACAAGGAGCGCGACGCGCTGCTCGCCCAGGGCGCGGCCGCCGGGCGGAAGCTGCCCAAGGACGACGGCATCCAGCGCTACAAGGGTCTCGGCGAGATGAACGCCGACGAGCTCTGGGAAACCACGATGAACCCCGAGTCCCGGCTGCTGCTGCAGGTGTCGCTGGACGACGCGGCGACCGCGGACGAGCTGTTCAGCGTGCTGATGGGCGAGGACGTCGAAGCCCGGCGCTCGTTCATCACCCGCAACGCCAAGGACGCCGGCTTCCTCGACGTGTGATCGACGCGCAGGTCAACCAGCGAACTCTCCGAACTAGCAAGGGAAGAGCATGACGGAAATCCTGCCGCCGGAACACGGTCGGATCGAACCGGTCGAACTCCAGCAGGAGATGCAGAACTCCTACATCAACTACGCGATGAGCGTGATCGTCGCGCGCGCCCTGCCGGACGTGCGCGACGGCCTCAAGCCGGTGCACCGGCGCGTGCTCTACGCGATGTACGACTCGGGCTTCCGGCCGGACCGCGGTTACGTGAAGTGCTCCCGCGTCGTCGGCGACGTGATGGGCAACTACCACCCGCACGGTGACTCGGCGATCTACGACACCCTGGTCCGCCTGGCCCAGCCGTGGTCGATGCGCCACCCGCTGATCGACGGTCAGGGCAACTTCGGCTCGCCGGGCAACGACCCGGCCGCGGCCATGCGGTACACCGAGTCGCGGCTGGCCCCGTTGGCGATGCACATGCTCGCCGACATCGAAGAGGACACCGTCGACTTCTCCGACAACTACGACGGGCGCACCCAGGAGCCCGACGTGTTGCCGTCGCGGTTCCCGAACCTGCTGGTCAACGGCGGTGGCGGTATCGCCGTGGGCATGGCGACCAACATCCCGCCGCACAACCTGCGCGAGGTGGCCGACGGCGTCGTGTGGGCGCTGGAGCACCCCGAGGCCGAGGACGAGGAGCTCCTCGAAGCCCTCATGGAGCGGATCAAGGGCCCTGACTTCCCGACCCGCGCCCTGGTCCTCGGCACCAACGCGATCGCGGACGCCTACCGCACCGGCCGCGGCTCCATCAAGATGCGCGCCGTCGTGGCCGTCGAGGAGGACAGCAAGGGACGCACCACTCTGGTCGTCACCGAGCTGCCGTACCAGGTCAACCCGGACAACCTCATCGAGAACATCGCCTCGATGCACCGGGAAGGCAAGATCTCCGGCATCTCCGACATCGCCGACGAGTCCAACAGCCGGCGCGGCATGCGGATCGTGGTCACCCTCAAGCGGGACGCGATCCCGAAGGTGGTGCTCAACAACCTCTACAAGCACACCCAGCTGCAGACGACCTTCGGCGTCAACATGCTGGCCCTGGTCGACGGCGTGCCGCGCACGCTGCGGCTCGACCAGACGATCCGGTACTACGTCAAGCACCAGATCGAGGTCATCGTCCGCCGGACGAAGTACCGGCTGCGCAAGGCCGAGGAGCGCGCCCACATCCTGCGCGGTCTGGTCAAGGCGCTGGACATGCTCGACGAGGTCATCGCGCTGATCCGCCGCTCGCCGACGGTCGACGACGCGCGCACCGGCCTGATCGAGCTGCTCGACGTCGACGAGGTCCAGGCGAACGCGATCCTGGAGATGCAGCTGCGCCGCCTGGCCGCCCTGGAGCGCCAGAAGATCGTCGACCAGCTGGCCGAGATCGAGCGGGAGATCGAGGACCTCAAGGACATCCTCGACAAGCCCGAGCGGCAGCGGCAGATCATCCGCGACGAGCTGATGGAGATCGTCGACAAGTACGGCGACGACCGCCGCACCAAGATCGTCCCGTTCGAGGGCGAGGTCTCCATGGAGGACCTCATCGCCGACGAGGACGTGGTCGTCACGATCACCCGCACCGGCTACGCCAAGCGCACCCGCACCGACCTGTACCGGGCGCAGAAGCGCGGTGGCAAGGGAGTGCAGGGAGCGGCGCTGAAGCAGGACGACATCGTGTCGCACTTCTTCGTCTGCTCCACGCACGACTGGATCCTGTTCTTCACCAACAAGGGCCGGGTCTACCGGGCCAAGGCCTACGAGCTGCCCGAGGCCAACCGGACCGCTCGCGGTCAGCACGTGGCCAACCTGCTGGCGTTCCAGCCGGACGAGCAGATCGCCCAGGTCATGCAGATCAAGGACTACACCGCGGCGCCGTACCTGGTGCTGGCGACCAAGAACGGTCTGGTCAAGAAGTCCCGTTTGACGGACTTCGATTCCAACCGATCGGGTGGTCTTATCGGCGTGAACCTGAAGGACGAGGACGAACTCGTCGGCGCGGTGCTCTGCTCGGCCGACGACGACCTGCTGCTGGTGTCGGCGGAAGGCCAGTCGATCAGGTTCCACGCCTCCGACGACGCGCTCCGGCCGATGGGCCGGGCCACCTCAGGTGTGCTGGGCATGCGCTTCAACGACGGTGACGAGCTGCTCGCGATGGGCGTGTGCCGCGAAGACCGGTACGTCCTGGTCGCGACTGCCGGCGGTTACGCGAAGCGGACTCCCATCGAGGACTACCCGGTCCAGGGCCGCGGCGGAAAGGGAGTGCTGACTCTTCAGTACGACCGCAAACGTGGCAGGCTTGTGGGGGCGCAGATCGTCGAGCTGGAGGACGAGCTCTACGCCATCACCTCTGCGGGCGGGGTCATCCGCACCACTGCCAAGGAGGTGCGCAAGGCCGGTCGGCAGACGAAGGGGGTTCGCCTGATGAACCTCGACGAGGGCTCGACCCTGCTGGCCGTGGCGCGCAACGCCGACGAGGCAGCGGATCCGGACGCCGCACCGGAGCCCAAGCAGGCGTGACCGCAGCGCCGATCAACTGAACATGCCGTGGCACGCCACGGGGCACACCAACGCCGACGATCACCGAAGGATCGCTCGTGACAAGTTCCGAGAAGCCGGAGTCCTCGGACCCGCAGAAGGATGCGGGCCGGGGCTCGGCCAGCACCCAGACAGTCGACGACAAGGTCGAGACGACCGGTTCTGAGGCTGCTGCCTCTGCGAGCGGGACCGCGGAGTCCGGCTCGACGGCCGAGCCGACCGCCACCGACGGCGGCGGGGAGGCCCTCGACGGCACCGACGCGCCGCCGCCGTGGCAGCGCGGCTCGGCCGCCTCCTCGGAGGAGGAATCCGCGGAGGAGGAGCCGGGCAGTCTTTCGGGATCGCTGGCGGCGGGTGCCCTCGGCGGCGCCGCCGGTGCCGCGGCAGGCGGTTCCGCCGCCGGGGGCCGCGGCGCCGACGACACCCAGACGTTCCCGAAGACCGTGTCCGACCAGGAGACGGTCCGCACGCAGATCCCGCAGTCGGCGCGCACCCAGGTGTCCTACACCGGTGCGGGCAGCGGTTCGGGGACGCAGCAGCGCAGCTCCAGCGGCCCGTCCGCGCGGCGCCCCAGCCGGGGACCGCGCCGGGCGAGTCTGCAGGTCAAGCGGTTCGATCCGTGGTCGGTGCTGAAGCTGGCCCTGGTGCTCAGCGTCGCGCTGTTCTTCGTGTGGATGATCGCCGTGGCCGTCCTGTACGGCGTGCTCGACGGCATGGGCGTCTGGGAGCAGCTCAACGGCACCTTCACCGAGCTGACCCAGCCCGACGACGCGGTGAACGAGCCGCTGATCAGCGCGGGCAGGGTCTTCGGCGTCGCCTCGATCATCGGTGCGATCAACATCGTTCTGATCACGGCTCTGGCGACCGTGGCCGCGTTCATCTACAACGTGGCGGCGGACTTCGCCGGCGGCATCGAGATCACGCTGTCCGAGCGCGAGTGAGCAGCTGACCGGGCTGCGGCGGCGTTTTCCGAGGTGGGAGAGCGCCGCCGCAGCAAGGTCGGGACGGAGTGACCCCCCGTGACGAGAGCGGGAGCCCGTCCTGTAATGTTTGCAGCACAACGAACGAGGGCCTATAGCTCAGGCGGTTAGAGCGCTTCGCTGATAACGAAGAGGTCGAAGGTTCAAGTCCTTCTAGGCCCACTCGGGAATTTCTTCCCCCCTCTTTCACAGACTCGAACATCAACGGCACAGGTGCCGTGTTCTAGGAGGCGACCGGAATGAAGAAGCTGCTCGCACTCGCCGCAGTTGCCGGAGTCGTGCTGTTCGTGGTCCGTCGCAACAAGGCCGCCAAGGCCGAGGCCGACCTCTGGCGCGAGGCCACCGCGGAGGTCTGATCCTCCGGCCGGGGGCCCTGACCTCCGCCGCCGTTGGGGGACGTAGCTCAATTGGCAGAGCACCGCCTTTGCAAGGCGGGGGTTAGGGGTTCGATTCCCCTCGTCTCCACTGCGCGATCGAAAACGCCCCGCTCAACACGGGGCGTTTTCGCGTTTATCGCTTCGTCATGATTTTGGGGGAGCGACTCCCCAAGCCCCCTACGGTGCGGTGGCCGCTTGGTGTCGGCTCCGTGCGCGGGACAGCGTTCCCGGCCTGCTCACAGGCCCGTGCTCCCGCTGGTGTCGCATTTGCGGTGGTTTAATTGAGTAGAAATCATTGAATGATCGAATTCATTATTAATAGTGAACATGAAGAGGCCGGGCCCGCGGGGCCCGGCCTCTTCTCGTCTGATCAGGGCGTGGGCGGGTTCGCCCTGGGGGTTTCCACCGCGCGAGGTTCCTGGTGGCCGTCGGTCTCGGCCGAGGCCCGGTGGCGGGGTTGGGAGGTGCCCGGGGTGTGCGAGTCCCACGGCTCGTCGTCCGCCGCTGCGAGCGGGAGCTCCTCGGGACGGCGGGTCAGCGCGATCGCCGCTCCGGCGACGCCCAGGACCACCAACATCAGCAGCAGCCACGGCCAGCGGCGCTTCTTCTTCACCGGAGTGGGGTCGATCTTGGCGGCCAGCCGCTTGCGGGACTCGGTCGTCCGCTTCTCCCAGTCCTTGCGGGCCTGCTTCGCCTGCTTGGCGAGCTCCTTGCGGGACTTGCCCGTGGCGCGCTGGGCGATGAGCTCCTGCAACTCCTCGGTCGAATAGCCGCGGCTGGCCAGTTCCCGCTCGGCCCTCGCTGCCGCCTGCCTGGACAGCACCGCACCTTGCTCACCTGCGCGTTTCGCGCCGTGACGGGCCTGCTTGATACCGGTGCCAACCGCCTTCCCCACGGTCTCGCCGGCCTTGGCCATCGCGTTCACTTCATCCATCGCCTGTTGACCTCCTTGGCCTGGCTTGCCTTCACCAGTCCGGTTATCCCGGATGAGCACCTGCCAACCACGCCTCCACCACGGAGCCGGGTAAGGGGCGCGGACCCGCCCATATTGCACCCAGACACCGCAATCGGCCCGCTCGATGGCAGGATGGTCGGGTGGCTGAAGACAACGGATCGCTCGTTGGGACGACATTGACCGCGACCCTGCACACCTCGCAGGGAGACATCCGGATCAACCTGTTCCCCGACCAGGCGCCCAAGACCGTGAAAAACTTCGTGGGCCTCGCCGAAGGGACCCAGGAATACACGGAGCCGAACGCCAAGGGCGAACGCTCCGGCCCGTTCTACGACGGCGTGATCTTCCACCGGGTCATCGAAGGCTTCATGATCCAGACCGGTGACCCGACCGGTACCGGACGCGGTGGCCCCGGCTACCAGTTCGGCGACGAGTTCCACCCGGAGCTCCAGTTCACCAAGCCGTACCTGCTCGCGATGGCGAACGCGGGGCCGAACACCAACGGCTCGCAGTTCTTCGTCACCGTGGCGGCCACGTCCTGGCTGAACTACAAGCACACCATCTTCGGTGAGGTCGCCGACAAGGAGTCGCGCGAGGTGGTCGACACGATCGCCGGCACCGCGACCGGTCGCAACGACCGCCCGGTGAACGACATCGTCATCGAGAAGGTTTCGATCGAGCGCGGCTGACACCGCCCGGGAAAGCAGGTCTCACCCGTGACTGTGCCACCCGGAACGACGCCCGGCCCGGACGGGGCGCCGCCGCAGTTACCGACGTGCGCGCGGCACCCCGACCGGCCGACCGGGCTGCGTTGCACCAGGTGCGAACGCCCGGCCTGCCCGGAATGCCTGCGCGACGCCTCCGTCGGCCAGCAGTGCGTGGACTGCGTCCGGGAGGGCGGCGCGACCGTGCGCCGACCCGTGACGGTCGCCGGTGCGCGGCTGCGCGACAAGCCGATCCTGGTGCCGCTGCTGATCGCGGCCAACGTCGCCGCGTACGTGCTCACCGCCGTTCAGGCGGGCGACTTCTGGGAGAACTTCCGGTCGGCCCTGTTCGTCGACTACTCGTTGATCCCGCTCACCGTGGCGGGCGGGCAGTGGTGGCGCCTGGTCACCTCCGGGTTCCTGCACATCGGTGTCGTGCACCTGGTGATGAACATGCTCGCCCTGTGGGTGATCGGGCGGGACCTGGAGCTGCTGCTCGGCCGCGCGCGCTTCGCCGCCGTCTACGGGTTGTCGCTGATCGGCGGCAGCACCGCGGTGTTCCTGCTGGGTGGTGCCGAAGCCCCGGTCGCGGGTGCTTCGGGTGCGGTGTACGGCCTGATGGGCGGCATCGCCGTGGCCGCGCTTCGGCTGAAGGTGAGCCTGCGCCCGGTGACCACCGTGATCGCGCTGAACATCGTCGCCAGCGTGCTCATCCCCGGCATCTCGCTGCTCGGGCACATCGGCGGGCTGATCCTGGGCGCCGCGTCGACGGCGGTCCTGGTCTACGCGCCGCGCGAGCGCCGCACCCTCGTCCAGGCCGGTGCGCTGGTCGGACTGCTGGTGGTGCTGGTGGTCGTGCTGTTCGTCCGGGACGCCTCCTACGGTGACCTGGCCTGCTTCGGCTCCGGCTACACCCTGGCCTGCGGCTGACTCACCTGCGCAGCGCGTGCAGCGCGTCGGCCGCCGCGTAGGGGTCTTCGCCGAGGTCGAGGCGGGTGAGGACGGTCAGGTCCGGGTCCGCGTCGAGCTCCAGGCTGGTGCCGGTCAGGCCGAGTCGGCGGGTCTCCCGGACGCGGATGGTGACCTGGTCCCAGGAGTAGTGCCTGCGGCCGGTCAGCGCGCGCACCGTGATGCCGGTGGCGTCGGCGTGCAGTCTGGGACGGCAGATCGTGCCGAAGGCGGACGCGGTCAGCAGGGCGAGCGCGAGCGCTCCCACGAAGACCCGGTCGGCCGGTGTGGAGGCGAGGAAGGCCCAGGTCGCGGCGCCCGCGGTGAGCAGCCAGCCGCAGCCCACCAGCGCGGCCGGAGGTGCCCAGCCCATCGACTGCTCCGCCGTGTTCACCGTCATCCACCCGCTATCGACGAGTTATCCACAGGACTTATCCCCACTGGGGACTAGTTACACAGGTGTGTTTCGCTGACCGTCTGTCAAGCCGCCAAAGGGATGAGTGAGCTCCGAAGGAGTTCCCTCCTCCGGAGCTCGTGCACGAAGCGTCGCCGTGCTGGGCGCTCGAATTGCGACCGCGTGCGCCCGGCCTTATACGACCCTCAAGGCCGGACGTCATTGCAGGTCAGCGGGGTGGGTCAGCGCCACCGCATGGTCATCAGCAGGCCGACGATCATGAACGAGAAGCCGACGGCGAAATTCCACCCGCCCAGGTCGCTCATGAATCCGATCTTGTCGCCGGCGATGTAGTTGACGACGAGCCAGAGCAACCCGATGATCATCAGGCCGAGCATCACGGCGACGTAGATCGGGTGCGACGGACCGACCGACTTCGCCTTGACCGGCGTGCGGCGATCGACAACCGGGTTGGAGTCGTCCTTCTTGCGGACCTTGGACTTCGGCATAGGTGTCCTCGCCAGGTGATGCGGCACCGCCGTCCCGCGCCCGCCCGGCTCGTCGCCGGTGGCGGCGGAACGGCTCCATTTCCACCTACCACGTTAACGTAATCACAGCGCTGAGCGAGCACCCCTCGCAAACCCGTGACCGGAGAGGAACGTCGTGGTTCCGTCGGTGCAGAGCCCGCCCCGACCGCCGCCCCGGCGCGGAGGCGACACCGCCCGTGCGGTGGTCCGCGTCCTCGGCGAGCTGATGATCACCGTCGGCCTGGTGCTGCTGCTGTTCGTCTTCTACGTCGTCTACGTGACCGACCTGTTCACCGCGCGCGACCAGGCGCAGGCGACCGGGCGGATGCACGAGGAGTGGCAGGCCCGGCAGCTGCACCCGATCGCCGAACCGCCACCGCCCGCGCCCGGCGCCGGGTTCGCGCAGCTCCACCTGCCGACCTTCGGGCCGGACTTCGACTTCACCGTGCTGGAGGGCACCGCCCTCCGGACCCTCAGCGGCGGCCCCGGGCACTACACCGGCACGGCGTGGCCGGGGGAGCAGGGGAACTTCGCGGTCGCCGGGCACCGGATCGGGCGAGGCGCGCCGTTCAACGACCTGGACCGGCTGCCCTCCTGCGCACCGATCGTCGTGGAGACGGCCACCCACTGGTACGTCTACCGGGTCCTGCCGATGGCCGACGAGGTCGCGACCTGGGACGGGCGCGGCGGCGATCCGCACTGCCGGGGCGTCGCGCCGATGCCCGCGCCCTACGACCACGTGGTCGGGCGGCACCTCGTGCGGCCCTCGCAGGGAGAGGTGATCTTCCCGGTGCCCGGCCTCGCGCCGGAGACCTTCCCGCGCGACCAGCTCACAAGGCTCATCACCCTGACCACCTGCCACCCGGAGTTCTCCGCGCGCGAGCGGCTGATCGTCCACGGCGTGCTCACCACGCAGTACCCCAAGGTCGCCGACCACCCCGAGCTGCGGCCCCCGGAACTGGAGGAGCGCTGATGTACGCGTGGATCTGGCGACACCTGCCCGGCCCGTTCGCGGCGAAGGCCCTGGTGGCGCTCGTGCTCGTCGCGGCCGTCGTCGCCCTGCTGCTGTTCGTGGTGTTCCCCTGGGTCGAACCGCTGCTTCCGTTCGACGACGTCACCACCGGTTGACCACCGCCGAGCAGGACGAGCGCGGAAAATTCGGATGCGCCGGACGCGTAGTCTGGGCGCGTGCGTGTACTGGTGGTCGACAACTACGACAGCTTCGTCTACAACCTCGTGCAGTACCTCGCCCAGCTCGGAGCCGAGTGCGAGGTGCGCCGCAACGACGTGGTCACGGACGACGACGTGGCCGCTGCTGACGGCGTGCTGCTCAGCCCCGGTCCGGGGACTCCGGACCGTGCGGGACGGACGATGGAGCTCATCCAGCGCTGCGCCGCCGAGCGCAAGCCGGCCTTCGGCGTGTGCCTCGGGCACCAGGCCATCGGCGCGGTGTGGGGCGGCACGGTCGAGCGCGCCCCCGAGTTGCTGCACGGCAAGGTCAGCGAGATCGAGCACTCCGGGGCCGGTGTGTTCGCCGGACTGCCGCAGCCGTTCATCGCGACCCGCTACCACTCGCTGATCGTCCGCGCGGACACCATCCCGGACGACTTCGAGGTCACCGCGCGCACCGAGTCCGGCATCGTGATGGGCATGCGCCACCGCGAGCTGCCGATCGAGGGCGTGCAGTTCCACCCCGAGTCGGTGCTCACCGACGGCGGCCACCGGATGCTCGCCAACTGGATGGCCTCGGCAGGTCACCCGGTGGCCGATCACGTCGTCGACCAGCTCGAAGCCGAGATGCGCAAGGTCGCCGCAGCGGCATCGGCCCGCTGACCAGCACTCCTCGAACGCGAAACGGGGCGGTGGCCACTCGGCCACCGCCCCGCTCTCGTCAGTCCCCTCAGGGGAACGGGAAGAACCCGCCTCCGCTGCCCGGGGGCGAGCTCGTGCTGGAGCTGTCGTACTTGCCGACGTAGATCGTGATCGACTGGTCCTTGCTGATCTTCTGACCCGCCTGCGGCGAGCTGCTGAGGACCTTGTCGTCCTTGGACGAATCACCGGTGGGCTGCTCGGACTCGCTGAGGGTGCCGTTCCAGCCTGCGGCCTTCAGCGCGGCCTCGGCCTCGTTCTTCGACATGTTCTGCAGCTGCGGCATGGTGATCTGGTTGCCCTTGGAGACCACCAGGGTCACCGTCGAACCGGTTCGGGCCTTGGTGCCACCGGACGGCGACTGGTCGATGACCGTGTTGGGCGGCTCGGAGGAGTCGCGCTGCTCCACGCTGACCTTGAAACCGGCGCCGACGAGGAACGCCCTCGCGGTCTCCAGCTGCTGGCCGCGCAGGTCCTGGACCTCCGTCTGCGGGATCGCCTGGCCGACCACGACGTTGATCGTGGTGCCCTTGGCGACCTCGGAGCCCTTGCTGTCCCAGTCGAGGATCTTGTCGACCTGCTTGGGGTCGGACGTCTCCTTCTTGTCCGGGTTCAGCCCGATCTTCAGCCCCGCGGCTTCGAGGGCCTGCTGAGCCTCGGTCATGGTCATGCCGGACAGGTCCGGGACCGCGGTGGACTCCGGCCCGGTGCCCGCGCAGAGCTCGATCTTGGTCTCGGCCTTGACGCTCTGGGTTCCCGCCCTCGGCGTCTGGTTCACGATGGTGCCGCGCTTGTCCTCCGGTGATGGGCAGGACCGCGGGAGGACCATCCAGCCCTCCGACTTGGCCTTCTCGTTCGCGGCCTGGGCCGTCATGCCCATCAGGTTCGGGACCGGGACGCGATCCGGGTTGCCCACCCCGACCAGCATCGTCACCAGCCACGCGGCCAGCGCGAACACGGCCACGCAGGCCAGGGTGACCAGCGCGACGACGGCGTTCTTGCTGCGCCGGCGCTCCGGCTGGTGGGCCGGCGGGTAGTCCTCGACGTCGTCCGAGCGGTGCCGGCCGGAGCCGATCATCTCGGTGGGGCCGGCGCCCTGGCCGAGCATCGCGGTGTGCTCTTCCTCCGACATGATCATCGGAGCCTTCGGGCGCTGACCGGACAGCACGCGGACCAGGTCGGCGCGCATCTCGGCCGCCGACTGGTAGCGGTTGGCCGGGTTCTTGCTCAGCGCCTTGAGCACCACGGCGTCCAGCGACGCGGGGGTGGCGGGAACGACGTCGGACGGCTTGCGGGGTTCTTCCCGGACGTGCTGGTAGGCCACCGCGACGGGCGAGTCACCGGTGAACGGCGGTTCCCCGGTGAGCAGCTCGAAGAGCACGCAGCCGGAGGCGTAGACGTCGCTTCGCGCGTCCACCGCCTCGCCGCGCGCCTGCTCCGGCGAGAGGTACTGGGCGGTGCCGATGACCGCCGCCGTCTGGGTCACCGCCGCCTGGCCGTCGGCCAGCGCGCGAGCGATGCCGAAGTCCATCACCTTCACCGCACCGGAGCGGGTGATCATGATGTTGGCGGGCTTCACGTCGCGGTGCACGATCCCGTGCCGGTGGCTGAAGTCCAGCGCGGCCGAACCGTCCGCCATGACCTCCATCGCCCGCCGGGGCGACAGCGGTCCCTCGGTCTTGACGATGTCGCGCAGCGTCCGGCCGTCGACGTACTCCATGACGATGTAGGGCAGCGGCCCGTTCTCGGAGTCCGTCTCGCCGGTGTCGTAGACCGCGACGATCGCCGGGTGGTTGAGCGCTGCCGCGTTCTGCGCCTCGCGGCGGAAGCGCAGCTGGAAGGTGGGGTCCCGGGCTAGGTCGGCACGCAGGATCTTGACCGCGACGTCTCGGCTCAGGCGGGTGTCGCGGCCCTTGTGCACCTCCGACATACCGCCGTAGCCGAGAGTCTCGCCGAGCTCGTAGCGGTCGGATAGAAGTCGAGGTGAACTCATCGAATCGTCGTTCCGATCCTTGTCAACGATCGTCCCATCTCACCCGCGGGAGGCATTCCGATCATGGGTTCCTGCCGATGCGAAGTTTGGCCCAAACCGTTCGTGGAATCCAGGCTCAGGGTGGCCACCGGACCGCGTCCGGACATGCCGAGGTCGTGGCGGTTGACCGCCCAATACGTCAGCAGACCGATGGCGACCAGCAAGACTACCGCCAGCGCCGCGACGAGAATCCACACGACAACCCTGGTGTTGCCGCTTTCCCGGTGAGCATTGCCACCCATGGCTCCTGCCACCCCCGAGGCGTTGGCCGGAACCGGCATCGGGGCCTGCTGCTGTGAAACCTGGTGCTGTTGAACCGCCTGCTGCTGCACGGGCTGCTGGGGCGGGATGATGCCGGGCGGATAGGTGTTGCCCATCGGTGGCGGACCCGGCGGCGCCGGGTGCACGCCGGTGCCCGGCCCGTGCACGTTCACCGGTCGCTGCTGTTGGGCGACCAGGGCCGACGGCGTCGGCAGCGGCCGACCCGCGCGCACCGCGGCGACCGCGGAGGCGAACTCCCCGCCGTCGGCGTAGCGCCGGCGCGGGTCCTTCACCAGGGTCGCCTCGACCAGCGCCCGCACTCCCGGCGGAACGTCCGGCGGGAGCGGTGGAGCGATGTCGCGAATGTGCATCATGGCGACCGTCACCGCGTTCTCGGAGAGGAACGGGCGGTGCCCCATCAGGCACTCGTAACCGACGACGGCCAGCGAGTACACGTCGCTGGCCGGTGTCGCGTCGCTGCCGAGCGCCTGCTCCGGCGCGATGTAGTGCGCCGTTCCCATCACCATCCCGTTGCGGGTGACCGGTGCCGCGTCGGCTGCCTTGGCGATGCCGAAGTCGGTCAGCTTCACCTTGCCCTCGGGGGTGATCAGGATGTTGCCGGGTTTGACGTCCCGGTGCACCAGGCCGCGCTCGTGCGCGGCCTGCAGCGCCTGGCCCGCCTGCTCCAGCATGTCCATCGTGTGATCGGTGTTGATCCGCCGTTCCCGAGCCAGGATCGCCGCCAGCGGCTCTCCCTCGACCAGCTCCATCACCAGGTAGGCGGTGTCCTCCGGACCGTCGGGGACCGCAGCGGTCTCGCCGTAGTCGTGGACCGCTGCGATTCCCGGGTGGTTCAGCGACGCCGTGGTGCGGGCCTCGGTGCGGAAGCGGTGCAGGAACTCGGCGTCCCCGCACAGCTCGGCCTTGAGCACCTTGACCGCCACCGTCCGGTCCAACCGGACGTCCACCGCCTCCCACACCTCGCCCATTCCGCCGACCGCGATGCGGCGGCCGAGGCGGTAGCGCTCGGCGAGTAACTGGCCGGTGGTCAGCACGGATCAGCCACCTCCCCGCAAACCGGCCCGGATGACCTCCCGGCCGATGGGGGCTGCCAGCGAACCACCGGTGGCCTCGTCGCCCTCGTCGCCACCGTTCTCCACGATCACCGCGACGGCGATCGTGGGGTTGGCGGCAGGCGCGAACGCGACGTACCAGCCGTGCGGCCGGTCACCGGGGTCGCCGTGCTGAGCGGTACCGGTCTTCGAGGCGATCTCGATCCCGGTGATCTTGCCGGAGCCCTTGGTGTTCTGCTCCGACTTGATCATCATGTCGCGGATCTTGCCCGCGACGTCCGGCGTGACCGCCTGGCCCAGCTCCTCGGGGCGGAGGGAGTCGAGCTCCTCCATGTCGGGAGCCTTCGTCGCGCTGACCAGCTGCGGCTTCATCACCTTGCCGCCGTTGGCGATCGTGGCGGCCATCATCGCGTTCTGCATCGGCGTGACGCGCACGTCGCGCTGGCCGATGCCGCTCTGGTACAGCGACGCACCGTCGTCCATCGGGCCCAGGTCGGACTTGGCCACGCTCATCGGGATCTGCAGGTCCTGGCCGAAGCCGAACGACGCCGCGGTCTCCCGCAGCTTGTCCGCACCGACCTTGCCCGCGATCTCGGCGAACGCGGTGTTGCAGGAGTGCGCCAGCGCGTCGGTCAGCGTGTTGCCCGAGCACTTCTTGCCGCCGTAGTTCGGCAGCTGGGTCGACGTCTGCGGCAGCGTGATCGACGCGGCGTCCTGCACCTGGCTGTTCGGGTTGTACCCGTTCTCCAGCGCAGCGGCCGCGGTGATCAGCTTGAACGTCGAACCGGGCGGGTAGATCTCGGAGACCGCCCGGTTGGCCATCGGGTTGCCCTCGGCCTCGTTCAGCGCGTTCCACTGCTCGGCGACCTGGTTGTTATCCGGGCCGGTGAGCTTGTTCGGGTCGTAGGAGGGCGCGTTGACCATCGCCAGGATCTCGCCCGTCGACGGGTTCAGCGCCACCACGGAACCCTGGAAGCCCTTCTTCGTCAGCTGGTCGTAGGCGACCTGCTGCATCTCCGGCCTGATGGTCAGCTCGACGCTGCCACCGCGCGGCGTGTTGCCGGTGATCATGTCCGACATCCGGCCGAACGCCATGCTGTCGTCGGTGCCGTTGAGGATCTTGTCGTTGGCGCGCTCGACGCCGTTCGACCCGTAGAAGAACGAGTAGAACCCGGTGACCGGCGCGTACAGCGGGCCGTTCGGGTAGGTCCGCTGGAACTTGTAGCGGTCGTGCTCGATCGGCGAAGAGCTGGCCAGCGACTGACCGGACGCGATGATCTGACCGCGCTCCCGGGAGAACTCCTCCAGCTGGGTGCGCGTGTTGCGGGCGTCCTCGCGGTACTCGTCGGCCTTGATGACCTGGACGTAGGTCATGTTGCCCATCAGCAGCAGGACCATCGCCATCATGGCCAGCGCCACTCGGCGCAGCGGCTTGTTCATCGGGGACGCTCCACCAGTTCCGTATGCGCTTCCGCGATCGGCGCCTGCTTGGGCTTGGGCTTGGCCGGGGCCTGCGGGCGGCGGGCCGCGTCGGACACCCGCAACAGCAGCGCGATCAGCACGTAGTTGGCGAGCATCGACGAACCACCGGCCGCCAGGAACGGCGCCGTCAGACCGGTCATCGGGATCAGACCCGTCGAACCGCCGGCGACCACGAACAGCTGCAGCGCGATGGTGAACGACAGACCGCCGGCGAACAGCTTGCCGAAGGAGTCGCGCACCGCCAGCGCGCTGCGCAGCCCGCGCATCATCAGCAGCACGTAGACCAGCAGCAACGACATCAGCCCGATGAGGCCGAGCTCCTCGCCCAGCGCCGGGATGATGAAGTCGCTGAACGACAGCGGCGTGATGTTCGGCATCCCGCTGCCCAGACCCGAACCCGGGATGCCGCCGTGGGCCATCCCGAACAGGCCGGTGCGCAGCTGGTAGCCGGGGTCGGACTCGCCGTCGGCCACCCGCATCATCGGGTCGAGCCAGGTGTTCACCCGGACCTGGACGTGCGAGAACAGGTTGAAGGCGATGACCGCGCCCGCCGCGAACAACGTCAGGCCGAGGCCGACCCACACCGCGCGCTCGGTCGCGATGTAGATCATCACCAGCACGATGCCGAAGAACAGCAGCGAGGTGCCCAGGTCCTTCTCCAGCACCACGATGCCGATGGACAGGACCCAGGCGACCAGCACCGGGCCGAGGTCACGCGGACGCGGCCAGTCCACACCGAGGAACCGCTTGCCCGCCGTGGTGAACAGCTCGCGCTTGCCCACCAGGAACGAGGCGAAGAAGATCAGCAGCAGGATCTTGGCGAACTCGCTCGGCTGGATCGAGATGAAACCCAGGTTGACCCACAGCTTCGCGCCGTTGGCCTCCGAGATGCTCGCCGGCAGCACACCGGGCAGCGCCAGCAGCGCGATCCCGACGAAACCGCACGTGTAGCCGTACTGCGCGAGCGTGCGGTGATCCTTCACCAGCCACAGGACGAGGATGAACATGACCACGCCGGCCGTGGTGTAGAGGATCTGCTTCGGCGTGTACGGCGCCCCGACGACCGGGGCCAGGTCCAGCCTGTGCAGCATCACCAGACCGAGCCCGTTGATCAACGCCACCAGCGGCAGGATCAACGGGTCGGCGTACGGCGCGAAGTAGCGCACGCCGAAGTGCGCGGCGCCGTAGAGGATCAGGAACGCGACCCCGTAGAACAGCAGCTCACGGGTGACGGTCTGCTCCTGCGAAACCTCCACCAAGATCAACGCCGCGGTCACGATGATCGCGGAGAAAACGAGCATGAACAGTTCGGTGCCCCGCCGAGTGTTGACTCGGGGGGCCCCGTTGACTGCTCCGGTCGTAGCGGCCGGTTCGGACATCAACTCACCGTCCGGCAGTTCACGCCAGGCTTCGGCTCCTCCGGTTGCAGCGGCGTGGCGTCCGCCGCCGAGGACTCCGGCGGCAGGGCCTGACCAGGCGTCGGAGCACCCGGGGTGGGCTGCACGGGCGGCTGACCGGGAGGAGGCGGTGTCGGCGCACCCGGAACGGGGGCACCCGGAACGGGCGGAACCGTCGGCACCGAAGGCTCGGGCGTCTGGCACTCCGGCAGCAGCGCGGTCATCCGCAGCCGCCGCATCGCCTCCCGCGCCTCGGTGAGGCCGTTGACCTCGGTGATGCCGTTGCGCACGTCGGGACGCTGCGCTTCCTGCAGGTCGTTCAGCTTGATCGGCTGGCAGTCCTTGGCGGAGTCCGGCGGGCAGGAGGTCTCGACCTGCCAGTTCAGCGCCACGCCCAGCGTGGCTCCCTGAACGCCCTGGTAGATCACGACCTCATCGGCGCGGTTCACGCCGATGTAGTACTGGTTGAGCACCCACCAACGCCCAACCAGCGCGACAGCCGCCAACACGATGAGCACGCCGCAGGCCACCACCAGCGGGGTCAGCCAGCGCCGTTTGCGCGGCTTCTCCGCCGGAGGTGAGGTGGGCTCGAAACGCTTCGGCTGCGGCCGCGGCATGGTCACCGCGGAAGCGCGCGCCGCCGACGAATCGGGTTGCGGATGCTCATCGCCATTTCCCGCCGCACCCCCGACTATGGGGGCGTCGTCGCCGAACTCGACGTCGACGACGTCGGCGATGATCACGGTCACGTTGTCCGGACCGCCACCTTTGAGCGCCAGCTCGATCATCCGGTCCGCGCACTGCTGCGGGTCCGGAATGCGCAGGGCTTCCGCCATCGTCTCCGTGCTCACCGGGCCGGTCAGGCCGTCGGAGCACAGCAGGTAGCGATCGCCCGCGCGAGCTTCGCGGATCGCCAGGCTCGGTTCCACCTCGTGGCCGGTCAACGCGTGCAGCAGCAGCGAGCGCTGCGGGTGGTTGGCGGCCTCCTCCTCGGTGATCCGGCCTTCGTCGATCAGCGACTGCACGAAGGTGTCGTCGTGGGTTATCTGGGTCAGCTCGCCGTCGCGGACCAGGTATGCGCGGGAGTCACCGATGTGCACCAGACCCAGCTTGCTGCCTGCGAACAGCACAGCGGTGAGGGTGGTGCCCATCCCGTCCAGCTCCGGGTCGTTGGCCACCAGCTCGGCGATCGCGCTGTTGCCGTCCAGCACCGCACCGCGGAGCTGTCCGAGCAGGTCGTCACCTGGTTCGTCATCATCCAACGGCGCCAACGCCGCGATGACGACCTTGCTGGCGACCTCACCGGCGGCATGTCCACCCATGCCGTCCGCGAGGGCGAGTAGTCGTGGGCCGGCATAGACCGAGTCCTGGTTGTTGGAGCGCACCAGGCCGCGGTCGCTGCGGGCTGCGTAGTGAAGGACGAGGGTCATGAGCGCAGCTCGATCACCGTCTTGCCGATTCTGATCGGAACGCCGAGCGGGACCTTGGTCGGCCCCGTGACCTTCGCCCGATCGAGGTATGTGCCGTTAGTGGAGCCTAGATCCTCCACGTACCAATCGGAGCCGCGAAGCGACAACCGAGCGTGCCGGGTCGACGCGTAGTCGTCGTCCAGCACCAACGTGGAGTCATCGGCTCGGCCGATCAGGATCGGCCGGCCGTCCAGGGAAATGCGCGTGCCGGCGAGAGCGCCGTGCGTCACCACCATCTGGCGGGGCGCCTTGCTCTTGCCCCGGGCTTTGCCCGGGGCCCGACTCGCACCTGGCATCGGGACTCGCATCCCCGACGCGGAGTAGAGATCTGAACGAACCACGCGAAGCGCAGCCAGCACGAACAACCAGAGCAGGGCGAGAAACCCTGCTCTGGTCAGCTGAATAACCAGCTCCGGCACTTGTTGTGAACGCTCCTACTCGTATTCGGGGATCGGCGGTCCGCGCTCAGCCCTGCTGGGCGCGGAAGACCAGGGACGAATGCCCGACCCTGATCACGTCACCATCTGCCAGCTGCCAAGTCTGCACCGGAGTGCCGTTCACCGTGGTGCCGTTTGTCGAACCGAGATCAGCCAGCATCGCGCTCTGACCATCCCAGGTGATCTCGATGTGCTTGCGCGAGACCCCCGTGTCGGGAAGGCGGAACTGGCCCTCCTGTCCGCGGCCGATGATGTTCGAGCCCTGCTGCAGCGTGTACGAGCGGTTCGAACCGTCGTCCAGGTGCAGCGTGGCGGTCATCTGACCACGAGGACCACCGGCCGGGTAACCGCCCGGTGCGCTCTGCGGGTAGCCACCGCCGGGCTGGCCGTAGCCGCCCTGGTCCGGGAAACCGCCCGGAGCGCTCTGCGGGTAGGCACCGCCCGGCTGGCCGTAGCCCTGGTCGAAGCCAGGCTGCTGCGGGTAGCCCTGGTCGAATCCCTGCTGGGGCTGGCCGTAGCCCTGGTCGAAACCGGGCGGCTGTGCGTAGCCCTGGTCGTAACCCTGCTGGGGCTGGCCGTAACCCTGGTCGTAGCCGGGCTGCGGTGGCTGTGCGTAGCCCTGGTCGAATCCCTGCTGCGGCGGCTGCCCGTAACCCTGGTCGAAACCGGGCTGCTGCGGCGGCTGGCCGTAGCCCTGGTCGTAGCCGGGCTGCTGCGGGTAGCCCTGGTCGTAACCGGGCTGCGGCGGCTGGCCGTACCCGCCCTGCTGGTCGTAGCCGGGCTGCTGACCGTAGCCCTGCTGCTGGCCATAACCCTGCTGGTCGTAGCCGGGCTGCTGACCGTAGCCGTAGTTGGGGTCCTGGCCTTGGCCGTATCCCTGGTCGTAGCCGTACTGCCCCTGCTGGTTGTACGGATCTCCCTGGGGGTAGTGGCCTGGTGGCTGGCTCATGGGTCGGTCTCCTGCGGTACGCGGTTGTGTCGGCCGTCGGGTTACATCGGGGTCGACGGTCGAACTGATTCGAAACTGTCCCGTGTGCAGCGTTTCAGAGCGCTCCAGGGAGACTACGACGTCACCATATGTGTCCCACCCCTGCTCGGTGAGGTGCTCTTGAACGCAGTCGGCGAGGAGGTCCGTCACCCGGTCCTCATCGCCGGTGAGCCGATCATGGTCCGACGGGCTCAGTTGCACAACGTAGTGGTTACAAGCGAGCAACCGACCACCGGCAAGCTCCCTGACCTTCAGCTCAGCATCGCGCTGCAAGGCCTGGGCGACTTCCTGCGGAACTACGTTCCCGCCGAACACGCGCGCAAAGCCATTACCGACGATGCCTTCGATCCGGCGCTCAAAGCGCTGCACGAGGCCCACGGCAATATCCCTCCACGCGTACGACTTCTGCCGACCATCGTATCTGGGCCCACGGCCCGAGACACCGCCCTGCTCCCAACTTCCTGACCCCCCTGCGCAGACCCCTCTCAGGGCCGTGCTAATCTTCTTTTCGCCAACAGGGCAGCAGGGAAAAGCGAAAGCTCACCCCGGTGCCCAGCGGTGAAAAGCGGCAAGTTAAGCTTCTCATCGTGCCACGGGCGAGTGGCGGAATGGCAGACGCGCACGGTTCAGGTCCGTGTGTCCGAAAGGACGTGAGGGTTCAACTCCCTCCTCGCCCACTTCGAAGGCCCCCGGCTCATGCTTCGCCGGGGGCCTTCTTCGTCTTCGTGTTGGGGGGTCGAACCCCCCATGCCCCCCACGGTGCGGCTGGGCTCGTTCTTCCTGGTCGTCGCCTTGGTTCTTCTTCGGCCTGCTCACGTAAAGCATTGTGCTCGGCCTTCGGCCTCGAGTGGCGTTTCCTCCCTTCTCCTTGCTGTTTTCGTGGTGGGGTGGGTGTTCAGCGTTGAGCGAAATCTTTTCGTGATCTTTCTTGGTGTTGGGTGCTTCTTGTGCTGGGGTGGGGGTGTCCGGCTGGGGGTTGTGGCTCGGAGGTGGCCTCGTGGCGGGAAACAGTCGGGATCCTGGGCGGTCGGTGACCGCTCGTGCCTTGAGCGTGCTGACCGCCTTCGACGCGGAGCACCCTCGGCTGACCTTGACGGCCATCGCGCAGCGGGCCGACATCCCGCTGGCCACCGCGCACCGGCTGGTGCGCGAGCTGGAGCTCTGGGGTGCGCTGCAGCGCGACCCCGACGGGCGGTACGTCATCGGGCTGCGGTTGTGGGAGATCGGACTGCTGGCCCCGGTGAACGGGCGGCTGCGCGAAGCCGCGCTGCCCTACATGCAGGAGCTGTGCGAAACCACTCACGACAACGTGCACCTGGCGGTTCGGGACGAACTGGACGCCGTGTACGTGGAGAAGCTCACGACGCCCAAGGCCGTGCCGATCGTCTCCCGGACCGGTGGACGGCTGCCGCTGCACGCGACCGGGGTCGGCAAGGTCCTCCTCGCGCACGCGCCCGCGAGCGTTCTGCACTCCTGCTGCGAGACGGGGCTGTCCCGGCACACCGCCTACACGATCACCGAGCCCGGCCGGCTCGGCCGCGAGCTGCAGGGAGTCCGCACGCGCGGCTTCGCCTCCGCCAACGAGGAGATGACGCTCGGGAACTGCTCGGTCGCCGTGCCCGTCCACGACACCTCGGGAACGGTCGTCGCGGCGCTCGGCGTGGTCGCCCACAGCGTCCGGGCCGACATCACCCGGCTCGTCCGCTCGCTGCTGCCCGCTGCCGACGGCATCCGGCAGCGGCTCGCCGAGGGCGAACGGGTCAACCTCGACGCGCTGCAGCGATGAATAATCTTCCGCTTACTGGTCGAATAATCCGTCAACTGTACATTTGTGCAGGTCGTGTGACCGGCGCAGATATCATGCCGCGATTTTGAAGGCCATGAATGATGGGCGGAAGGCGTCGTCGTGCGGGTGTCGGGTACCGATCACCTGTTTGGCCGCATGGCGGGGCTGAAGCCTCCATGTCATTCGTCGACCGGTCACCGACAGCTGCCCGCCGCCGATCGCAGCGACCCCCGATGAGCAGCGCAGAACCGCCTCGGAGCTGTTTTAGTCAACGTGGCCCCCGCACCGGTGGCCGGGGGAAGTTGAAGTCGCGGAGTGCACGTAGCGCGAGGGAGGCGGAACGCTGTGACCGCAATGCCGGGACATGCCTGGTCCGAAGACGAGCTCCGAGCCTGCTCGACCACGCAGGTCCGGTCGCCGCTGGGGCAGGCCGCCTCGATGGGTCGGCTCGCCCAGCGATCGGTGGACGCGATGGGCTGGAGCGGCAGCGTGCTGCCGCCGGTGAAGTTGCTCGGACGCCAGATCATCGCCACCGCGGAACTGGTGCCCGAAGCCCACGCCGAACGCCTGGTCTTCGCCAGCGGTCCGGTTCTGGACCGCGCGGAGATCGCCACCTGGGTCTGGCCCGAGATGGACGGCCGGGTGCCACCGCCCGCGGCCCGCATCACCGGAGTCCTCGCGCCGGCGCGCCACTGGCGCACCGCGCTGACCGCCGCGGTGCCGTTCGCGCGCTTCGTCGACGCGGCGATCGTCGTGCCGCGCAGCGTGGCCGTCGCGCCGGACTTCGCCGAGACCTGCCTGATCCGCGCCCGCCAGTTCGGCATCGCGGTGCTCAGCGCCGACGGTGACGACGTGCGCGAAGAACTTCCGGGGCACAGCCTCGACGACGCGCCGCCGGTCGAGCACACCGCGGTCTCGCGATGGGTGAACGAGGTCGTCTACCAGCAACTGCTGTCGGCTGAAGCCCCAGCGCCGTCGCGCAGCTGAAGGCCCCTGGGGGCCGCAGTTCCAGTTGGACCGGGGGGCTTCAACTGGAACTGCACTTACCAGAACCAGTGGGCGGGGGTTGCCTGCTGGAGGGGGAGAGAAGCGGACGGTGCCCGCCCGGACCACGCTACCGCGCAGCGTGGGCGGGCTCCGTCCGCCGACTCGGTTCGAGGCTTCTCGCGGAGTTGTCCACAGGTGTGTCCACAGGTGGGTTATCCCCAGAAATCGGGAGTTGTCCACAGGCCGTGCTTGAACGGTTGAGCAGCGGCGTCGGGCATACCGTGGGGACATGCGCATCGTCATCGCCGGAGCCCACGGGAAGATCGCTCGGCCGCTCGGCCGACTGCTCTCCGAACGGGGCGATCAGGTCCTCGGAATCATCCGCAACCCCGACCACGCGGCCGACCTCGAAGCCGACGGCGTCGAGCCCCTGGTGCTCGATCTGGAGAGCACCGGAGCGGCCGAGCTGGCGGGCCGGCTGTCCGGAGTGGACGCCGCCGTCTTCCTCGCGGGAGCGGGTCCCGGCAGCGGTGCTCCGCGCAAGGACACAGTGGACCGCGGAGCCTCCGCGCTGCTCGCGGATGCCTGTCAACAGGCCGGAATTCGACGCTTCGTGCAGGTGAGTTCGATGGGCACCCGGACCCCCAACCCGCCCGACGTGGACCCGGTGTTCGGGGCCTATTTGGACGCCAAGCGGGCGGCCGAGGAGGACCTGCGCGGGCGCGATCTCCAGTGGACGATCCTGCGCCCGGGACGGCTCACCGACGACGAGCCGACGGGCCGGGTCACGCTCGCCGAGGAAGTCGGCCGGGACGAGGTCACGCGCCGCGACGTGGCCGCCGTTCTGGCGGCCCTGCTGCTCGAACCGGGGACCTCCGGACGGGCCCTGGAGCTCGTCGGTGGTGACGTTGCGATCACCGACGCGGTGCGTGCCGCGGCGGGGTAATCAGTTCGGGTTATCCACAGGTCCCAGGACGCGGTCCAGGTACGAGTTGTGGAAGATCCCGCCCGGGTCCACCGAGGCGCGGACCTGCCGGAACTCGTTGAACCGTGGGTAAATGCGAGACAACGCCGTCGAGTCCAGGCGGTGCATCTTCCCCCAGTGCGGTCGCCCGCCCGCGTCCCGGGCGATCGCCTCGAAGGCGTCGAAGAAGTGCCGGTAGGGCATTCCCAGGAACTGGTGCACCGCGATGTAGCCGGTGTCGCGGCCGTGAGCGGTGGACAGCCACACGTCGTCGGCTCGGGCGACCCGAACCTCCACCGGGAACATCACCGGGTCGGCCAGCCGCGCGGCGACCTCGCGCAGTTCGCGCACAACGTCCGGGACGATCTCGCGGGGGAACGCGTACTCGGTCTCCACGAACCGGATCCGGCGCGGCGTGGTGAACACCCGGAACGAGCGGTCCTGGTAGCTGCGGGCCGACCAGGTCGCGGCGCAGATCCGGTTCAGCGGCCGGACCAGCGCGGGAACGGCTTTCCCGATCCCGCAGACCGCGCCGAACAGGTGGTTCTCCATCACCTCGTACTCCAGGAAGTGCCGCACGGGATGCAGCGGGCGCGGCGGTCCCGGATGCCGGTCGTTGCGCTTGACCATGGCGTTGCGGCTGTGCGGGAACCAGTGGAACTCGAAGTGGTCGTGGGCCTCGGCGAGCCCGTGGAAGTCGGCGAGCACCTCCTCCAGCGGCGCCGGACGTTCCTCGGCCGCCAGCGTGAACGCCGGGACGCAGCGCAGCGTCACGGTGGTGATCACGCCGAGCGCGCCCAGGCCGAGCCTGCCCGCGGCGAACAGCTCGGGGTTCTCGGTCGCCGAGCAGCGCACCTCGCTGCCGTCGGCGAGCAGCAGTTCCAGCGCTTCCACCTGCGTGGCCAGACCGCCGAGACCGGCTCCGGTGCCGTGCGTTCCGGTGGAGATGGCGCCGGCGATCGTCTGCTGGTCGATGTCGCCGAGGTTGGCCATCGCCAGGCCCAGCGAGTCGAGTTCGGCGTTGAGCACGTGCAGCGGAGTGCCGCCGTGCGCGGTGACCAGGCCGGTCGACGGGTCGGCGTGGATGATCCCCGACCAGTGCCGGAGGTCCAGCGCCACACCGGATTCCGGCGAGGCCACGGCCGAGAACGAGTGCCCGGACCCGATCGGCCGCACCCGCAGGCCATCCCGGGCCGCGGCGCGGATCGCTTCGGCCGCTTCGGCGGTGTCTCGTGGGGCGACGACCCGCGCCGGATGCGCGGTGGTCGTGCGGCCCCAGTTGGTCCACGGCCGTGCGGTGGCCGGATCACGCTGCATGCCGGGCCTCCAATGGGTGAGGTGGTCGGCGCGATGGGCTGAAGTTATGTGAAACCGATTCACATAACAAGGCCCATCGGCTTACGGTTGTCGGCGTGCGCCGGATCGACGAGATCACCAGCGAAATCGAGGCACCGTTCGTAGCGGTGGACTTGGCAGCCTTCGACCACAACGCCCAGGACATGGTGCGCCGCGCGGCCGGTGTGCCGATCCGGATCGCCACGAAATCCGTCCGGTGCCGGGAGCTCATCACCCGCGCGCTGCGGATGGACGGCTACTCGGGCCTGATGTGCTACTCCCTTGCCGAAGCCCTGTGGCTGCACGCCGAAGGCCTCAGCGACGACCTCCTGGTCGCCTACCCGACCGCGGACGGCTCCGCGCTGCGGGAACTGGCCGCGAACCCGGCAGCCGCCGCGGCGATCAGCGTCATGGTCGACTCGATCGATCACCTGGACCTCATCGACGCCGCGGTGGGGCGCGACCGGCCGGACATCCGGCTGTGCGTCGAAGTCGACGCCTCGTGGCGGCCGGTGCCCGGGGTGCACATCGGCACCCGCCGTTCCCCGCTGCACACCCCGGCGCAGGTGCGGCGTTTCGCCGAAGCCGCTCAGCGGCGCGCGGGATTCCAGCTGGTCGGGCTGATGGCGTACGAGGGGCAGATCGCAGGGCTCGGCGACGCCCCGCCCGGCAGGCCGCTGCGCGGGGCGCTGCTGCGCGGCATCCAACGCCGCTCGGCGGCCGAGCTGGCGCAGCGGCGCGCGGCGGTGGTGCGCGAGGTTCGCGAGGTCGCGGATCTGGCGTTCGTCAACGGCGGCGGCACCGGAAGTCTGGAGCGGACAGCGGTGGAGGACGGGATCATCACCGAGATCGCGGCGGGTTCGGGGCTGATCGGCCCGACGTTGTTCGACGCCTACCGCGCTTTCCAGCCGCGGCCGGCCGTGCTCTACGCCCTGCCGGTGGTGCATCGACCGGCCAGGCGCATCGCGACGCTGTTCGGCGGCGGTTACATCGCTTCGGGTCCGCCTGGGGCGGACCGGGTTCCGGCCCCGCACTGGCCGGAGGGTCTGGGACTGCTGGGGGCCGAGGGTGCCGGTGAGGTGCAGACACCGGTGACCGGTGCGGCGGCGCGCGGCCTGCGCATCGGGGACCGGGTCTGGTTCCGGCACTCCAAGGCCGGGGAGCTCGCGGAGCGGTTCAACCGGTACCACCTGGTCGACGGCGGGGTCTCGGCCGTCGAAGAGGCGCCGACCTACCGCGGGGAAGGCAGGTCGTTCGGGTAACGCGGCATGATCGTTCGCCCGACCACGGCCGAGCTGACTCGTTCTCCTTCGGCGATCCGGTTGGACAAGTACCCGCGGACCAGGTCTTTGGCCTCGGCCAGCATCGCCTGGTCGCCGTTGGGATCGCGCCGGAACGCCAGGTGCAGCACGGCGTCCGCCGCTTCGACGGCCACGGTCAGCGGCAGGGCGAGGTCGGCCGGGTCGAGCTGGAACTCCTCGGC
>NZ_JBFAQJ010000049.1:0-47663 GCF_040677225.1 Saccharopolyspora sp. NPDC049357 | reverse complement strand
CGAACACCTCTCGGAAGACCGCGAAGTTCAGCGAGAGCCGCTGGAGGCCCGCAGGCGTCGCACCCCGCCCGCGCCCTCCCGAACGCGCCAGGGAGGTGGCGCGGACCGCGAGCGGCCCGTTCTCGGCGATCCGCGCGGCCAGCGCGCGGGCCTCGTCGAGAGCGTGTCCCGGTTCGGTGAGGGCGTTGATCATGCCGTGCTGGTGAGCGACCTCGGCCGTGAGCGGGTCACCGGTGAGCGCGACCTGCATCGCCAGCTGGTAGGGCAGCGTCTTGGGCAGTCGCAGCAGCCCGCCCGCGGCGGCGACCAGCCCGCGCTTGACCTCGGGCAGCCCGAACTTGGCGTCGCGGGCCGCCACGATGAGGTCCGCGCTGAGCGCGAGCTCGCAGCCACCCGCCAGAGCCCAGCCTTCCACCGCCGCGATCAGGGGCTTGGTCGGTGGCTTCTCGGTGAGGCCGCCGAACCCCCGGCCGGGGATGCTGGGCCGTTCGCCGCGGGTGAAGGCCTTGAGGTCCATCCCCGCGGAGAACGTCCCGCCTGCCCCGGTGAGGATGGCGATGGTCAGGTCCGAACGCGATTCGAACTCGTCGACGGCGGCGGCGATCCCGTCGGCGACCGAGCGATCGACGGCGTTGCGGGCCTCGGGGCGGTTGATCGTGATCAGGGCTACCCCGTCGGCGAACTCCGTGAGGACGCTGTCGGTCATGGTGTCTCCTTCACTCTGCTGTACCGCACCCGAGCATGCGTCGCCGTCGATCAGTCGGCAAGGACCTAGAAGCCGTTGAGGAATTGCTTTGCTTGGCGGTGCAGGTAGCGGAAACCCCCGAACGGGAAACCGCTGCGGCCCTCCTGCTCCGGGTGCACCGACTCATGTATGCCAATACACCACGTCGGCGCGTCCTCACAGGAGAACCACCTCAGAACCCGCAGCGGTGCCGGCTGAGTCCCACACCTGAAACAGCGGCTCCGCCGCAATCCTGAACAGGACCTAGTGCAGCGTCTGCGGTGTTCGCTCCTCGGCCGGTGCCGGTGCCGGTGCCGGTTCGGCGGGTACGGGCGCCTGGCGCGGAACGAACTCCGTGGTCAGGTCCTTCCAGAAGCCGACGGCGACGCCGATGAGGATGAGCAGGAACGGTGCTGAGCTGACGATCACCATCTGCTGCAGCGAGTCCAGGCCGCCCGCGGCCAGCAGGGCGATCGCCGCCGCGCCGGTCACCGCGCCCCACAGGGCGAGGATCCAGGAGGGCGGGTTCTCGGTGCCCCGGCTGGTCAGCATGCTGAGCACGAAGGTGTTGGCGTCGGCGCCGGAGATGAAGAACAGCACGACGAGCACGATCGTCACGAGCGAGGTCACCGTCGACAGCGGCAGCGACTGGAGGGTCGCGAAGAACGCCGAGTTCTCGTCCCCGGCCGCGGCCACCGCGATCTTGGTGCTGCCGACCAGATCGCTGTGGATCGCGGTGCCGCCGAAGGCGGTGAACCAGAGGGAGAACACCACGCTGGGCACCAGCAGCACGCCCACGACGAACTCCCGGATCGTGCGGCCTCGCGAGATCCGGGCCAGGAACACGCCCACGAAGGCCGCCCAGGACAGCCACCAGGCGAGCATGAAGTAGGTCCACGTCTGCATGAAGTCCAGGTCGCCGTTGGCGGGGGTGATCAGGCTCGTCGACACCAGCTCGCTGACGTAGCGGCCGATCGACTGCACGTAGAGGTCGACCAGGTAGATGGTGGGCCCGACGACCAGGACGAACACGAACAGCAGCGCCCCCAGTCCCATGCTCGTCTCGGAGAGGAACCGGATCCCGCGCGCGACGCCGGTCAGCGCCGAGGCGGTGAACAGCAGCGTGATGACGGCGATGATCCCGAACTGCACCGGCCGGGAGTCGGGGATGCCGAACAGGGCGGTGAACCCGCCGTTGATCTGCAGGGCTCCCAGCCCGAGCGAGGTGGTGGTGCCGAACAGCGTGGCCAGGACCGCGAACACGTCGATCGCCCCGCCCGCGACTCCGTCGACGCGACGGCCGAGCAGCGGCCGGAACAGTGCGCTGACCAGCCCGGGACGACCTCGGCGGAACATCGACCAGGACATCGCGAGGCCGACGACCGCGAAGATGCCCCAGGCGTGCAAGCCCCAGTCGAAGAACGAGAACTGCATCGCGGTGACCGCCGAGCCCGGCGTCATCGGCTGCGCCAGGTCGTGCGGTGGCTCCGCGAGGTGGGAGATCGGCTCGGTGACGCCGTAGGAGATCAGGCCGATCCCCATCACCGCCGAGAGGATCATCGCGTACCAGGTGACGCGGCGGAACGCGGGCCGCTCGTCGTCGCGGCCGAGGCGCAGGCTGCCGTACCGGCTGCACGCGAGGAACGCCAGGAAGGCCAGGAACCCGAGCGAGACCAGCAGGTACGCCCAGCCGAAGCCCCGCGTGATGCCGTCGAGCGCGGCGGAGCCGACCCGCGACAGCGAGTCGCCGGCGGCGGCGCCCCACACGGCGATCGCCAGCGCCAGGGCGAGCGAGACGTACAGGACCGGTCCGGGCCGCCGGTGATCGGGCGACGCGGTGGGTGATTCAGACAATCGGTGACTCCGTGAAATGGGGAAACGACGGTGGGGCGACCTGTTGCGGGCACGCGTGATGCCGTCGCGGGGAAGAAGACCGTGACGCCGGGACCGACATGACGCTCGTGCTTCGGAAGTGGTCTCCGTGACTGGGTCGGCGGCGTGGGGACGGGGTTGGGCCGCTGCGCGGGGATCACCGGCGGACGCGTGCGCTGCGGTTTTGGGATGTTGCCGTTGCTCGCAGCATCGGCGACGACGTTCGCGCTGGTCAAGCTCGCCGGGAGCGGGAAGGGAGCTTACCGGCCAGGACGAGCCCTCAGGCGCGCGGGGCGGTCTCCGGCCGCGGCGTCGAACCCGCCTTGGAACCGGGCGCACACGCCCGGTGACCGGGTCGGAACACGCGGTGTTCCGAGAGCGGAGCACCTGCCGGGTCGCGCCGGCTTCAGCTCCGGCGGATCTCCCTGCCGTGGGCCACGAGCGCGTAGATGACCACGACGTCGAGCACGATGACGATCGCCGACCACAGCGGGTAGGCCGAGAAGAACGCGATGTTGGCCAGCAAGCTCAGCGCGGCCAGCGCGATCGCCAGCACCTTCGCCCAGGTCTTTCCGCTCATCACGCCGATCCCGGCAGCGGCCAGCACCGCGCCCATGACCAGCAGGCCCATGCCCACGCCTGCGACGCTGACCTGCACCGACGTCCCGGAGGACGCCACGTACATCGAATCCGAGCGCGTCAGCGCGGTCAGCCCGTTGATGAACTGGACGATCCCGACCGCCACCAGCACGAGCGCGCCGAAGTAGATCCATCCGGCCCATCCCGTGCGAGCGGGGTGGGCTCCACGCGTAGCCATGGCGGGCTCCTCCACGGTCGGTTCCCGGCGGGCGGACCTGGACGGTCGGCCGCCGTTCGCCTCCACGATGTCCACCGCGGCGTGGAGTCCACCAGGGCCGAAAGCCCTGGGCGGGCGCTCGCGCCGCGCCGGTTCGGTCCACTGTGGAGTGCTGTTGTCGACACGCTCCGCCATGACTTCTCCGGTGCTGTGCGGGAGAGTCGGTACCGTGCAGCACGGTAGCCACCCGCGACCGCTTCTCGTCCGCGCGAAGGGACTCGACGCATGACCGATTCCGCCGGCTCTCCGGTGCCCGCCACCGAGACCCCGCAGCGAGGTGATGTCAACAGCGGCAGCGCTCCGGAGTCGACGTTGCTCCGAGCGCTCGCGGACGCCGGTGTGCCGGCGGATGCCTCACCTCGCCGGCGTGCCGAGTACTCCTACGACGCCTCCAACTACCGCGTCGAGCCGCTGGCGGTCGTGTTCCCGCGCACCGTCGAGGACGTGGTGGCAGCCGTCGAAGCGTGCCGGGCCACCGGGACCGCGATCATCGCCCGAGGCGGCGGGACCTCGATGGCGGGCAACGCCGTCGGCCCCGGGCTGGTCCTCGACTTCTCCCGGCACATGGACCAGGTGCGCGCGATCGACGAGGACGCCGGAACGGTCGACGCGCAACCCGGCGTCGTCCTCGCCACGCTGTCGCGCGAGGTCGAGCGCGGCACCGGCGGCCGCCGCACGTTCGCGCCCGATCCCTCCTCGAAGAACCGCGCCACGGTGGGCGGGGCGATCGGCAACGACGCGTGCGGCAACCACTCCGTGCGCTACGGCCGCACCTCCGACCACGTCGCCGAGATCGACCTCGTGACCTCGGACGGCGCGCGGCTGACGGCCACCGAAGCAGGTCTGCGCGCCACCGACCCCGCCGACTCCTTCTCCGCAGCGCGAGCGGACGCCCTCATCGCCTCGTTGGCCGCGCTCGCCCAGGAGCACCTGAGCGCGTTCCGCCTCGAACTCGGCCGCATCCCCCGGCAGGTCTCCGGCTACCACCTGGAGAACCTGCTGCCGGAGAAGTTCAACATCGCTCGCGCGGTCGTCGGCTCCGAAGGAACGTGGGCCGTGGTGGTCGGCGCGCGCATGAAGCTGGTGCCGAAACCGGCCAGCGCGCTGCTGGTCTGCCTCGGCTACCAGGACGTGGTCGACGCCGCCCGCGACGTCCCGACGATCCTGGAGTTCTCCCCGGCCGCGGTCGAAGGCACCGATGAGGCCATCGTCGCCACGATGCGCCACCGCCGGGGTCCCGACTCGGTGTTGGGGCTGCCCGAGGGCCAGGCGTGGCTGTTCGTGGACCTCGACGGCGACGACCCGGAATCGGTGCGCGCCCAGGCGGACCGGCTGCTCGACCGGCTCGGCCAGAACGGTCGGCTCGTGCAGGGCCGCAAGGCCGCCGACCCCGCTGAGCGCGCGTCTCTGTGGCGGGTCCGGGAGGACGGCGCGGGCTTGTCCTCCCGCCTGGCCTCGGGCGGTGAGTCCTGGCCCGGCTGGGAGGACGCCGCCGTGGCCCCGGAACGGCTCGCCGACTACCTCGCCGATCTCCGCGAACTCCTGGCCGAGCACGAGCTCACCGGGGTGATGTACGGCCACTTCGGCGCCGGCTGCATGCACATCCGCATCACCTACGACCTGCGCACCGAGGAGGGGCGCCGGGTCTTCCGCGAGTTCACCCGGCAGGCAGCGGAACTCGTCGTCCGGCACGGCGGTTCGCTCTCCGGCGAGCACGGCGATGGCCGCGCCCGGTCCGAGCTGCTGTCCATCATGTACTCACCGGAGGTGATGGCCGCCTTCGCCGAGTGCCGAGAGCTGTGGGACTCCGCGGGAATCCTCAACCCCGGTTCGATGACCGATCCCGACCCGATGGACGGCCACCTGGCCCTCGCCGGTGTGCCGGAACGCCAATGGCGCACCAGCTTCGAGCTGAGCCCGGCCTCGGCCGGGCGGGATCCGTGGGTCCACGCCGTGCAGGGGTGCATCGGCGTGGGCCGGTGCCGCGCGGACGCCGGGGGAGTGATGTGCCCGAGCTTCCGCGCCACCCGGGACGAGAAGGACTCGACGCGCGGCCGCGCCCGCGTGCTGCAGGAAGTCGTCCGGGGCGCCCGCACGGTGGAGGAGGGCTGGCGGTCGGAGGAGGCCCGGGAGGTGCTGGACCTGTGCCTGTCGTGCAAGGCGTGCGCGACCGACTGCCCGGCGGGCGTGGACATGGCCACCTACAAGTCGGAGTTCTTCGACCACTACTACCGCCGTCGCCGCAGGCCGCGCTCCCACTACTCGCTGGGCTGGCTGCCGCGCTGGTTGAAGCTGACCGGCCGCGTCTCGGGTCTGGTCAACGCGGTCCTGGCGACACCGCTGGCCAAGGCCGCGGCGGCAGCGGGCGGGCTCACCACCAAGCGCGCGCTGCCCCGGTTCGCCGGTGCGGGGGAGTGGCGCCGCGAGATCACCGACGCCGGAGCCCGGGGTTCGGCGGTGCTGTTCGTCGACACCTTCACCCGGGGGTTCCGGCCCGAGGTCGCCGGTGCCGCCGCCCGCGTCCTCGGTGACGCCGGTGAGACCGTCGCGTGCTCGGCGGACGCCTGCTGCGGTCTGACCTGGATCTCCACCGGCCAGCTCGGCACCGCCAAGCGCCTGCTCGCCAAGACGGCCGCCGCGCTCGACGACGGCACGGACCGGCCGATCGTCGTCGTCGAACCGAGCTGCGCCGCCGCGCTGCGCAAGGACCTGCCCGAACTCGTCCACACCGAGCAGGCCAGACGCGTCGCCTCCCGCGTGCGCAGCTTCGCCGCGCACGTCGCCGACCGGGTGTCGGGAGGCTGGGTGCCGTCGCCGGCACGGCCCGCGCCGCAGCGGGCCGTGCTCCAGACGCACTGCCACGAGCACTCGGTGTTCGGAGCCTCCGCGCAGCGCAGAGCGCTCGAGGCGGCCGGGGTCGGCGAGGTCGTCGATGCGACCGGATGTTGCGGCGTGGCCGGGAACTTCGGCTTCGAAGCCGAGCACTACGACGTGAGCATGCGCGTCGCCGAGAACGCCCTCGCACCGGCGCTTCGGGACACGGGCCGCGACGACGCGGTGCTCACCGACGGCTTCTCGTGCGCTCGGCAGGTCGAGCAGCTCGCCCCGTCCAGGCCCGGGCTGCACCTCGCCCAACTGCTCGACCCGGGCCCGACCGGAACGAAGTAGCGCCTCAGGCGAACTCGTGCATGACGTGCTTGATCCGGGTGTAGTCGTCGAGGCCGTACTTGGAGAGATCCTTGCCGTAGCCGGAGTGCTTGAAACCGCCGTGCGGCATCTCGGCGACCAGGACCATGTGCGTGTTGACCCAGACGCACCCGAAGTCGAGGTCGGCCGTCAGGCGCTGGGCTCGGCCGTGATCGGTCGTCCACACGCTGGAGGCCAGCGCGTAGTCGACGTCGTTGGCCAGGCTCAGCGCCTCCTGCTCGTCGCGGAAGGTCTGCACGGTCAGCACCGGGCCGAAGATCTCCTCCTGCACGACCTCGTCGTGCTGGCGCACGCCGCCGATCACGGTGGGCGCGAAGAAGAACCCGGCGTCCCCGACGCGATGGCCGCCGGTGAGCACCCGGGCGTGGTCCGGCAGCCCGTCCACGATCGCCCGCACCCGGTCCAGCTGCGCGGCGTTGTTCAGCGGACCGAACGCGGCGTCCACGTCGGACGGAGGCCCGCAGCGCCGCGCGGTCGCCCGCTCGACGAGCTTGGCGGTGAACTCCTCGGCCACCGATTCCTCGACGAGCACGCGGGTCGCGGCGGTGCAGTCCTGGCCCGCGTTGAAGAACCCGGCATCGGCGATGCCCTCGGCCGCTGAGTCGAGGGAGGCATCGGCGAAGACCAGCGCGGGAGCCTTGCCGCCGAGTTCCAGGTGCACCCGCTTGACGTCCTGCGCCGCGGCTCGGGCGACCTGCTGCCCGGCACGCGTCGAGCCGGTGATCGACACCATCGCCGACACCGGGTGGGACACCACCGCGCGGCCGGTGTCGCGGTCGCCGCAGACCACGTTGAGCACGCCGGGCGGGAGGATCTCGGCGGCCAGCTCGCCGAGCAGCGCCGCGGTGACCGGCGTCGTGTCGGCGGGCTTGAGCACCACCGCGTTGCCCGCCGCCAGGGCGGGCGCCACCTTCCACACGGCCATCATCAGCGGGTAGTTCCAGGGCGCGACCTGACCGACCACGCCGACCGGTTCGCGCCGCACGTACGAGGTGCGCCCCGGCGCGTACTCCGCCGCCGCCGATCCGTCCAGGACGCGTGCCGCGCCGGCGAAGAAGCGGATCTGGTCGACCGAGGCCGCGACCTCCTCGGTGCGGGTGGCCTCCACCGGCTTCCCGGTGTTCTCGGACTCGGCCGCGACGAACTCATCTGCCCGGCGCTCCAGCTCGTCCGCCAGCCGCAGCAGGAGGCGCTGCCGCTCGGCCGGAGTGCTCAGCTTCCAGTCCCGGAACGCGCGCTCCGCCGACCGGTAGGCGGCGTCGACGTCGTTCTCCGAGGACAGCGGGGCGTTGCCGAACACCTCGCCGGTGGCCGGGGCGATCAGGGCGGTCGTCCGCCCGTCTTCGGCCGGGACCGACTTGCCGTCGACGACGTTGTGAACCGCGCGCATCAGGCACCTCCGCCGGGCAGCACGCTGAGCAGCTCGTAGGCGACGTGAGCCGCCGCGATCCCGGTGATCTCGGCGTGGTCGTAGGCGGGCGCCACCTCCACGAGGTCGGCGCCGACGAGGTTGAGACCGTCGAGGCCGCGCACGATCTCCAGCAGTTCGCGGCTGGACAACCCGCCCGCCTCGGGAGTGCCGGTGCCCGGCGCGAAACCGGGGTCGAGCACGTCGATGTCGACCGACACGTACACCGGGCGCGTGCCCAGCCGGGTCCGGATCCGCTCGATGATCGTGTCCAGCGGGGTCCTGGCGAAGTCGCGGCAGTGCACCGCGGCGAAGCCCATCCGCTCGCTCTCGTCGAGGTCCAGCCGCGAGTACAGCGGGCCCCGGATTCCCACGTGCATCGAGTGGTCGAAGTCGATGAGCCTCTCCTCGGCGGCCCTGCGGAACGGCGTGCCGTGCGTGTGCGGAGCGCCGAAGTAGGTGTCCCAGGTGTCCAGGTGCGCGTCGAAGTGCAGCACCGCGACCGGCCCGTGCCGTTCGTGCTGCACGCGCAGCAGCGGCAGGGCGATGGTGTGATCGCCGCCCACGGTGAGCAGGGTTCGCCGCGTGCCCGACAGGTCGCGGGCCGCGGTCTCGATGGTGCTGATCGCCTCGTCGATGTCGAACGGGTTGATCCCCACGTCGCCGGCGTCGGCGACCTGGCGCACCGCGAACGGCTCGGCGTCCAGAGCCGGGTTGTAGGGCCGCAGCAGCCGGGAGCTCTGCCGGACGTGGTTGGGCCCGAACCGGGCACCCGGCCGGTAGCTGACCCCGGTGTCGAACGGCACGCCCCACACCAGCGCATCGGCGTCGCCGACCTCGCTGAGCCGGGGGAGCCGGGCGAAGGTGGTGTCTCCGCCGTATCGGGGGACGCGGGTGGCGTCCACCGGGCCGATGGGTTCGGTCACTTCCTGTCTCCTTCGGACTGGGCGGCCACGATCTCCGCGGCGGCGCGCTTGCCGGACTCGATCGCACCGTCGATGAACGCCCGCCACCGGCGAGCGGTGTGCGAACCGCCGAAGTGCACCCGGCCTTCCGGTTCGCCGACGGCGATCTCGTACCGCGCGAACTGGCCGGCCCGGAACGTCGCCCAGGTTCCCCTGTTGAACTCGTCGTTGACCCAGTCGTGCGATTCCGAGGCGATCACCTCGGCGCCCGGAGCGAACTCGCGCACCGCGCGCTGCACGTCGCCGAGGTCGGTGGCGTCGACCCGGTCGTGCTCCGGGGCGAAGCACACCAGCACCACACCGTCGTCGGTGCTGCCCATGGCGCCGACGTAGTCGAAGCTGGTGCCCCAGCCGAAGCCGCTGATCTCGGGGTCGACGCCGCGGGCCAGCGCCCACACCTTCTGGCCCTGCCCGGCGTGGTTCTCCTCGCTGATCGCCCGCTTGGCGGGTGTGAGCGGTGGGGTGAACTCGATGTCGCGCCACACGCCGACCGGGGTGGTCATCAGCACCCGGTCGGCTCTCGCGGAGCCGCCGTCGTGCTCGACGGTCACGCCGTCGGCGTCGGCGCTGACCCTGCGGACCGGGCTGGACAGCCGCAGCTCGGCGGCAGCGTCCGCGCGGATCGCCTCGGCCAGCGACACCGTGCCCTCGGCGAAGGTGTGGCCGAGCACGCTGGCCTGCACCATGCCCCACAGCGAGTTGTCCATCGAGGACAGCCACCGCAGGATGTCCAGCGCCGACCCCGTTTCCTCGCTGGCGTTGGCGCAACCGCAGAACCACGAGATGAGCAGTTCCCGGGCGTTGCCGGTCAGGCCCGCGTCCTCGGCCCACTGCCGGATCGGCACGTCCAGATCGGCGAGGTCCTGCTCGGACAGCGGGCGTTGCGGGTCGAGCCGGGAACCGGCTTCGACGAGAGCGCGCAGCGCGTGCTCCAGCGCGCCGTACTGCTCGGGCGGGACCGGGAGCAGCGAGTCGAGCACCTCGCCGTGGTCCGACCAGGTCATCCGGCCGGGAAGTTCGCTGTCGACGACCGGGATGCCGTAGCGTTGCACCTCGCCCCAGACGTGGGTCTGCTGCGGGACGATCCAGGTGCCGCCCATCTCCAGGCCGAACCCCCCGAGCGCGTCCGGCCGGTACCAGGTCGATCCGCCGATGCGGTCCCTGGCCTCCAGGATCAGCACGCTCTTGCCTGCTTCCCGCAGATCGCGTGCGGCGGTGAGCCCGGAGAACCCGGCGCCGACGACGATGACGTCGAAGTGGTCCATCTCTTGCTTCCTCATCTTCAGGTGCCTCAGGCGGATGCGGCCTGGGCCGGGACTTCTTGTTTCGCCGCGTCCGGGACCGGTTGCGGGGAGCCGATCGTCAGCAGCAGGTAGGCCGCGGCTGTGGTCACCGCCGCGAGCGCGAAGCTCAGGTCGAGGCCGAACGTCCACTCGATCAGCGGCCCCCGGAACAGGGAGGTGTCGACCGACAGCAGGCCGACCGCCGAGCCGATCGCCCACGCCGCTGCGGCTCGCAGGTTCCAGCCCGCCGTGAACCAGTAGAGCCCGCCCCGGGAGCGCCGGTTGTAGACCTGCAGCGCGTCCGGGTCGTACCGGCCTCGGCAGCGGTAGAAGCCGATCAGCGTGATGACCGCCCACGGGGCGCCGATGGCGGTCAGCAGCAGCACGAAGGCGGTGACCGCGTCCTCGGCGTCCCACACGAAGTAGCCCAGGAACACCAGGGCGGTCGAGGCCACCGAGGTCAGGATCGTGGCCTGGACCCGCGACAGCGGCGGCAGGATCGCGTCGAGGTCCAAGCCCATGCTGTAGATCAACGCACCGGCGTTGCCGATCGTGCCGAACACGCCGTTGAGCAGCAGCGGGATCAGGAACCACACCGGTGCCGCCGCCACCAGCGGGCCGACGTAGTCGTCGGCGGCGCCGGAGGCGAACGCGGTGAACGTGCCGAACAGCTGCGGCACGAGCAGCCCCAGGACCATGCCCACGGCCGAGGCGACGAACACCGACGGCCCCGAGTAGCGCTGGGGCGAGACGTAGCGGCTGTAGTCGCCGAGCAGCGTGATGAAGGCCATCGGGCCGCTGAGCCCGGCGGCGACCGCCGAAAGCGCCCAGGTGGTCCAGAAATCGCCCATCGCGTACCCGGCGTCGGTGACCGGTGCCGTGCTGAACTTCCCAGCGTAGGCGACGATCCCCAGCGCCATGAGCGCCAGCGTCCCGGCCGCCACCCACTTGCTCATCCGCGTGAGCAGCCGGTAGCCGAAGATCGCGATGAGCACCGACAGCACCGCCAGCACCGCGTAGGCGACGGAGAAGCTGGCGCCGCCGTCGGGAAGGCCGAACAGCCGGTGCAGCGGGCCGACGATCGCCGCGCCGCCCGTCCACACCGTCAGGGCCGCGTAGCCCAGCGACAGCAGCAGCCCGATCATCGAGCCGATGAGCCGGCCCCGGACGCCGAACGTGCCGCCGCTGCTGGTCGAGAGGTTGGTGGCGGTGCGGAACGACACCAGTGCGAGCGGGGCGACCAGCACGGTCCCCAGCAGCGTTCCGGCGACCATCGAGGCGATCGCCGGCCAGAACTCGAGTCCGAACGACGCGGGCAACCAGCCGAAGATGACCACGCCGAGACACATGTTGGAACCGAGCAGGATTCCCGCGACATCGCGCGGTCGTCCGGTGCGGTCGGTTTCCGGGATGGTGTCGACCCCGTGCTTCTCGATACCCGAGTCGCGCCGCTTATCCGGATGCATCAGCGCATGACCTCCTGTGAGGGCTCCGATCGGCCGTCGTCGGCCGTGGCTTCCGCACAGAGTGGTCGACCTCACCGGACATCGGATAGTGACCGATCCTCCGAAGTCGGGAGGCCCCGTTGGACGATCGCACAACGCCGGTGCGCGATCTGCCGGTCAGCCCTGGGACAGCCCGCGCAGGGCGAGGTAGAGGTCGACTCGGTCCGAGGTGCGGGAGAGGCTGCGCCCCGTCAGCTCCTCGACCCGGCTCATCCGGTGCCGGAGCGTGTTGATGTGCACGTGCAGGCGCTGCGCGGCCTCCTGCCAGCGGCCCCCGGCGTCGAGGAACACCGCCAGCGAGGGCAGGAGATCGCCGCCCCGGCTCTCGTCGTGGTCGAGCACCGGACCGAGCAGGGCCTTCGCGGTGGCCGTCAGCAGCTCCGGGTCCTGCACCGACAGCAGCAGCGCCGGACTGCTCAGCTGGTCGTGCGTCATCCAGCCGCCGTCGGCGCGAGACGAGGTCGCCTCGGCGGCGTGGGCCGCCTGGAGCAGGCTCACCCGCAGATCACCGGCCCCGCCCGGCTTGCCGACACCGACGTGCACGACGTCGCCGGACCCGGCGAACGCGTCGTGGACGCGGCGGGCGAGCTCGGTCTCGGTGCCGCGCACGTGCGAGAAGGCGGCCACCTCGCGGCCGCGCTGCACCGCGATGCCGTCGGTGCCCAGCAGCTCGCCCAACCGCACCGAGTGCGTCGCCGGGTCCCGGCTGCGCAGCACGACCGCCGCCAGCGGCCCGTCCGGCGGCAGCCCCAGCGAGTGCAGCCGGGTGCGCACGGCGGCGGTGTCGACGGTGGCGCTGTGGACCCACTCGAACAGCTCCCACGAGTAGCGGACCTCGGTGGCGCGCACCGCCCGCACGCGCTCGATCTCCATGGCGATGAACGGCATCGCCTGCACCACGGCCGCGTGCTGCTCGACGTCCAGCTCGTCCATCGGTCGCGGCAGCAGGAGCTCGGCGTCGGCCAGCCCCTCGCCGACGAGGGGCAGCGGATGGCTGGGGTGCGGTTCCTCGCCCTCGATCAGCCCGCCGCCACCGCGCACCGCCACCGGTTGCCCGAGCTGACCGGCCAGCGTGCGCAGCACCGTCTCGACGCCGCGCCGGACGCGCAGCGCGGCGACGATCGCGTCGTGCTGGCCGAGGTGGCGCCGCAGCGGGCGCTCCCACTCCGCCCGCTTGGTGTTGACGAACGCCTCGACGATCTGCAGGAACGCGACGTCGACCGGGACGACGAAGCAGGTCAGGCCGCGTTGCCGGGCGGCGTCGATGAAGTCCTCGGGAACCGCGGTCTCCGGCGGCACGATCCCGAACCCGACCGCGGCGACGTCGGCCTCGACGAGGTCGTCGATGAACGCCTCGGCGGTGATCCCGGCCGAACGCCACACGCCGGCGGTGAGCACGACCTCGCCACCGCGCAGGAACCTGCCCGGAGCGCGCACCTCGATCGTGTGGACCCAGCGGATGGGCCGGTCCACCTGACCGCGCACCCGCACCTCCAGCGCGAGTTCGGGGGTGCCCAGCAGATCGTCGACTCGCAACCGGCAACCTCCGCAACTCCGACCGAACGGCCCGGTGTCCCACCACGAGCACCGGCCCGCCGGTTATACCCCGAACCCACCCCGCTCCACCCGCACCGCTGACCGGATCTCCGGGGAACCCGATCAGCGGCGGCAGGACGAGAGGTCGGATTCACCAGGCGAGGCTGAGGTACTGGGTCTCGGTGAACTCGTGGAGGCCTTCGTGGCTCCCTTCCCGGCCGAGTCCGCTCTGCTTGGTGCCGCCGAACGGGGCGGAGGGGTCGGAGATGACGCCCCGGTTGATGCCGACCATCCCGGCGTCGACGTGCTCGGCCAGGTCGACGGCGCGCTGGAGCTCACCGGCGAAGACGTAGGCGGCCAAACCCATCTCGGTGTCGTTGACGGCGCGCAGCAGCTCGCCTTCGTCGCGCCAGGTGACGACGGGCGCCACGGGCCCGAAGATCTCCTCGCGCACCACGCGCGCGTCGGCGGGCACGTCGGTGAGCACGGTCGGGGCCAGGAAGAACCCCGGGCCGTCGGGGACCTCGGAGCGAGCTGCGACGCGAGCACCGCGCGCGAGCGCGTCGTCGATCAGCGCGGTGATGTCGGCGACGGCCTGGGCGCTGATCAGCGGGCCGATCTGGTTGCCCGAGTCGGAGGCGGGACCGACGCGCAGGGCTTCGACCTCCTTGCCCAGGCGCGCGGTGAACTCCTCGGCGACGTCGGCGTGCACGTAGAACCGGTTGGCGGACACGCAGGCCTGCCCTCCGCCCCGGAACTTCGCGACCACCGCGGCCTCCACGGCCGCGTCGAGGTCGGCGTCGGCGGTGACGATGAACGGTGCGTTCCCGCCGAGCTCCATCGAGGTGTTGACGACCCGATCGGCCGCCTGGTGCAGCAGCAACCTGCCGACCCGGGTCGAGCCGGTGAACGACAGCTTGCGGACCCGGGAGTCGTCCATCCACGTGCCGACCACCGCGGCGGCGTCATCGGTCGGGACGAGGTTGACGACCCCGTCCGGGACACCGGCTTCGGCCAGCAGCCGGGTGATCGCCAACGCGGTCAGCGGTGTCTCCGCAGCGGGTTTGAGCACGACGGTGCAACCGGCCGCCAGCGCAGGTCCGATCTTGCGGGTCGCCATGGCGGCGGGGAAGTTCCACGGCGTGACCAGCGCGGCCACCCCCACGGGCCGGTAGGTCACCAGGGTGCGGGCACCCCCGGCGGGAGCGGTGGAGTAGCGGCCCTCCGCGCGCACGGCCTCCTCGGCGAACCAGCGGAAGAACTCGGCGGCGTAGGTGACCTCGGCGCGCGCGTCGGCCAGGGACTTGCCGTTCTCCGCCGTGATCAGCCGGGTGAGGGCGTCGTGGTCGCGGTGCATGAGCTCGTAGGCGCGGCGCAGCACGTCGGAGCGTTCCCGGGGTGGCGTCGCCGCCCAGGACGCGGCTGCTGCGGAGGCGGCGTCGACGGCGGCGGTGGCGTCCTCGGCCGCGCCGTTGGCGACGGCGGCCAGGAACTCGCCGGTGGCGGGGTCGACGACGTCGAACCGGCCCGCGCGTCCGGTCTGCCACCGCCCTGCGATGTGGAGCGCGCGGTCGGTGTCGAGGGTGTCGGGGGAGAGCACGTGATCGTCCTTTCAGGAGCGGAGGTCGGCGAACGCGGCGGAGAGCACGTCGAAGGCTTCGTGGAGCAGTTCGTCGCTGATCGTCAGCGGCGGCAGGAAGCGCAGGACGTTGCCGTGGGTTCCGCACACCAGGACGATCACGCCCTGGGCGTGCGCGGCGGTCGCGACCGCGTGGGCGAGCTCGGGGTCGGGTGCCGCCGTCGTCGGATCGACGAGCTCCACGGCCAGCATCGCGCCCCGGCCGCGCACGTCGCCGACGCGCGGGTCGGCGTCGCGCATGCGCGAGAGCCGGGGCAGCGCGAGCGCTTCGATCTCGCGGGCGCGCTCGATCAGCCCGTCCTCGGTGATCGTGTCGATCGTGGCCAGCGCTGCCGCGCAGGCCAGCGGGTTCCCGCCGTAGGTCCCGCCGAGTCCGCCCGCGTGCGCGGCGTCCATGAGCTCGGCGCGCCCGGTGACCGCCGCCAGCGGCAGACCGTCGGCGATGCCCTTGGCGCTGACCAGCAGATCCGGGACCACGTCCTCGTGCTCGCTGGCGAACATCGCGCCGGTGCGGGCGAAGCCGGTCTGCACCTCGTCGGCGATGAGCACCACGCCGCGGCTGCGGCACCACTGCTGCAGCGCGGGCAGGAAACCGGCGGCGGGCACGATGAACCCGCCCTCGCCCTGGATCGGCTCGATGACCAGCGCCGCGAGGTTCTCCGAACCGACCTGCTTGTCGATGACCTCGATGGCGCGTCGCGCGGCCTCCGGGCCGTCGACGTCCGGTCCGTCGCGGAACGGGTAGGACAGCGGCGCGCGGTAGACCTCGGGGGCGAACGGGCCGAAGCCGTGCTTGTAGGGCATCGCCTTGGCCGTCAGCGCCATCGTCAGGTTCGTGCGGCCGTGGTAGGCGTGGTCGAAGGCCACGACCGCCGACCTGCCGGTGGCGGCGCGGGCGATCTTCACGGCGTTCTCGACGGCCTCGGCGCCGGAGTTGAACAGCACCGAGCGCTTCTCGTGCGTACCGGGAGCGAGGCGGTTCAGCCGCTCGGCGACGGCGACGTAGCCCTCGTAGGGGGTGACCATGAAGCAGGTGTGGGTGAACTCCCGCACCTGCTGCTCGACGGCGTCGATCACGCGGGGCGCGCTGGCCCCGACGGTCGTGACGGCGATGCCGGAGCCCAGGTCGATGAGCACGTTGCCGTCGACGTCCTCGACGACGCCACCGGCGGCACGCGCGGCGAACACCGGCATCGTGGTGCCGACGCCTCGGGCGATGGCGGCTTGCTTGCGCGCCATGAGCGCGCGTGAACGGGGACCGGGGATCTCGGTCACGAGGTGGCGGTTCTGGTGAAGACCCGTGTCGGGAATGGCGGTCATGGAGCCCATCCTCGGCACGCGAGGCCATGCCGTCGAATGCCTGTTTCGCAAGCCACCTAGTACGTCCAGGCATACTCGCAGGTGTGGAGCTGCGCAGCATGAGGTATTTCGTGGCCGTCGCCGAAGCGGGAACCGTGAGCGAGGCCGCCAAGCGGGTGCACGTGACCCAGCCGGCGTTGTCCCGGCAGATCCGCCTGCTCGAACGCGAGCTGCGGGTGACGCTGTTCGACCGCCGCGAGGGCCGGTTGGAGCTCAGCGCGGCCGGGCGCGGGTTCCTGCCCGTCGTGCGCGACGTGCTGCACCGCGCCGATGCCGCCACCGCGGCCGCCGAGTCGCTGGCGGCCGGACGGCTCGTGCACCTGACGATCGCGGCCAGCCCGACCACGCTGACCGACGTCGTCGCCCCGTTCCTGGCCACCTTCGGGCCGCGGGACCCGCAGCCGACCGTGCAGGAGTCGAGCGGTCCGGAAGCCCTCGACCGGTTGCGTCGAGGTGCGGATCTCGCGATCGTCGCCAAGCAACCACCGGCCCTCTGGAGCACGCGGACCCTGGCGGTCCTGCCGCTGTGGGCCTACGTGCCGCAGGAGCACCCGTGGGCCGACCGCGACACCGTCGACCTCGACGAGCTCGCCGGGCACCCGCTGGTCGTGCTCGACCCCACCTTCCGGCCGCGCCAACTGCTCGACCAGGCCCTGGCCGGGGTCGGCCAGGCGTTGGCCGATCCCGTCGAATGCGGCAACGCTCAGGTCGCCCAAGCGCTCGCGGCAGCGGGCCGCGGCATCGCGGTCGTCTCGGACGACCCCCGCTTCGACCTGCACGGCCTGCGCATCACCCAGCCCGGAGGCGAGGACCTCAGCATCACCCTCCACGCCGCGTGGGACCCCGACCACCACGCGGCTGCGTCGCTGAGCACCTTGGCGGAACGCCTCGAGACCTTCTGCCTGACCCGCTACCCCAACGCCTGAGGCGAGGGGCCTACCGGTCGGCCGATTCCGGGTAGTGCGCCGCGGTGGTGCCGCCGAGGGGCATGGGGTCGAGGCCGAGCTTGCGGTGGTCCCAGGAGCGGGTGCGGTGGACGTCGATGCGGACGGCGACGCGCTTGTGCAGCATGTGCTCCACGAGCGGCTTCACCTCGTCGCTGTAGGGGCCGTGGTAGCGCTCCCACATGCTGACGCCCACGGCCCACAGCGCGTCGGGGTCGTCGACGATCTCCGCGCGTCCTTCCAGGGAGACGCCGCGCAGCACGTCGTAGGTCAGGCCGTCCTCGATCAGGACGGTGACGCGCGGGTCGCGGCCGATGTTGACCGCCTTCTGGGCCTTGGCCTTGGTCTCGAACCAGATCACGCCGTCGATGAGCGCGAACCACATCGCCACGGCGTGCGGGTGCCCGTTGGCGCCCAGCGTCGCCAGCGTCGCGGTGCGGCGGGTGGCCAAGAACGCCGAGATCTCCTCGGGCGTCATCTGGACCTGCGCTCGTTGGTTCGCCATCGAATCCTCTCCTGTTGCTGGAGCGTCCCCACCGTGGACGCCTGGTTGGTGATCGTCAGACCGCGTCGAAGGCGACCGATGCGGCCTCGGGGTTCGAAATCCTCTTCGCGCCGCGGGATTTCCGCCGGTTCGCCCCGTCACTTGATCAGCGGGTCTCGGGGCAGTCCGAGGATGCGTTCACCGATCTGGTTGCGCTTGATCTCGCTGGTGCCGCCCGCGATGGACAGCCCGCGGTGCAGCAGCGCCAGCGCACCGCTGAACGCGCCGGGCCCGTCCAGGTAGACCGCGTCAGGCCCGCTGAGGGCGTTCATGATGGCCGCGGCTTCGTGCCCCAGTTCGGAGAGCACGAGCTTGGTGATGGCTCCTTCGGGCCCCGGTTCGTCTCCGGCGACGGCGCGGTGCGCCGAACGCACGTTGAGCATCTCCATCGCGTGGTGTTCGGCGGCGTACCGGCCGATGCGGACGGCGCCGCCGGGGAGCCGGTCGGGGTGCGCGTCGAGGTGCGGGACCATCGCCGAGGCCGGGGTGGACATGGTGCCCTGACCTCCGCCGATGCTGACGCTCTCGTTGCCGAGCGTGGCCCGCGCGACGGTCCACCCGCCGTTGATCGGACCGACGACGTCCTCGTCGGGGACGAAGACGTCCTGGAAGAAGACCTCGTTGAACTCCGAGGCGCCGGACGGCATCTTGATCGGCCGCACGTCGACGCCCTCGGCTCGCATGTCGATGACCATCATGGTGATGCCCTGGTGCTTGGGCACTTCGGGATCGGTGCGCACGGTCGCGAAGCCCTTGCTCGCCTTGTGCGCGCCGCTCGTCCAGACCTTCTGGCCGTTGACGAGCCACCCGCCGTCGACGCGCGTCGCGCGGGTCTTGATCCCGGCCGCGTCGGATCCGGCGGCCGGTTCGCTGAACAGCTGGCACCAGATGACGTCCTGGCGCAGCGCGGGGCCGACCCACCGGCTCACCTGCTGCTCGGTGCCGTGCTGGATGAGCGTGAGCACGACCCAGCCGGTGATCCCGTACTGGGGGCGCTTGACCCCGGCCGAGGCGAACTCCTGCTCCACCACGAGCTGTTCGACGGCTCCGGCCGCCCGGCCGTGGGGCTCGGGCCAGTGCGGCATCACGTAGCCGGTCTCGATCAGGCGTTCCTTCTGCCGGTCTTCGGGCAGCGCGGCCAGTTCCCGGGCGACGGCGCGGACTTCTGCGCGCAGGTCCTCGGCCTCGGGCGGAAGCTCGACGGTTCGGGCCCGGGTGACGCCCTGGCGCGTGAGCGCGGTGACCTCGCCGGCGGCCTCGTCGGCCGACAGGGTCGCGCGCAGCGTCGTCGCGCGGCGCACGTAGAGGTGCGCGTCGTGCTCCCAGGTGATGGCGATGCCGCCGTGCACCTGGGTGTTGAGGTTGGCGCACAGGTCGGCCGCTGGTGCGGCGAGCGCGGCGGCGGCCGCGGCGGCGAAGGTGAGTTGGTCGCCGCCGGTTTCGGCGGCGCGGGCCGCGTCCCAGACGGCGCTGGTGGCCAGCTCGGTGGCCACGGCCATGTTGGCGCAGTGGTGCTTGACCGCCTGGAACGTGCCGATCACGCGCCCGAACTGCTCGCGCTCCCGGGCGTAGGCGGCGGCGAGCTCGGTGCACTCGCGGGCGACACCGACGGCCTCGGCGGACAGGATCACGCGCGCCAGATCGACCAGCGCTCGTCGACCTCCGGCCAGAACCGCTGCCGGTGCGCCGTCCAGTGAGACGCGAGCCGAGCGGCGGGAGGGGTCCAGGTTGGCCGGAACCTCCGCGCTCACGGCCTCGCCGACCTCGACGACCACGACGTCGTCACCGGCGGGCAGTACCAGCAGCCGCGCCAGGCCGCCGCCCAGCACGGCCGGTGCCGATCCCGACGCGGTCCCTCCGGAGACCTCCAGCCGGGCGTCGAGCGCGATGCCGGCGGGCACCGACCCGTCGGCCAGACCGGGCAGGAACCGGCTCTTCGTCTCCTCGTCACCGGCGGCATCGATCAGGGCTGAGGCGATCACGGTCGGCGCGAGCGGTCCGGGCGCCACCGCGCGCCCCATCTGCTCGGCGACGATCGCGGTCTCGGCGAGTCCGAATCCCGCGCCGCCGTGCTCCTCGGGCAGGTGCAGCCCCAGCCAGCCCAGGTCAGCGGCCTCCTGCCAGAACGAAGGCAGGGATTCGGAATCGGATTCCAGCAGCGCGCGGCTGGCGCCACGTGCTTCGCGCCGCGCCAGCAGATCGGAAGCGGTCTCAGCCAGCAGCCGGTGATCCTCGTTGATCGCGATCGACATGTCTGAAGCCTAGGTTCAAAAACGCCCCCAGCCCACCCAGGAGAGCCATCGGATCTCGCTGACCGCGTCACCGGTCTCGGCCGGTGCGACGCGAGGTGGCCGGAGAGCGACTGTCCACTGTGGTCTTCCCGGATCGATGTGTGACCCGGGTCTCAGTCGCGCGCAAGGGCGCGATGTGCACCGTCGCCGACGTCGAACGCGGAGTCCGCGCCGTCGGCGAGAAGGTCAAGCCCTGAGCGGCCTCCCGGGGGAGGCCGCCCGAGTGCTCAGAGGCGTTCGACGAGGGTCGCGTTGGCCATGCCGCCGCCCTCGCACATGGTCTGCAGCCCGTACCGGCCACCGGTGGCCTGCAACTGGTTGACCAGCGTGGTCAGCAGTCTCGTGCCGGAAGCGCCGAGGGGGTGGCCCAGCGCGATGGCCCCACCCCGCGGGTTGAGGCGGGCGGGGTCGGCGTCGAACTCGCGCTGCCACAGCAGCGGCACCGGCGCGAACGCCTCGTTGACCTCGTAGGCGTCGATCTCGTCGATCGACACCCCGGCGCGGTCCAGCAGCTTGCGGGTGGCCGGCACGACCCCGGTGAGCATGAGCAGCGGGTCGCTGCCGGTGACGGCGAAGCTGTGGAACCGGGCCTTGGGCTGCACGCCGAGCGCCGCGGCCTTGGCCTCGCTCATGATGAGCACCGCCGACGCGCCGTCGGTCAGCGGCGAGGAGTTGCCCGGCGTGATCCGCCAGTCGATCTCCGGGAAGCGCTTCGCCAGCTCCTCGTCGGCGAAGGAGGCCCGCAGGCCCGCGAGCCCTTCGGCGGTTGTCGACGCGCGCACGGTCTCATCGGTGCTCACGACGCGCTCGGTGCCGTCCTCGCCGGTCACCGCCACCGGCAGGATCTCGTCGTCGAAGGCCCCATCGGCGGCGGTCTGCGCGGCGCGGGCGTGGGATCGGGCGGAGAACTCGTCGAGCTCCTCGCGGCCGAACTTCCACCGCGCCGCGATCAGCTCCGCCGAGACGCCTTGGTTCACCAGGCCTTCGGGGTAGCGGGCGGCCATCGATGGGCCTCTGGGGTCGGTTCCCATCGGGGTGGTGCCCATAGGCACCCGGCTCATCGACTCCACACCGCAGGCGATCACGACGTCGTAGGTGCCCGCGAGGACGCCTTGGGCGGCGAAGTGCGCGGCCTGCTGGCTCGAACCGCACTGCCGGTCGATGGTCGTGGCGGGCACCGATTCCGGGAAACCGGCTCCCAGCACGGCGTTGCGGGTGATGTTGAGCGCCTGCTCGCCGGCCTGGCCGACGCAGCCGCCGATGACGTCGTCGACCTCACCGGGGTCGATGCCCGTCCGCTCGACGAGCCCGCGCAGCGTGCGGGTGAGCAGTTCGGCGGGGTGGATGCTCGACAGCTGCCCTCCGGGTTTTCCCTTGCCTGACGGGGTTCTGATCGCGTCGACGATGACGGCGTCCATGGCGCTCCTCCTCCGAAGTCCACTTAACGGTCGCTAAGCAGGCGCGGGGTGTCAATACGACGAACGCTTGGTTACTTATCGCTCGCTCAGTATGCTGCCCTCCGGTGCTCGGACGACATGTGAGGAGTCGGAAAGTGGACATCGAGGATGCTGTCGCGCTCGTGACCGGAGGTGCGTCCGGGCTGGGCCTGGCGACGGTGAAGGAACTGCACGGCCAGGGCGCGAAGGTCGTCATCGTGGACCTGCCGTCGTCGCAGGGCGAGGCCGTGGCCGCGGAGCTCGGCGACGGCGTCGTGTTCGCCGCAGCCGACGTCACCGACGAGGAGCAGGTGACCGCGGCGCTCGACGCCGCGGACGGGCTGGGGCAGCTGCGGATCGCGGTGAACTGCGCGGGCATCGGCAACGCCGCCAAGACCGTCGGCAAGAAGGGCGCCTTCCCGCTCGCCGACTTCACCAAGGTCATCAACGTCAACCTCATCGGCACCTTCAACGTGCTCCGGCTCGCCGCCGAGCGCATGTCCCGGACCGAACCGGTCGGGGAGGAGCGCGGCGTCATCGTCAACACCGCCTCGGTCGCCGCGTTCGACGGGCAGGTCGGTCAGGCCGCCTACTCGGCCTCCAAGGGCGGCATCGTCGGCATGACGCTGCCCATCGCACGTGACCTGGCGAGCCTGAAGATCCGGGTGACGACCATCGCCCCGGGCCTGTTCCACACGCCGCTGTTCTCCGCGCTGCCCGAGGAGGCGGTCGCCTCCCTCGGCGCTCAGGTCCCGCACCCGTCGCGGCTCGGCGACCCCGCCGAGTACGGATCCCTGGTGCGCCACGTCGTCGAGAACCCCATGCTCAACGGGGAGACCATCCGGCTGGACGGGGCCATCCGCATGGCACCTCGATGAGAGCGCGTTCCCGACCCGTGGTGCAGGCGGCGCGGCCGCGAGCTGTGAAGGCCACCTGAGCAACCGGCGGTGCGCAGGACGAGTTCAGCAACAGGCTCGCTGAGCTCGACCGAACCGGCCGGTGCCCGTCACCGGCCGGTAAGGTCACCCGCAGGCGGGGAGAGGGAGAGACGTGATGGCTCAGGCGAGTGCGGCGAAGCCGGACGCCGCGTCCGGGTGGCGGGATTTCGGGCCGCTCGAACTGACGCCCATCCTCGACGCCGCGGTCGACGAGTTCCGCGAGAGCGGGTTCCACGGCGCGACCGTGCGCCAGATCGCTCGCCGGGTCGGCATGACCGTTCCCGCGCTGTACTACCACCACGAGAACAAGGAAGGGCTGCTCGTGGCCCTCCTCGAACTGGGCACCGGCGATGTCGCCTGGCGGGTGCGCGCCGCCGCGCGCGAGGCCCCGGGATCCCCGCGCGAGCAGTTCGTGAACGTCATCGAAGCCATCGTGCTGCACATGACCTACCGGGTCCGGCTCGCCGCGCTCGACAGCGAGAACCGCTACCTGTCGCCGAGCAACCGGCGCCGCTACAGCGCCCGCCGCAAGACGGTGGAGACCGTCCTGACCGAGGTCATCGAAACCGGCAGCCGCGACGGCACCTTCACCATCGCCGACCCGGTGGAGACGTCCCGGGCGCTGCTGGGCATGTGCCAGTCGGTCGCCCGCTGGTACCACGCCGACGGCCCGCTGAGCCCCGAGGAGATCGCGGCTCGCTACGTCGACATCGCCCTGATGACGGTCGGCGCTCACCCCCGCCTGCGGTGCTGAGCCGGCCCGCGCTCGCCACGGCGCACCTCCGCTGCTGGTGGGGCGCGGGGTTCAGAACTCCCGGTCGACCACGAGGTGGGCCACCTCCTCGATCCTGCCCGCGGCGCCGGGGCGGTACTCGGCGCGGCGCGCGGCCGAAAGCGATTCGGACATCAGCCTTTCGGCCTCCGAACGGCTCCACTCCCGGCCACCGGCCTTCTCCACGAGCAGGGCGAGCTGTTCGACCTCGGCGTCGGTGAGCTCCTGCTGGGAGGAGTACAGCGACGCCAGCTCCTGGCCCGCGTCGGTCCCGGAGTTCAACGCGGCGACCACCGGGAGGCTCTTCTTGCGGGCGCGCAGGTCGGCGTGCACCGGCTTGCGGGTCACGGCCGGATCGCCCCAGATCCCCAGCAGGTCGTCGACGTGCTGGAAGGCCAGGCCCAGCTTCTCGCCGAAGGCCTTCAGGTCCTGGCGCTGATCGGCCGAGGCGCCGCCCAGCAGCGCGCCCAACTCGCAGGCGGCCCCGATGAGCGCGCCGGTCTTGCCGCAGGCCATGTCCTCCACTTCGGACACCGCGACGTCGGTGGCGCTCTCGAAAGCCAGGTCCGAGGTCTCGCCCTCGATGAGGGCGGTGGTGGCCTCGTGCAGGACGTGCACGGCTTCCGCGCCGCATCCGGCGAGCACCCGGTAGGCCAGTGACAGCAGCGCGTCTCCGGCCATGATCGCCGGCCCGGAACCGAACGCCGCCCAAGCCGTCGGACGTCCCCGCCTGGCTGCGTCGCGGTCGAGGACGTCGTCGTGCAGCAGCGAGAAGTTGTGCACGAGCTCCACCGCGACCGCTGCCGGAACCGCCGTCATTCCCGAGCCGCCGACCGCTTCGGCGGACAGCAGCACCAGGGCCGGACGCACGGCTTTGCCCGACGCCTCGCCGCCGGGTTCACCGCGCGCGTCCCAAAAACCGAGGTGGTAGCCGCACACGTGCCGCGTCTCCTTCGGCAGGCCGGAAATCGCCTGTCTCATCGCGGGATCGAACAGCTCTCGGGACCACCGCAACGAATCCACTACCGATGTCGCCATCACCAGATGATCTTGACAGTGCCGATGCCGCGACGGGAACCGGCGATCGCGCATCGGGGTCATTTTTACGCCGGACAGAGATGTTCGTTGCGACATTGAGGGGATTCGGAATTCGAAGGAGAAAGGAAGCAAGCAATTGCTTACATCGGAAGAGGGCGTGGATCCATCAGTGTTTGGAATATTCCAAAACTGGGAATCGGCAGGTCACTACTCCCGAATCCAGTGATCTTCCGTTATTTCGGGTCGCGGCAGTTCTGCAATAATCGCAGGTGGTAGACTCATGATTGGCATATACCAGAGTTTAAGCCGAAAACTAACGGCGTGAGTTCATCACGGAACGGATTCTTTCGGGTCTCCATGGGAATGCAATGTCGATCTTTCGAATGGATTCGAATGGGGAGTCGTTCTGTGAATTTCCAGACTTGCTCGTTCCGAATTGATTCCCAGCTGCGGTTTTGCCTTGCGCCGAGGTTCGGTTGGTATCTCTCGGCCACTGTTCGGACTAGTGGTTCGCCGTCGTGCGGGCGATTCAACGCCCTGAAATGCCCCCGGTATGGTCCGCCCGGCAACAGGCCGGATGGGCTGCTCGAAAACCCCTTCGCGCCTGGCAAGTTCGGTTTTCACGGAAAGAAGTCGGCACAGGTCTCCAGCTTCACTGCGATGTAACTCTTCTCTCGCGGAGCGAATTCGCGAACGTCCTTGTCCTGCAAGCGTTGTGGAACGCGGCGTGGGGATGTTCGTGCGATCCGTCGTGCCCGGAAAGCGGCACCGAGTGGCCAAGCGGATCGATGCTGCCCGCGTGGAGGGAGTTCCCGGTCGTGGCCTGTGGCGACGCTGAGAGGAGCCCCTGGATGGAAAGCCCTGCCACGAAAGCGGAAACCGAGGTGCAGGCCCGGTTGGGCCGTCGTCGGTTCCTCACCTACCTGGCGGCGGCGCCCACGCTCACCGTCGTCGGGAAGATGCTCGCCGAGGGCGAAGCGGCCGCCGCCGCGTTCGCCCCGAACCAGCTGCCGGTGCCGCCGATCGCGGACCTGTTCGACATGGGTGACGCGATCAACCTCCTGGCCACACCCACCTTCGGTCAGCTGCGCCTGGGCATCAGCGAGAACAACGAGGTCTGGTTCGAGCTGCCCAAGACCGAGGTGGGGCAGGGCATCAACACCACGGTCGCGATGATCCTGGCCGAGGAGTTCGACGCCAAGCCCACCGACATCGCCATCACGCACTCCGACGCGCGTCCCGAGCTGTCCTACTCGCAGGTCACCGCGTTCTCCACCTCGGTGCGCGTGCTGCGCAAGCCGCTGGCCTCGATGGCGGCGGCGGGCCGGGCGCGGTTGGTCACCGCCGCCGCCAAGCGCTGGGGCATCCCGGCCGGTCGGCTGTCCACCAAGGACACCTGCGTCTACGCGCCGGACGGGCGCAAGCTGACCTTCGGGGAGCTGTCCAAGGAGGCGGCGAAGGTCGCGATCCCCGCGGTCCCGGCGACGCCGAAGCCGCCGGAGCGCTACCACATCGTGGGCAAGCCGCTGAACCGCCTGGACGCCAACGACATCGTCACCGGCAAGGCCACCTACATCTCCGACACCAAGATCCCCGGATCGGTCGTGGCCGTGGTGGTGCGCCCGCCGACGATCGGCGGCACCGTCGCCTCCTACGACGACTCGGCCGCCCGCGCCATGCCGGGAGTCGCCGCCGTGGCCCAGATCCCCACCGGCATCGCGGTGTGCGCGGAGAACACCTGGCAGGCCATGGAAGCGGCCAAGAAGGTGAAGGTGATCTGGAAGGACGGTGCGGCCGCCGCCAAGTCCGATGTGGACATCGCAGCGGTCCTGAAGGAGAAGGCGGGCAGCGCGGCCGAGGTGGTGAGCCCCGACGGCGGTGAGTTCGACGAGCGCTTCGACTTCGCCTTCACCAGCCACGCGCCGATGGAGACCGGCTTCGCCGTCGCGGACGTGCGCGAGGGCCGGGCCGAGGTGTGGTGCTCCTCGCACGTCCCGATCGAGGTGCAGAAGCTCGTCGCCGACGAGCTGAACCTGACCACGGCCGACGTCGCGGTGCACGTCAAGCGCGCAGGCGGGTCCTTCGGCCGCAACTGCCACATGGACGCACCGCTGGAGGCGGCGCAGGTCTCCCGAGCGACCGGCAAGGTCGTCAAGCTCTTCTGGACCCGCGACGACGACACCCGGCACGGGCGCATGCGCCCGGCCACCCACCAGCGCGTCCAGGCGTCCGTGCGCGCGGGCGAGGTGCGCTCCTTCCACCACCGGGTCTCGGGCGCGTGGACCGACCTCACGCACGGTCTCGGTGACATCGTGTTCACCGCGCTGATGGAGCTCGGCAAGCCCGCCAAGGAGGCGGTGGCCGACGTCGTCATCGGCGTCACCCAGACCGTCCCCTACGAGTTCGGGCTCGCCACGGTCTCGGGCACCGAGACCGACGTGGAGCTGCCCAACACCGGCGTGATGCGGGGCGTGCACTCGGTGGCCTACCGGGTCGCCGAGGAGATCACCGTCGACCAGATCGCCAAGCACCTGGGCAAGGACCCGGTCGAGTTCCGGCTGGAGTCGCTCAAAGACGACCGCACGAAGGCGGTGCTGCGCAAGGTCGCCGCGGAAGGCAGGTGGGGGAGGGCGATGCCCCGGGGTCACGCGCAGGGCATCGGCATCCACCAGGAGTACAAGTCGACGACCGCGACGCTGGTGGAGATCGACGCGACGGACCCGGAGAAGCCGCGCGTGACCGAGGCCTACGTGGCCATCGACCCCGGCCGGGCGATCAACCCGCGCGGGGTGGAGGCCCAGATGCAGGGCGGACTGATGGACGGCATCAACACCGTCCTCTACGCGGGCCTGCACATCGACGGCGGCGCGGTGCGCGAAGGCAGCTTCGCCGACTTCCAGGTGGCCCGTCAGGCGCAGGCGCCGTTGCGGACCGAGGTCTTCATCATGCCGCCCACCGGTGAGCCCGGTGGTGTCGGCGAGATCGCCGTTCCCGCCTCGGCCGCCGCGGTCGCCAACGCCTACGGCCGCGCCACCGGAACCGTTCCCCGCCAGTTCCCGATCAACAACTAGAGGAGGGCTCGCATGCCCCAGTACTCGATCACGGTCAACGGGGAGGACGTCGAGGTCGACGTCCCCGCGGAGATGCCCCTGCTGTGGGTCCTGCGCGACGAGCTGCGCCTCACCGGACCGAAGTACGGCTGCGGTGTCGGCGTGTGCCGCGCCTGCACCTGCCTGATGGACGACGAGGAAGTCCAGACCTGCGTGGTCAAGGCCGCCGACGCCGACGGCGCCGAGGTCACCACCATCGAGGGTCTGGCCGACGGCGACGAGCCGCACCCGGTGCAGCAGGCGTGGATGGACCAGGACGTCGCGCAGTGCGGCTTCTGCCAGCCCGGCCAGATCATGGCCGCCGTCGCGCTGATCAACGACAAGGGCGACGAGGTCACCGACGCGGACATCGACGGGATCGAGAACGTCTGCCGCTGCGGCACTTACGGACGGATCCGGGCCGCGATCAAGCAGGCCTCGCAGGCCTAGCGCAAGCACCTGAGGGCGGCGGGTGCCCGGTCATCGCCGGGTTCCCGCCGTCGATCTCCACCGCCTCGAACACCCTGAGGAGTCAACAGTCGTGACACTGTTCCAGCAGACCGCGCAACGCGCCCTGGACTACGTGCGCAAGTCGATCGGACCGGGAGGGGCTCCGTCGGTCGAGATGTCCTTCGACCCGCGGTTCGACGAGAGCTTCACCGGCCGCGAAGCGCGCCGGAAGCTGACCGAAACCCTCGGCGTGGAAACGGGTTTCGACCTCGCCGACGAGGCGTTCTCGGCGATGGTGTCGCTGATGCTGCTCACCACCACCGACGGCAGGCCCGACCGGGAACTGATCGCGCCGCTGTTCGAGCAGGTCGAGCGGTGCCGGTGGAAGCGGCGCTACCGCTTCCTGCCGGAGAGCGGCTTACCGGCCGACACCGATTGCACGGCGATGGCCACCGGCGCGCTGCGCGAACTCGGGATGCTGCGGGTCCCGGACCTGCAGGCGACGGTGCGCGAGCTGTCGCTGGCGGCCTCGCACGAGCCCGACGGCACGGAGGACCTGTGGCCGTGGGTGTACCTGGTCTACTGGGAGGACGGGCAAGAACCGGGCACGTTGAGCCGCGGGCGCAAGCACGACGCGGTGGTGTGCGCCAACGCCCTCTACACCCTGCACCTGGCCGGAGTCCCGGAGCGGATGGAGGAGCGCGCGGTCCGCGACGCCACCACCCGCTACCTGGCCGCTCACCTGGGCTCCGGGCGCTGGCTGGAGGGCACCCGCTACTACCCGTCGCCGCAGGCGTTCCTGCACGCGCTGTCGCGGGTGTGCGCCCGGTTCCCCGAGGAGATGAGTTCCCTGACCGGGCCGGCCCGGAGCGCTCTCGCCGAGGTCCCCACCGGCGAGGACTCGCTCTCCATCGCGCTGCACGTGCTCGCCGCCGACAACCTCGGGGCGCACGAGGGCCAGGACGAGCGACGGCTCCGGCTGGCCGAGACGCAGGACTCCGACGGCTCGTGGGCGGCCGGTGCGTACTACCGGATGGGCCGGTTCCAGGTCTACTTCGGATCACGCTACCTGACAACGGCTTTCGCGATGCGCGCGCTGTGGCGGTCGGGCGAGGTGAGCCGGTGAGCGACTTCGGACTTCCCCTCCGCGACCACATCCACCCGGAGGTCGACGACATCGGCGATCGGCTGTGCCGGTGGGCGGCCCGCGTCGGCCTGATCACCACCGACGCCGCCGAGCGGCGGCTGCGCGGGGCCGGGTTCCACGAGGTCACGGCGATGGTGCTGCCGGACGATCCGGCGGAGACCGTCGAGCTCTACGCCCAGTGGATCACGGTGCTGTTCCACCTCGACGACGAGCAGGACGACGACGCCGACCGCTCGCCGGAGTCGGTGCGCGAGGTCTACGCGGCCATCACCGCGCTCATGCTGGGGCGGCCGGTGCTGGTCGGCAGCCCGCTGATGTCGGCCCTGACCGACCTGTGGCCGCGCACGACGGCGGGCATGTCGGTGCGGTGGCGGGACCGCGTCATCGCCAACCTGCACCGGCACCGCGACGCGTTCCTCACCCAGATCGCCCACCGCGAGGCGGGCACCCTGCCCACGCCGGAGGAGTACCCGGCGCTGCGCCGGGAGTCCAACGGCATGTTCATGTTCGACGTCATCGAATCCGCCTGCGGCACCGAGGTGCCCGAACCGCTGGTGAGCGGTGAGGCGTGGACGGAGCTCTGCGCCGCCTCCAACGACCTCACGGCCTGGTGCAACGACATCCGCTCCCTGGCCAAGGAGTCGGCGAACGAGGAACCGACCAACTACGTCACGGTGCTGCGCGAGGCCCACGCCTGCACCGAGGGCGAAGCCATCGCCGAGGTGCGCAACCAGATCCTGCAACGGCAGAAGGAGCTCGACCAGGCCGCCGCCGAGGTCCGCGATCAGCTCTCGGGTCAGCCCGAGGACCTGAGAGCGCGGATCGGTCACCTCACCGATGTCATCGCCCACATCCCGGGCGGCCACGCCGCCTGGCTGGACACCTCGGCCCGCTACCGGCCGCCGGCCGCGTAGCCGGAACTCCTCGTCCGCCGAGCGGCCTCCCGACCCCGGGAGGCCGCTCCTCCTGTTTCACGCGGGCCGCGACCGAACCTGACCCCGTCCGAACCTGCGCGCCGCCGAGAGGGGGGTGGGAGGTGGTCGTGGTGCGTGTGCGAGATGAGGTCGGGGAGGCGGAAGTGGCTGGTTGAGGCAGGGGAGGCGGGGTTCCTCGATGTCGCGACAAAGGGGGTGTGTTGGTGCTGCGCGTTACCGCAGAGATAAGTTAGGCTGGCCTAAGTGTTTGTGAGAGTGCGTTGAGGAGTTCGAGTGGCGACCTACCTGACCGTGACCGGTGCCGAGATGGTGACTCCCCGGGTGCGGCGACTGTGGTTCCGCAGTGATGACCTGTCGGCCTTCGCCGAGAGCGTGCACACCGACCGCTACGTCAAGCTGGTGTTCCCCAAGGCGGGCGTGACCTATCCGGAGCCGCTGGACGTCAAGGCCATGCGCGGCACGTTCCCGGCCGAGGACATGCCCGTGGTGCGCACCTTCACCGCGATGTTCCCGGACGTCGAGAGCGGCACCATGGCCATCGACTTCGTCATGCACGGCGACCTGGGGGTGGCCGGTCCGTGGGCGGCGAAGGCCGAGCCGGGCGACAGGTTGATCCTCAACGGACCGGGTGGAGCCTACAAGCCGGACCCGGAAGCGGACTGGCACCTGCTCGCCGGTGATGAGTCCGCGCTGCCCGCGATCACCGCCGCGCTGGCCGGCATGCCCGCCGACGCCGTGGTGCGCGTGGTCATGCTCGTCGACTCGCCCGCCGAGGCGCCGAACCTGGCGCTGCCCCCGGCCGGCGAGGCCATGTTCATCTACCGCTCGGACGTCGGTGAGGACGGCGCGCTGGAGAAGGCGGTGCGCGAGCTGGAGTGGCTGCCGGGCCGCGTGCACGCCTTCGTGCACGGCGAGGCCCAGGAGGTCATGCGCCGCGTCCGCCCGTACCTGTTCCGCGAGCGCGGCGTGGCGCGCGACCAGGCGTCGATCTCCGGTTACTGGCGGCACGGCCGCACCGAGGAGGCGTTCCGCGAGTGGAAGGCCGAGTTCAACAAGGCCGAGGCCGCGGCCCGCTGAGGCCGTGATCAGGCGGCGTTGGCGTCGCGCAGCGTGCGCATCGCTGCTGCGAGGCTCTGCGACTGCTGTTCGCCGAGCGGCTTGAGGATGCGGTTGCGCAGGATCTCGGCGCAGACCTTGCGCGCTTCCTCAGCGACCTCCAGGCCGTGATCGGTGAGCACCGCGTAGATGACGCGACGGTCTTCGGCCGAGGGTTCGCGGCGGATCAAGTCGGCCTTGGCCATCCGGTCGGCGACCTTGGTGAAGCCACCGCTGCTCAGCGCGGCCTCCACGGCGAGCCGGGTCATCGGCAGCCGGTGGCCGGGGGAGCGCAGCAGCCTGATCAGGATGTCGAACGAGCCCGGGGCGAGGTCCACGCGCTGGATGATCTCGTTCATCAGCAGGCTGTGGGTGGTGTGGTAGCCCTCGATGACCAGGCCCCACCAGGTGACGGTCTCGTCATCGCTGGGCAGATCGACCTCGTGGGCCACGGCTTCCGTTCCCTTCCGCGGACTCATCGCGCTCTCCGTTCTCGCCGACGTGGTGACGGCTCCGAAGTACAATCTTACACGCAATCATCTTGAGCGAAAGATATCTCGCGAGGGGTCTCGTCGCCGAGCGTGGTGGCGAGGTTCAGCCGCCGTCTCCACGGCGTTGTCATCGGATCTTCGGCGGCGAGCCGGTGTGCACTGTGGAGTGATCACCTTGTCCTGACCTGCCGTTAGCGGAGTCACAAACTCGCCACCCGGGTGCGTGCCCGCGGTCCTGCGTGCGAGCATCCCTCGGACCCAACAGCGTCGCGACAGCCGCGGCGGTTCGAGGAAAGGCTGGATCCAGTGCAGGTCTTGTGGGGCATCGGCGGCATGGTCGTCGTACTGCTGCTGGCGTTGGCGCTGTCGACCAACCGGCGCGCGATCAACCTCCGCACGGTGCTCGGCGCGCTGGCGATCCAGATCGTCTTCGCCGTCGTGGTGCTGCGCTGGCCGCTGGGGCAGCAGGTGCTCGCGGCCGTCGCGGCCGGGGTCACCAAGGTCATCGAGTCCTCGAAGGAGGGCATCGACTTCCTGGTCGGGCCGATCATGCCCACCGAGGGCACGGTCGTGGCCTTCCAGGTGCTACCGATCATCATCTTCGTGTCCTCGCTGACCGCGGTGCTCTACCACCTGCACATCCTGCAGTGGGTGGTGCGCATCATCGGTGGTGCTCTGCAGAAGGCGCTGGGCACCACGCGGGCGGAATCGCTGAACGCGACCGGCAACATCTTCCTCGGCCAGACCGAAGCGCCGCTGCTGGTGCGCCCCTACCTGGCGAGCATGAACAGGTCCGAGTTCTTCGCGGTCATGGTCGGCGGTCTGGCCACCGTGGCCGGCACCGTCATGGTCGGCTACGCCATGCTCGGCGCGAAGCTGGAGAACCTCATCGCCGCCAGCTTCATGGCCGCTCCCGCCGGTCTGCTCATGGCCAAGCTCATCATGCCGGCGCCCAAGGACGAGCCGAGCTCCGATGACGCCCAGGTGTCCGAGGACGACGACGCGGCCGAGGCCGAGGAGTCCAAGAACCTCGCCTTCGGCACCGCCGCGCCCGCGCTGGAGGAGAAGCCGCGCAACGTCATCGACGCCGCGGCCAGCGGCGCCTCCGACGGCCTCAAGCTGGCGCTCAACGTCGGCGCCATGCTCTTCGCCTTCGTCTCGCTGATCGCGTTGCTCAACCTCATCGTCGGTGCCCTCGGCGGGCTGTTCGGCCTGCCGGACCTGACCCTGCAGCAGATCCTCGGCTACGTGTTCTCACCGCTGATGTGGGTGATCGGCGTGCCGTGGCACGAAGCCGTCGCCGCAGGCGGTTTCGTCGGCGAGAAGCTGGTGATCAACGAGTTCGTGGCGTTCGGAGACTTCGGGCCGCAGGCGGGCAACTTCAGCGAGAAGACCGCCACCATCATCACCTTCGCGCTCACCGGCTTCGCCAACCTGGGTTCGTTGGCGATCCTGCTCGGCGGCCTCGGCGGTCTCGTGCCCGCCAAGCGCGACTGGATCGCCAAGGACGGGATCCGCGCGGTCCTCGCCGGCACCCTCGCCAACCTCCTGAGCGCCACGATCGCCGGAATCCTGGTCTAGGTCCCCTTCCGCGGTCGGTGCCCGATTACTGCGGTAAGCCGCCATCCGACGACGACCGTGCTCGGAAGCTGCGGTGGTGGGTGACGGATTACTGCGGTTTTCGGGTGTCTGATTACTGCGGTATTCCGTTATCCCTGTGCCCGGCGGTGCGGGTGGCGGGGCCTCCGTCCACCGCTTCTGGCCGCAGGTGGTGGTGCTCTCGCGCGTCCTTCGGGCTCCCCGAGGGCTGATGGTGTCGTGCTGATCGTGATCGACTGACCAAGCGATTGTTTGGTACGGTTCCTCCGGTGTCCGAGGTGGGGCGCGGGAGGCGTGATGCTGATCAGCGACGTGGTGGCCTTGGCCGCCGGACGAACGCCCGAAGCTCCGGCGCTGACGTTCGAGTCCACCGCCTGGACGTTCGGCGAGCTCCACGCGTCGGTCCGCCGGCTGGCGCACGGGCTGGCCGACATCGCCCGGCGCGGTGACCGGATCGCCGTGCTCACCGAGAACAACGTCGAGTACGTGCTGGCCTACTACGGCGTCCCGCTCGCGGGGATGGTGCTGCTGTCGGTGAACTACCGGCTCGCGCAGCGGGAGATCGCCGACCTGCTCGCCGACGCCGAGCCGACCGTGCTGATCACCGAGGCCAAGTACCTCGACCCGGCGCGGCACGCCGCCAACGCGGTGCCTTCGATCCGCACGGTGGTTACCGTCGACGACGTCGCGGGCACGACACCCTTCAGCGCGTTGGTCGACGGCCGGCCGGACACCGAACCCGAGCGCGTCGACGAGAACGCGCCCGCGTGGCTGATCTACACCTCCGGCACCACCGGGCGGGCCAAAGGCGCGGTCCTGACCCACCGCAACGTCGTGGCGGGCGCGGTCAACGCGGTGCTGAGCTGGCCGCGCGCGACCGAGGAACGGCCGGTGACGCTGGTGCCGTGGCCGCTGTGCCACATCGCCGGGTACAACGTGCTCGTGGCCCACCTGGCCGCCGAGAACGTCGTGCTGCTGCGCAGGTACGGCGCCGAAGGCTTCCTCGACGCCGTGCAACGCCACGGGGTCACCGGCACCACGGTCGCGCCGACGATGCTGGAGATGCTGCTGCGCCATCCCGGCATCGGCGCCTGCGACACCACCTCGATCACCCGCATCGGCTACGGTTCGGCGCCGATGCCGGTCGCCACGCTCCGCGAGACCATGACCCGCTTCCCCAACGCCGGGTTCCGCGCCGGGTTCGGCATGACCGAACTCGCCGGCAACGCCCTCGCGCACGGCCCGGAGGGTCACCGAGCGGCGGTGGCCGGACGTCCGGAACTGCTGGCCTCGGCGGGACGGTCGATGCTGCTGTCGGCGGCGCGCATCGTCGACGACGACGGCGTGGAGCTCGGCCCCGACGAGGTCGGCGAGCTGGAGATCCGCGGTGATCAGGTCTTCTCCGGGTACTGGAACCGGCCCGAGGCGACCGCGGAGGCGTTCCGCGACGGGTGGTTCCGCACCGGCGACCTCGCCCGGCGGGACGCCGAGGGCCGTTTCGCGATCGTCGACCGCCGCAAGGACATGATCCTCACCGGTGGGGAGAACGTCTACTCCCGCGAGGTCGAGGACGTGCTGCACCAGCACCCGAGCGTCTCGGCTGCCGCCGTCGTCGGTGCGCCGGACGAGCTGTGGGGCGAGCGCGTCGTCGCCGTCATCGAAGCCGACGGCGAGCCCCGCCCCACCGAACGCGAGATCCGCGAGTTCTGCGCGGCGCATCTCGCCGGCTACAAGTGCCCCCGGCAGGTGCTGGTGGTCGACGAGCTCCCGCGCAACACGGCGGGCAAGGTCCTCAAACGCGAACTCCGCGAGCGAGTTCGCTGACCTCGACGAGGAGGAGCACCAGTGGAGATCAACGGCAAGAAGGCGGTCGTGTTCGGCGGAGCCTCGGGCATGGGCCGGGCCAGCGCGGAACTGCTCGCGGCGCAGGGCGCGTCGGTGGCGATCGCCGACCTCGCCGACTCGGCGGGCGAGGACGTCGCCGCGGCGCTGGGCGGCACGTTCCACCCGGTCGACGTCACCGACTTCGCCGGTGTCGAGCACGCGCTGAACGCGGCCGTGGCCGAGCTGGGCGGGCTGCACATCACCGTGACCACGGCCGGCGGCGGCATGGCGCAGCGCACGCTGGGCAAGCAGGGGCCGCACGACCTCGACGCGTTCCGCCGGATCCTGGACCTCAACGCGGTCGGCACGTTCAACATCAGCCGCTTGGCGGCGGCGCACATGAACGACAACGAGCCCGAGGACGGTGAGCGCGGCGTCATCATCAACACCTCGTCGATCGCCGCCTTCGAGGGCCAGATCGGGCAGGTCGCCTACACCGCGGCCAAGGCCGCGATCGCCGGGATGTGCCTGACCATGGCCCGCGATCTCGGGTCGATGGGCATCCGCGTGCTGGCGATCGCGCCGAGCCTGTTCGAAACCGGGCTGGTGAAGGGAGCTCCGGAGGACGTGAAGGCCGCGCTGGTCAAGGACGCGGCGTTCCCCCGGCGCATGGGTCGCCCGGAGGAGTACGCGAAGCTGGTGCGGGCCATCGTCGACAACCCGATGCTCAACGGTCAGTGCCTGCGGCTGGACGCGGGCCAGCGCTTCGCGCCGAAGTGAGTCTTGGCAGCCCGATGTTGATCGGCGTAGCCTGCCCGCATCCATGAACGTGAACGTGGTTCACATTCACCGAGAGGCAGGCTCATGCCCGTTGCCAGGAGGCAGGTGCTGGCCACGGCCGCTGTCGCACCGTTCGCCGCCACGATGTTCGGCGTCACCCCCGCGTCCGGCCAGGAGGCCACCGGCTACCGGGTCGGGCGCGGTGTAGGCGACGTGACCGGTCCGGCCGCTGAGAACGGCATGATGGGTTACTCCATGCCGCAGCAGCAGACCGCGGGCATCCACCTGCGCACGCTGGCGCGCGCGTTCGTCGTCGACGACGGCGCGAACCGCGTGGTGTTCGTGACCGCCGAGCTGGGTGCGCTGTTCCAGTCGGTGCACCAGGAGGTGCTGCGCCGCCTCGCCGAGACCTACGGCGGTCTCTACACCGAGCAGAACGTGCTGCTCAACGCGACCCACACGCACGCGGCGTGCGGGGGCGACTCGCACTACGCCGCGTACGACCTGGCGACCCTGGGCTTCCAGGAGCAGACCTTCAACGCCGTCGTCGACGGCATCACCGAGGCGATCGGCCAGGCGCACGACGATCTGCGGCCCGGCGCTCTCGCGCTCGGGCGGGCTGAGCTCACCGACGCCAGCGTGAACCGCTCCCGCAGCGCCTTCGACATGAACCCCGCGCAGGACACCGAGCACTTCCCGCAGGCGATCGACCCGGCGGTGACGGTGCTGCGCTTCACCCAGGGCGGGCGGGACGTCGGCGCGATCACCTGGTTCGCCACCCACGGCACCTCGATGACCAACGAGAACCACCTGATCAGCTCGGACAACAAGGGATACGCGGCCTTCGCCTGGGAGCACCGCGACGCCGAGTTCGTGGCCTGCTTCGCCCAGACCAACGCCGGGGACATGTCGCCCAACCTGAACCTGGAGCCCGGCTCCGGACCGACCGACGACGAGTTCGCCAACACCCGGATCATCGGCGAACGCCAATTCCAGGCAGCGCGAGAGGCTTTCGCATCCGCGCGAGAACCGATGAGCGGGCCGGTCGACTCCGCGCTGTGCTACGTGGACCTCTCCGAGGTCACTGTGGACGGACGATTCGCCCCGGACGGCAAGACGCATCGCACCTGCACCGCGGCCATCGGGATGTCCATGCTGGCCGGCAGCACCGAGGACGGACCGGGAATCCCCATCGGCGAGGGGATCCGCAACCCGCTGCTGGACTGGCTCGGGGGAGCCGACGTTCCCGTCCCGCCGGAGCTGGCCGACGAGCAGGCGCCCAAACCCGTCGCGGTGCCCTTCGGTGCGATGCCACCGCACCCGTGGTGCCCGCAGGTGCTGCCGTTGCAGCTGATGCGCATCGGCGAGCTCCACCTGGTCGCCGGGCCCGCGGAGTTCACCATCGTCGCCGGACTGCGGATCCGCCGGAGCGTCGCCGCCGAACTCGGCGTCCCGCTGGAGAACGTGCTGATCCAGGGCTACGCCAACGCCTACAGCCAGTACGTCACCACACCCGAGGAGTACGACTCCCAGCAGTACGAGGGGGCCTCCACCCTGTTCGGCCGCTACACGCTTCCCGCCTACCAGCAGGAGTTCACCAGGCTCGCCGCGGTGATGCGCGCGGGCCGGCGGGTTCCGCTCGGGCCCCTGCCGCCCGACATGAGCGGAACGCTGCCGAACTTCCAGCCGGGCGTGGTCTTCGACGCCCCGCCGCCCGGCCGCGGCTTCGGTGACGTCCTGGCCGAGCCCGCGAGCGGTTACCACCGGGGTGAGCGCGTCACCGTCGAGTTCGTCACCGGACACCCCAAGAACGACCTGCGTCGCGGCGGTACCTACGCTGAGGTCCAGCGCCTGGTGGACGGCCGGTGGGTACCGGTGGCCGACGACCGCGACTGGTCCACCCAGTACCATTGGAAGCGCAGTGGTGTCGCGTCCTCCACGGCCACGATCACCTGGGACATCCCGGCGGAAGTGCCGACCGGCCGCTACCGGATCGTCCACAACGGAGACTGGAAAGCAGCGGGCTCGGGCGAGGTCACGCCGTTCACCGGACGGAGTCGGGACTTCCTCGTGGCGTGAATGCGAAGTTCCACCGCGCGCGTGGTCGAATCGTAATGTCCGAGCGTGGGAAATGCGGAGGCCAAAGTTCGACACGGGTGGAACTCGGGCCTCGGGTCGCGTACACGTGGGGACAGCACTTGACAAGTCCGAACCAGGAAGGTGTTCATGACCTCTTCGCCGAACGAGCCCGGCCAGAGCGGCTCCGAGAAGCAGCCCGCTGAGGAGACCGAGACCTCGGCAGTGGAGCAGCCCTCGGAGAGCTCCGCAGCCGGCCACGGCGACGCCGAGTCCGGCGCTGAGAAGTCGGGCGCCGAGCAGCCTGGTGCCGAGCAGGGCGAGCCCGATGCGGAGCAGACCGAGAAGTCTCAGCCCGCCGCCGAGACCTCCGAGGCCGCTGAGTCGTCGGAGTCCTCCGAGTCGTCCGGGTCCGCTGAGACCTCTGAGGCGTCTGCGGCCACCGAGTCCGGTGAGGAGCCCGCGAAGAAGAAGAGCAAGGTCGGCATGATCGTCGCGGTGGCGGCCTCCGTGCTCGTCATCGCGGTCGTGGCCGCCGGTGCCTTCTGGCTGTTCAGCGGTGGCTCCGCTCAGTCGACCGCCGAGGACTACGCGGCGCTGTCGACCAAGGAGACCCAGGACCCGCGCAGCGTCAAGGCCGACGACTACCGCGCGGTGGTCTGCAACAGCGCGATGCCGCAGATCGAGGAGCTGCAGAAGCAGAAGGCGGAGTTCCTCAAGGTCGCCAAGCCGCAGGACCTGGAGATGCTCAAGCAGGTCAAGACCACGGTCAAGTCGGTCCAGGAGAACGGCGACACGGGCACCGCGACCATGGAGTCCACCGTTCCCGGCCAGCAGCCGCAGGCCGCCGAGCTCAAGCTCGTCAAGGAGGACGGCGACTGGAAGCTCTGCGCCTGATCAGTTCCTTCTCGGTGCCCGGTCGTCGCTGCGACCGGGCACCGATGAGTTTCACGGGCGGTCGCGGTCTCCATTCGCGACCGTCCGTGAAACTCATCCGTGGGAGAGATCATGACCACCACGCACGCTCTGCCGCCCGTCGTGGACGCCGGCACCTGGCAGCGCGAGCTCGACGCGTTGCGCGCCCGTGAGAAGGCGGCGACCCAGGAGCTCGACGCGATCGCCGCGCAGCGCCGCCGGCTGCCGATGGTGCGGATGCCCGACTACGTCCTCGAAGGCGAAGCGGGACCGGTCTCGCTGGCCGAGATCTTCGACGGCGCGTCCCAATTGATCGTGTACAACCACATGTGGTTCCCGGGGGAGAAGTGGCAATGCCACGGCTGCACCGGGTTCACCTCGCAGTTCACCCGCCTGGAATTCCTCCGCGACTACGACGCGCGGTTCGTCATCGTCACGCAGGGGCCGATCGACGAGGCCGTGGCCTACAAGCGCCGCGTCGGCAACGCGTTCCCCTGGTACTCCACCGCGAACAGCTCCTTCGGCACCGATGTCGGCGCGCCTCCGGGAGGCGGATTCGGCATGAACGTCTTCCTGCGCGACGGCGACACCGTCTACCGCACCTGGCACACCGCGGGCAGGGGCGTCGAGCAGCTCGGGCACACCTTCGCGCTGATCGACGCGCTGCCCTACGGTCGCCGCGAAGCCTGGCAGGATTCCCCAGAGGGCTGGCCGAACGACGAAGACCCCGGAAGCCGCTGGCAGTCCTCCGAAACCGTCGCCGAGCGCTACGGTCGGCCCGACGCCTGACTCACGCCGCGGCGAGCTGCGGTGAGCGGCGCAGCGCCCGGCCGAGGGCGAGCGCCCCGGGTCCGGTGAAGGTCAGCAGAAGGAAGCACCAGGCGAACAAGGCCGCCTGCTCTCCCTGATTCTGCAGGGGGAGCAGGCCGTCGGGCTGGTGGACGATGAAGTAGGCGTAGGCCATCGAGCCGGAGGCGAGCACCGCAGCGCCGCGGTGCAGCACGCCGAGCGCGACGAGGAGCCCGCAGCCCAGCTGGATCACCGCGGCCCACCACGACGGCCAGGTTCCGAACGCCACCGTCCCTCCGCCGGTTCCCGGGGCGCCGCCGAAGATGCCGAACAGCGATGCTGCGCCGTGGCTGGCGAACAGCGCGCCGACGACGATCCGGAAGGCGCCGAGGGCGTAGGGGGCGAGGGTGGTTGCTTTCCTGTCGATACTGGACATTCACGGCTCCTCAGGTGCGAGCGGACACCTGATGAGCGTTAAGTTAGGCTAGCCTAATGTCAAGGGTGATCAAGGCGACTGTCCAGAACCGGAAGCACCTCTGACTGCGAACGGCCGACCAGGTGCGCACCAGTGGTCGCGACCTGATTCCGCTGGTCAGCGGCCCGGTGTCAGCTGGTAAACGGGAACGATTCAGTTCCGAACCTCACCCCGTGTACTTCCGGCCGATGTACTCCGCCCCGGCCAGGGTCGGCAGGCGGGCCCGGGTGTCGATGTGCCGCCACTTCTCGTATCAGGCGAACGAGCCGTAGTACCAGCGGTGCACCTTCGTCGCTTCGAGCACGTCACCGAAGGTCGCGTCGGCGAAAGCGACCGGTACGACGGCGGTTCCGGCGGCCGCGAGACGACCCGCCACGTCACCTGCACTACACGATCGAGTGCGCGGAATCCGAAGGAGGTTCACCGTTCTCGGTGGTGGGAGCAACAGGACCGTTCGGATCCCGGGTTTTCACTCGTCGGCGGATTGTGCGTGATCGGCGGTGGGCGGACGATCGATCGATTCGCGGATTTCGACGGATCTTCGGGAGTGCCGATGGTGGCGGAGAATTCACGGTTCAGGATCACCCGACGACGCGCGCTGCAGGCCGGAACCGGTGCGGCGGCGGCCTTCGCGTTCGCTCCGCAACGCGTGGCGCTGGCAGAAGGCCCCGGTGTGACGCTGCGGCAGGGCACCAACATCTGCGCCGCCCCGGCACCGGACGGACGCATCGCGTTCGACCTGGTCAACGCGATCTGGTTGCTCGAACCCGGCGGCGGTGCGGCGCGCAAGCTCACCGATGAGCTGCAGGACGCCACGCAGCCGGACTTCTCCCCGGACGGTCGCAACCTGGTGTTCCAGTCCTACCGCGATGGCAACTTCCACCTCTGGACGATGTCTGCCGACGGTTCCGGGCTGCGGCAGCTCACCGCAGGCGGGAAGGACCACCGGGAACCGAAGTTCTCGCCCGACGGAAGGGCTCTTGCGTTCGCCTCCGATCGCGCGGGCGGCTACCAGGTGTTCGTGATGGACCTCGGTTCCGGGGTGATCAGCCAGGTCACCCGGGATCGGCCGGACGTGTCGATGCCGAGCTGGTCGCCCGACGGCCGGGCTCTGGTCTACGTCGCCGGGGACACCGCGATCGAGCGCGTGGAGATCGCCTCCGGTCAGGTCACCGTGCTGGTCGACGGTGGTGACGAGGTGTCCCTGCGCGGGCCGAGTCTCGCTCCCGACGGCCGGTTGGCCCACGTCCGCCTGGCCGGTGCTCGGCGGGACCTGGTGGTCGACGGTCGGACCGCGACCGAAGGTGAGGACGTTTTCGGATTCGCGCCGCGCTGGCTCGGCACCGGCGACCTGCTCTACACCGCCGACGGCGTGCTCCGCAGGCGCGGACCTTCCGGGGAGCGCGGCGAGATCCCCTTCACCGCAACGGTTCCGGTGGTGTCCCGCCGTGACTACCCGAAGCGGCGTCCCGGGGTGCGCGGGCCGAAGGTCACCGGCATCGCGAGCCCGGTGTGCTCACGCGACGGCCCGCAGGTCGCGTTCCGCGCGCTGAACGCGCTGTGGGTGATGCCGATCGGCCAGGAGCCTCGAAAAGTGGTCGCCGACGGTTATTTCGCGTCCGATCCCGACTTCTCCCCGGACGGGCGGCAGCTGCTCTACAGCAGCGACCGCACCGGCACCGCCGACCTGTGGCTGCACGACCTGGGCACCGGATCGGATCGGCGCATCACCGACGTGGACGGTGCGGCGATCACGCCCCGGTTCTCCCCGGATGGTGAGCGGGTCGCCTACCAGGACCAGGACGGTGCCACGTGGGTCGCGGAGCTCGCCGGCGGCCAACCGCGCCAGGTGACGCCGCCGCTGTTCCAGCCCGGTCGCCCCGACTGGTCGCCTGACGGGCGAACCCTGGTGCTGGCCGCCGTCAAGCCCTACGGGACGCGGTTCCGCGAGGGGACCAGCCAGATCCTGCGGGTCGACGTGGAAACCGGTGCGCTGCACTACACCGAGGTGATGCCGTTCCGGTCGCTGGCCACGCGTGGCGACGACGGCCCGGTGTGGTCCCCGGACGGCAGGCACCTCGCGTTCGTCGTGGAGTCGGCCGCGTGGATCGTGGCCGTCGACGCGGCCGGGGCGTTCACCGGTGCGCCCCGCCAGGTCACCACCGAGCTGACCGACTCGCTGAGCTGGCGCGACGCCTACCACCTGCTGTTCCTCAACGGCGGCGAGCTGCGGTCGGTGCACATCGGCACCGGTGAGGTCTCCTCGATCCCGCTGGAACTGCGGTGGACGCCCGCGCGCAGCGGTGAGAACCAGGTGGTGCGCGTCGGTGCGCTGTGGGACGGCGCGTCCGACCGGCTGCGCCGCGACGTCGACATCGTGCTGGCGGGGGAGCGCATCGCCGCCGTGCTCCCGGCCCAGGACGGACGTGCCCGGATCGACGCGCGGGAGCTGACGGCGATCCCCGGTCTCATCGACGCCCACGTGCACTGGCACCTGCGCGGACGGCAGTGGGGCGACCGGCAGGGGCGCGCCTGGCTGGCCTACGGCGTGACGACGACCCGATCACCGGGGGATCCGGCGTACCAGATGCAGGAGACCCGCGAGGCGCTGAGCTCGGGAGACCGCGTGGGGCCGCGCTACTTCGCCACCGGCGAGGCCATCGACGGCGGGCGCATCTACTACAACTTCATGCGCCCCACGCTCAGCGAGGAGCAGTTGCGGCTGGAGATGCGGCGGGCGTCGGCGCTGGACTACGACATGGTCAAGACCTACGTGCGCATGCCGGTCCGGATGCAGCAGGCGGCGATCGCGCAGGCCCACGCGCAGGGCAGGCCGCTGAGCTCGCACTACGTCTACCCGGCGGCGCATCTGGGCATGGACGGCATGGAGCACACCGGGGCCACCAACAGGCTCGGCTACTCCCACACCTGCGACGAGCTCGGCAGGTCTTACGACGATGCCGTGGCGCTGTTCATCGCCAGCGGCATGTCCATCACGCCCACGCTGTTCACCTCGTCGGGCATGTACGCGCAGGATCGGTCGCTGATCGAGGACCGCCGGACGCGGGTGCTGTTCCCGCCGTGGGAGTACCAGCGCCTGCTCGGCGAAGCCGAGGACGCGGCCGGTCCCGACGGGGAGGTCACCCGCTTCAAGCTGGCCGGGCAGGTCGACATGCTGCTGCGCATCCAGCGCGGCGGTGGGTTCATCATCGCGGGGACGGACTCGCCGCTGGACAACATCGCGGTCTCGCTGCACATGAACCTCCGCGCGATGGTCGCGCACGGCTTCACGCCCTTCGAAGCCCTCACCACCGCGACCCGGAACCCGGCCCGTTGGCTGGGTCTTCCGGGTGAGCTCGGCGAGATCCGCCCCGGCGCCTACGCGGACCTGGCGCTGGTCGCCGGTGATCCCCTCGCCGACATCACCGCCGCAGCGTCGGTCCGCACGGTCGTCAAGGGCGGTGTCGTGCACACGACGGACGCCCTCCTGGCCCCCTTCGAATCACCGGGCGCGACGACGGCCGCCCCCATCACCGCATCGCACCGCGCCGCCCCGGAGACCGACCCCGCCTTCTGGTGGCACGAACCGGAGTGGACCCACCGGGCCTGCTGCGAGCACCCGCGCTTCGCCTGACGGGGCAGGGGGACGGTTTTGGTCCGAACTGACCGGGCGAAAGGGATATTGATCACGGACGGTTCGGACCAAAACCGCCCCCTGCTGCGAAACCCCGACCGGCGGCCGGGCCTGCGAAGGGCTCGGGGGTACCCGAGCCGCTAGACGGCTCGGTACCCTGAAAAGGTTGCGGTCGCCGGTGTGGGGAGGCGTGTTGGTGCTGCCGGAGCCGAAGGGCGTGGACGTCGATCGCCCGAACTCGGCGCGGATGTACGACTACTACCTGGGCGGGTCGACGAACTTCGCGGTCGACCGCGAAGCCGCCGAGGCCGGGCTGAAGGCGATGCCCTACGCCCGCGACTACGCGGTCGCCAACCGGGCGTTCCTGCACCGCGCGGTGGACCACCTGGTGCGGCAGGGGATCGACCAGTTCCTCGACCTGGGCTCGGGGATCCCCACCGTCGGCAACGTGCACGAGATCGCGCACCAGCACAACCCGCAGGCCCGCATCGCCTACGTCGACCACGAACCGGTCGCGGTCGCGCACGCGCGAGCGCTGCTCGGCGAGAACCCGATGGTGTCCATGGACGAGGCCGACATCCGCGAACCGGAGTCGGTGCTGCACGCCAACGGCGTCGCCAAGATCGACTTCGGGCGGCCGGTGGCGGTGCTGGCGGTCGCGATCCTGCCGTTCGTGCCCGACCAGGACGAGGCCACCGCGCTCACCGCAGCCTACCGGGACGCCTGCGCTCCGGGGAGCTACCTGGCCGCCACGCACATCTCGCAGATCGCCGCCACCGATGAGCAGGTCGTCGCGGCCGAAGAGGTCATGGCCCGGACGCCGACCCCGGTGCGGTGGCGTCCGCCGGAGGAGATCGCCGAGCTGTTCCACGGCTACGAACTCATCCCGCCGGGCCTGGTGCCCACGCCCTCGTGGCACCCGGACCTGCCTCCCACCGAGGACGACATCGCCCGCGCCAACGCCTACGCCGCCGTCGGCCGCCTGGTTTAAACGCCTGCACCACCCGGGGATTCTTCGGGCACGGCCTCCGCGTTGCGGGGGCACCCCGTGCAGCAGAACAGGGTGATGTAGCCGTGGAGACGGGAACCCTCCAGCACGTCTACGAACGGCCCGGTCCCTTCGTGACCGCCTACCTGGACACCTCGGCGGACGCGGAGGACGCCGACAAGGCGATCGAGCTGCGGTGGCGAGCGATCCGCGAGCGGTTGCAGCAGCAGGGAGCGGACGAGGCCACCGTCCAAGCGATCGCCGATCACGTGCGCGAACACCACGCGCAAACCGGTCAGCGGGGGCAGGTGCTCGTCGGCGAAGGCGCCGAGGTGGTGCTGCAGGACGAACTGCCCGAGCCGCCCACCGATCTGCCGACCGAGGACCAGGCCTACGTCGGCCCGGTCCCGCACCTGTTGCCCTACCTGCGGCGCTGTCTGACGCGGGTGCCGTTCCTGGCGGCCGACGTCGATCACACCGGCGCAGACTTGACGGTGGTCTCGGGATCCGGGGAGACGACGCGGGTCCGCATCGACGGCGAAACGCATCCGGTGCACAAGACCCACGCGGGCGAGCAGGAGAACCAGCAGCGGTTCCACATGGCCGTCGAGGAGCGCTGGAAGCGCAACGCCGAGGCGGTGGCCGGTCAGATCACCGAACGCGCGGGCAAGATGGGCGTGCAGGCCATCGTGCTCACCGGTGAGGACCAGCAACGCGCCATGGTGCACTCGCTGCTGGGCGATCACCAGGGTCTGGTGATCGAACCGGCTTCCCGGCAGGAGTCGGCCGATGAGCTGCGGCACGAGGTGACCCGCACCGTGCACGACGCGGAGGTCGCCGAGGTGGTCGAGGAGTTCCAGCGCGAGAGCGGCCGAGGCGAACGCGCGGTGGAGGGCTGGCAGGAGACCGTGGAGGCCCTGCGCCGCGGGCAGGTCCGCACGCTGCTGTGGACCGCCGACGACCACGCGGGCGACCTGCACATCGGTGCCGGTGCTACCGAGCTGGCCGCGGACGAACGCGCGCTCAAGGACACCGGGAGCGAGATCATCGGTGACGCGCCCGCCAGCGCGGCCGTCGTGCGCGCCCTGGCCGGGACCGGTGCTGACCTGGTGATCACCGAACCCGACGCCATCGACCTCACCGGCGGCATCGGCGCGGTGCTGCGGTACCGGGCGCCGTGATGCGGCCGAGTCGCGCGGTCGCCTCGTTCGACTCGTCGACCGGCATGCTGCGCGCGCTGTCGCACTGCCTGGCCGGGCAGGATGCGCCCGCGCTGGGTGCGGCTCCGCGCGCGGCGGTGCCGGTGATCTCGGCGCTGCTGGGCGGGGTGAACCGGCTGCCGAGGTCGCTGGCCGACCAGGTGTACGCGGTCAGCGGCGTCGGCGAGGCGGTCCCGCCCGGCAGGCTCGCCGACATCGACGCCGACGACCTCGCCGAGTGGATCGTCGACCACTACCCGCGTCGCAGATATCCGGTGGTGTTCATCGGCTCCTCCAACGGCGCGCTCATGCACCTGGCCGCCGCGCTGGACGCGCCGTGGCTGCCGCAGACGCTGCTGATCCCGGTCCGGCGCAGTGGGGTGGACCGCGACGACCCGGCGGCCGAGCTGGAGGCCGGGCGGCATCCGGGACGCGAGCTGTTGCGCATGAACCCGGAACTCGTGCTGCACCACATGCACGATCCGAACCAGGACCGGCTGATGATCGCCGGCATGTCCTACTTCCGGGTCAAGTGGCGGCGGCTGCCGGTGGCCTACCGCCGGTTCATCCGCGAGCACCTGGCTCCGGACGGCGTCGTGGTCACCTCGGAGTGCACGCTGGACTGGCCGGTGACCAGGGTTGATGAGCGGCACGTGTTCCAGTTCGGCGCGCTCGGCGGAGCCGACGAGCAGGAGTACTTCACCGGTGGGCCTCGGGTGCGGGAGTTCCTGCGCAGCTACGGCTCCGAGCACGGCTCCTGGAACCCGCCGCAGCCCGACGAGCGACGGCCGGAGGCGGAGTGGGGTTTCGAGCCGGAACTCCTCGATGACCTGGACGCGCTGGGTTTTCCCGTGCGCAGACTGCGATTCGGCCACCCGGAGGACCTGAGCCCGGCGGTGGCCGAGCTGCACCGCGACTGGTACGCCGCGCACGGCATGCCCGTCGACCGCTTGCTGGTGGAGACGTTCCTGCTGCTGGAACCGCATTGGGCGCTGCGCACGGGTTCGGTGCCGTTCTGGTTGACGTTCAACGCGGGGCGTTCGCCGGAAACCCTGCGCGAGCACCTGGACGCGGTGTCCTACGACGAGATCCGGATGATGCTGTTCTCGCACGGCACCGAGTCGATCGGGCTCGCCCCGATCGAGACCTGGCAGCACCTCGTCGGTCGTGCCCGCCGGTTCGGCACGCTGCTGGGAGCCGATCCGGCCGCCTACCCGAGGGACTTCGCGGGCCTGGTCCGCGCGCACCGCGCGCTCACCCGCGTCCCTCCGCGCGACGAACTGCCGAAGATGTTGTTCCACGAAGCGGAATCGCTGCTCCGGGGGCCGAACGTGCGCCTGTGAGCACGCATGGTGCGAGGGGTGAGCGGGTAGGCCGTGGGGAGCCCGAGTGGGATTGGAGGACGCCTGGTGGCGAACGCGAACCTGAAGGCGTTGACCGACGTCGGCGTGTCGATCTGGCTGGACGACCTGTCGCGCCACCGGACCTCGTCCGGTGGCTTCGACGAGCTCATCGAGGACTACGGTCTGGTGGGCGCGACCAGCAATCCGACGATCTTCGCCAACGCGCTGTCGAAGGAGCCCGAGTACGACCGGCAATTCGACGAGCTCGCCAAGGCGGGCGTGACCACGGACCGGGCCGCCCGCATCATCACCACCGATGACGTGCGGGATGCTGCGGACATCTTCCGCAAGGTCTACGAGTCCACCGGTGGTGTGGACGGTCGGGTGTCGCTGGAGGTCGATCCGCGGCTGGCGCACGACAGCGACAAGACGGTCGCCGAGGCGATCGATCTGTGGAAGGCCGTGGACCGGCCGAACCTGATGGTCAAGATCCCGGCCACGGTGGCGGGTCTGCCGG